>DATERH010000188.1:0-14775 GCA_035271785.1 Buttiauxella sp.
TTGCTTTTACTGATAATTCCGCCGTTTTGTCATAAATTTCTTATTATCGGTGTTTTCGAGTGGCGGCCCTGAGCAGGGCTGGTTAACCTGAGGATGTTTTAAATGCAGATTAATAAAGAGAGTAAATATGGATGAGTCACAAGTCCGTGTAGCAATCGCGGGTGCGGGTGGTCGCATGGGGCGACAGTTGATTCAGGCAGCATTACAGATGGACGGCGTAATACTGGGGGCAGCGCTTGAGCGCACGGGTTCATCCCTGGTTGGAAGTGATGCTGGTGAATTAGCAGACGTTGCTAAAACCGGTGTTGTCGTCAGCGATAACCTGGATGCGGTGGTGAATGATTTCGATGTGTTTATCGATTTTACTCGCCCAGAAGGCACGCTGGATCACTTGGCGTTTTGCCGCCAGCACGGTAAAGGGATGGTTATCGGTACCACTGGTTTTGATGATGCGGGTAAACAGGCGATTACTGATGCCTCGGCTGACGTTCCGATTGTTTTTGCAGCAAACTTTAGCGTGGGCGTGAACGTGATGCTCAAGCTGCTAGAAAAAGCGGCCAAAGTGATGGGTGATTATACTGACATCGAAATCATTGAAGCCCACCATCGGCATAAAGTTGATGCCCCGTCAGGCACCGCGTTGGCTATGGGCGAAGCCATTGCTCATGCGATGGACAAAGATTTGAAAGAGTGCGCGGTTTACTCCCGCGAAGGGTACACCGGCGAGCGAGTTCCAGGCACTATTGGTTTTGCTACGGTGCGTGCGGGTGACATTATTGGTGAACATACGGCGATGTTTGCGGACATCGGCGAGCGTATTGAAATCAGCCATAAAGCATCAAGTCGCATGACTTTCGCAAATGGTGCAGTTAGATCTGCATTGTGGTTAAGCTCTATGAAAAGTGGTCTTTATGACATGCGTGATGTCCTCGATTTGAATAGTTTGTAAATCTTATTACCCATCGTGATGTGGTTATTACAATCGTAATTATTTGATTGGTAGGGCAATATTTTATTGCCCTTTTTATTTTGTGTTTTTTCAAATGTATTTTTACATTTTTGCTTTGTAATGTTCATAAAACTCACTCTTAATGCATTTATTCGTGATTTCATGGTTATTTTTGACCATTTGGTCCACTTTTGATGCGCTCAATCGTCAGTTTCCTACTCACTCTGGTCCGCAACCGATTACGTACTGTAGGTTAGCTGTTGATTTCATCGCTCCATTCATCTTTTTTCCATCAGAGTGGCAAAAAACACATAAAAAGTTGTGCGTATGGTAGACTTTTCCCCGGCATCTCACTAGAATGCCGCCGTTTGTCAAAAATCCAAATGACAGGCTGTTTTGCATTGATTCAGGAAATGGTTTTGAATTAATATGCAAATAAATTGACTGTTTATTCCCTGGAGGACGTTTTGATTAAGTCAGCGCTGTTGGTTCTGGAAGACGGAACCCAATTCTACGGTCGGGCCATTGGGGCATCGGGTCAGGCTGTTGGGGAAGTCGTTTTCAATACCTCAATGACCGGTTATCAAGAAATCCTCACTGATCCTTCCTATTCCCGCCAGATTGTCACTCTTACTTATCCTCATATCGGAAATGTCGGCACCAATGCTGCTGATGAAGAATCCTCCCAGGTACATGCGCAAGGCCTCGTCATCCGTGATTTACCACTGATTGCCAGCAACTATCGCAATACCGAAGACCTTTCTTCTTATCTCAAGCGCCATAACATTGTGGCCATTGCTGATATCGATACCCGTAAGCTGACACGTATTCTGCGTGAAAAAGGTGCACAGAACGGCTGCATCATTGCCGGTGATAACCTTGACGCCGCACTGGCGCTTGAAAAAGCGAAAGCTTTCCCAGGCCTCAACGGTATGGATCTTGCGAAAGAAGTTACCACGCAGGAAGCTTATGCCTGGCAACAGGGGAGTTGGACACTGGAAGGCGATTTGCCTGAAGCGGCTAAAGAAGAAGATTTACCGTTCCATGTCGTCGCTTACGATTACGGCGTGAAACGCAACATTCTGCGTATGTTGGTAGACCGCGGCTGTCGCCTGACGGTTGTTCCGGCGCAGACCTCAGCGGAAGACGTGTTGAAGATGAATCCAGACGGCATCTTCTTATCTAACGGCCCTGGTGACCCGGCGCCATGTGATTATGCTATCAGTGCAATCGAATCATTCCTCGAAACTGACGTTCCGGTATTCGGTATCTGTCTGGGCCACCAGTTGTTAGCTCTGGCGAGCGGCGCGAAAACTGTGAAGATGAAGTTTGGTCACCACGGTGGTAACCACCCGGTTAAAGATTTGGATCGCGATTGCGTGATGATCACCGCTCAGAACCACGGTTTTGCAGTGGATGAAGCGACGCTACCTGCGAACCTGCGTGTGACGCATAAGTCACTGTTCGATGGCACCTTACAAGGTATCCATCGCACCGATAAAGCAGCATTCAGCTTCCAGGGGCACCCAGAAGCAAGCCCTGGCCCACACGATGCGGCGCCGCTGTTTGACCACTTTATCGAATTGATTAAGCACTACCGTTCTACCGCCAAATAATCAGAACTCGTTGATGTTCTGCTGCGCTCGGGGATTCGGCGTCAAAACTTGCTCAAAATGCTCATTTACTATTTGTAAACTGCGCTTTTTCGCAAGTTTTTTCCTGGGTTTACCCGTCGCTCGCGACAACCATAAACGGGTTCTACGGAGCAAAAAATGCCAAAACGTACAGATATAAAAAGCATCCTGATCCTCGGCGCAGGCCCAATTGTTATCGGCCAGGCGTGCGAGTTCGACTACTCCGGTGCTCAGGCGTGTAAAGCGCTGCGTGAAGAGGGTTACCGTGTTGTTCTGGTGAACTCCAACCCGGCGACAATCATGACCGACCCAGAAATGGCTGATGCGACCTACATCGAGCCGATTCACTGGGAAGTGGTACGCAAAATCATTGAGAAAGAACGTCCAGATGCCGTGCTGCCAACCATGGGTGGCCAGACTGCTCTGAACTGCGCGCTGGAACTGGAACGTCAGGGCGTGCTGGCTGAGTTTGGCGTCACCATGATTGGTGCGACCGCTGACGCTATCGATAAAGCTGAAGATCGCCGTCGCTTCGACGTGGCAATGAAAAAAATCGGCCTGGATACTGCGCGTTCCGGCATTGCTCACACCATGGAAGAAGCACTGGCTGTCGCGGCTGACGTGGGTTATCCGTGCATCATTCGTCCTTCATTCACCATGGGCGGTAGCGGTGGCGGTATCGCTTACAACCGTGAAGAATTTGAAGAAATCTGCGAACGTGGTCTGGATCTTTCTCCAACCAAAGAGCTGCTGATTGACGAATCTTTGATCGGTTGGAAAGAGTACGAGATGGAAGTTGTGCGTGATAAAAACGACAACTGCATCATCGTCTGCTCTATCGAAAACCTTGACCCGATGGGTATCCACACGGGTGACTCCATCACCGTGGCACCGGCTCAAACACTGACCGACAAAGAATATCAAATCATGCGTAACGCCTCGATGGCGGTACTGCGTGAAATCGGCGTGGAAACGGGCGGTTCTAACGTGCAGTTCTCGGTCAACCCGAAAACTGGCCGTCTGATTGTTATCGAGATGAACCCGCGTGTGTCGCGTTCTTCTGCGCTGGCGTCCAAAGCAACTGGCTTCCCGATTGCGAAAGTGGCGGCGAAACTGGCTGTCGGTTACACCCTCGATGAACTGATGAACGACATCACAGGTGGGAAAACACCTGCGTCGTTTGAGCCGTCTATCGACTACGTTGTGACTAAAATTCCACGCTTTAACTTCGAAAAATTCGTTGGTGCAAACGACCGCCTGACCACTCAGATGAAATCTGTCGGTGAAGTGATGGCGATTGGCCGCACACAACAGGAATCCTTGCAGAAAGCGCTGCGTGGCCTGGAAGTGGGGGCAACCGGTTTTGACCCGAAAGTGAATCTGGATGACCCGGAAGCGCTGACTAAAATCCGCCGTGAACTCAAAGATGCGGGTGCAGAGCGTATCTGGTACGTTGCTGATGCATTCCGTGCGGGTATGTCTGTCGATGGTGTATTCAACCTGACTAACATTGACCGATGGTTCCTGGTGCAGATTGAAGAGCTGGTTCGCCTGGAAGAGAAAGTGGAAGAAGTCGGTATCACCGGCCTCGACTATGACTTCCTGCGCATGCTCAAGCGTAAAGGCTTTGCTGATGCGCGTCTGGCTAAATTGGCGGGCGTTCGTGAATCAGAAATCCGTAAACTTCGTGAGCAATATAAGCTGCATCCGGTTTATAAGCGCGTAGATACTTGTGCGGCTGAGTTCTCGACCGACACTGCGTACATGTACTCCACTTATGAAGATGAGTGCGAATCGAACCCGAATAACGACCGTGACAAAATCATGGTGCTGGGCGGTGGCCCGAACCGTATCGGCCAGGGTATCGAATTCGACTACTGCTGCGTGCACGCCTCTCTGGCGCTGCGCGAAGACGGTTACGAAACCATCATGGTTAACTGTAACCCGGAAACCGTTTCAACAGACTACGACACGTCCGACCGCCTGTACTTCGAGCCGGTTACCTTCGAAGATGTGCTGGAAATCGTGCGCGTTGAGAAACCAAAAGGTGTAATCGTGCAGTACGGCGGCCAGACTCCGCTGAAACTGGCTCGTGAACTGGAAGCCGCTGGCGTGCCAATCATCGGCACCAGCCCAGATGCCATCGACCGTGCAGAAGACCGTGAACGTTTCCAGCATGCAGTTGACCGCCTGAAACTGAAACAGCCTGCCAACGCCACCGTGACGACCATCGAAATGGCGGTAGAGAAAGCGGCACATATCGGCTACCCGCTGGTGGTTCGCCCGTCCTACGTTCTGGGCGGGCGCGCGATGGAAATCGTTTATGACGAAATCGACCTGCGCCGTTACTTCCAGACAGCGGTTAGCGTTTCCAACGACGCGCCGGTGCTGCTGGACCGCTTCCTTGACGATGCAGTAGAAGTCGATGTGGATGCAATCTGCGACGGCGAAACTGTACTGATTGGCGGCATCATGGAACACATTGAGCAAGCGGGCGTTCACTCCGGTGACTCTGCATGTTCTCTGCCAGCTTACACGTTGAGCCAGGAAATCCAGGATGTGATGCGTCAACAGGTGAAGAAACTGGCATTCGAGCTGCAAGTTCGTGGTTTGATGAACGTGCAGTTTGCGGTGAAAGATAACGAAGTCTACCTGATTGAAGTGAATCCGCGTGCTGCGCGTACCGTGCCGTTTGTTTCCAAAGCAACGGGTATGGCGCTGGCGAAAGTTGCCGCGCGTGTAATGGTTGGGCAAACACTGGTTCAGCAGGGCATGACCAAAGAAATCATCCCGCCTTACTACTCCGTGAAAGAAGTGGTACTGCCGTTCAACAAATTCCCAGGTGTTGACCCACTGTTAGGGCCAGAAATGCGCTCCACTGGTGAAGTCATGGGTGTTGGCCGTACCTTCGCTGAAGCGTTCTCTAAAGCGATGCTGGGCAGCCAGTCTACAATGCGTAAACCTGGCCGCGCGCTGCTCTCTGTCCGTGAAGGCGACAAAAAACGCGTAGTGGACCTTGCTGCCAAACTGCTGAAACAGGGCTTTGAGCTAGACGCGACCCACGGCACTGCGGTGGTGCTGGGCGAAGCAGGCATCAACCCACGTTTGGTGAACAAGGTGCATGAAGGTCGTCCGCACATTCAGGACCGTATCAAGAATGGCGAATACACCTACATCATCAATACTACCGCGGGCCGCCAGGCGATTGAGGATTCCAAACTCATCCGTCGCAGCGCGCTGCAATATAAAGTGCATTACGACACTACGCTTAACGGCGGCTTTGCCACCGCGATGGCGCTGAATGCCGATGCAACTGAAAAAGTGACTTCAGTTCAGGAAATGCACGCACAGATTAAAGGCTAATATCCTTTATCCGACGTAAAAACAAACGGCCCCTGATTTCAGGGGCCGTTTTTCGTTTAAGAGTGTTCTGGTTCTGAAAACGAAGCGCGAAGCGTGACCAGGTTAAATCTATGGATGAACTGGATAACTCATTCAGTCTTATCTACTTAGCTCGTCAAGAATATTGACTATTAGCCTGTTGAATTACTGACTACACTCTTTCGTTAAAAGAGAGCAGTAAAACAACAGGTTTATTCATGATCTTAATTATTTATGCACATCCTTACCCGCATCACTCCCATGCCAACCGAAAAATGATAGAGCAGGCCTCACTTTTGCCTGATGTGGAAGTGCGCTCTCTTTACGAGTTATACCCCGATTTCAACATTGATATTACCGCCGAACAGGAAGCAGTAAGCCGCGCCGATTTGGTTATCTGGCAGCATCCGATGCAGTGGTACAGCATGCCGCCATTGATGAAACTTTGGATTGATAAAGTGCTCTCTCACGGTTGGGCATATGGCCACAGTGGTACGGCATTACACGGTAAAAGCGTGATGTGGGCTGTCACTACCGGTGGCGGTGATAACCACTTCGAACTCGGTAACCATCCAGGCTTTGATGTCCTTGGTCAGCCATTGCAAGCCACAGCGCTATATTGCGGCATGAACTGGTTACCGTATTTCACCATCCATTTCACTTTTGTTTGTGACGAAAATACCCTCGAGGTACAAGCCGAAATGTATAAGCAACGCTTGCTCGACTGGCGGGAGGCAAAAAATGGATAGCCACAGCATGATTCAGGCGCTGATTTATCTCGGTTCCGCGGCGATCATTGTTCCGATTGCGGTGCGTCTGGGGTTGGGATCGGTACTGGGCTACCTTATCGCGGGTTGCATTATCGGGCCGTGGGGATTGCGACTGGTGACTGACGCCGAAACTATTCTGCACTTTGCGGAGATAGGCGTGGTGTTAATGCTATTCGTCATTGGGCTGGAGTTGGATCCGCAACGGTTATGGACGCTGCGTGCCTCGGTATTTGGCGGTGGCGCACTGCAAATGGTGGCGTGCGGATTACTACTCGGTTTGTTCTGTATATTTTTAGGATTGCGCTGGCAAGTGGCGATATTAATCGGTCTGACGCTGGCACTTTCCTCCACAGCGATAGCTATGCAGGCGATGAACGAGCGCAACCTGACCGTTTCACAGATGGGGCGCAGCGCATTTGCAGTCCTGCTATTTCAGGATATCGCCGCAATTCCGCTGGTGGCGATGATCCCCTTATTAGCCAGCAGTGGTGCAACCACAACTTTTGCAGCGTTTTCAATTTCTGCGCTCAAAGTGGTAGGAGCGCTGGCGATAGTCATATTGTTGGGCCGTTATGTAACACGCCCAGTAATGCGATTTGTGGCGCGATCTGGCCTGCGTGAAGTTTTTAGTGCCATGGCGTTGTTTATGGTGTTCGGCTTTGGTTTATTGCTCGAAGAAGCAGGGCTTTCAATGGCGATGGGGGCGTTTCTCGCGGGCGTGTTACTGGCAAGTTCTGAATATCGTCATGCGCTGGAAAGCGATATCGAACCCTTCAAAGGCTTGTTGCTTGGGCTGTTTTTCATCGGCGTTGGCATGTCGATAGATTTTGGTACGCTGGTGGATAACCCGCTACGCATCATTGCCCTGTTGTTCGGTTTCCTGGCAATTAAAATTATTACGCTTTGGATCGTGGCAAAACCGCTTAGCGTGCCGCGCAAACAGCGACGCTGGTTTGCCGTTTTGCTCGGGCAGGGAAGTGAATTCGCCTTCGTCATTTTTGGTACTGCGAGAATGGCAGAGGTCCTGGACGGCAGTTGGGCAAAATCCCTCACGCTTGCCGTCGCACTATCAATGGCGGCAACGCCACTGCTACTGGTACTGTTCAATCATCTCGAAAAATCAGGCAAAGATCAGGCGCGAGAAGCGGATGAAATTGATGAAGAACAACCGCGTGTGATCATTGCAGGCTTTGGCCGTTTTGGGCAAATCGCCGGGCGTTTGTTGCTGACCAGCGGAGTGAAAATGGTGGTTCTCGATCACGACCCAGACCATATCGAAACGCTGCGTAAGTTTGGCACTAAAGTGTTTTATGGTGATGCAACACGCGTGGATTTGCTGGAGTCTGCGGGGGCGGCAAAAGCGGAAGTGCTGATCAATGCCATCGACGATCCGGATGCTAATATTCAATTAGCCGAACTGGTACAAGAGCATTTCCCGCATCTGAAAGTGATTGCTCGCGCACGTGACCTCGACCATTTCATTCGCCTGCGTCAGTTAGGGGTTGAGCAACCTGAGCGTGAGACTTTTGAAGGGGCGTTGAAAGTAGGGCGCAGGGCACTTGAAGGGTTGGGTGTGGGGAGTTACGAGGCGCGAGAACGAGCCGACCATTTCCGTCGTTTCAATACGCAAATGGTGGAAGAAATGGTACCTGCTCCTGACTGGTCAGCACGCGCCGATGTTCTCAAACGCACCAGTGCCATGCTGACTGATGTGATTAACGAAGATCGTGCACACCTCAACGTGATTCAGCGCCATGGCTGGCAAGGAACAGAAGAGGGGATTCATTCGGGAAAATTGGCTGATGAGCCACCCGTAAAGCCTGAGTAATAAAAAAGCTCCCAATCCGGTAACACCATAAGTTTAAGAACGAGATATCCGGGGCGACCACCGGGTTTGGCGTCCCTCCGGGAACCAAATCCCGGTGTTTCCCCTCATTCATTGGCTTGAGTGAACGTTGTTACCGGATTGGGAGCTTTTTGACTTCTGTTTCGTCGAGCGAAATCAGCTCAATGCCACTTTAATCCCAAGTGCAATCAGCATTCCACCCAGCAACTTATCGACAATCTTCTGTACTTTGGCAAGGCCGCGTCGAACCGGCTCGCTCTGAATCAGTACCACTAAAAGTGGCCACCAGACAACAGACAGCATCAGGATCACGCCTGCGTACCAAAGCTTTTCCATGGTGCCGGAATTTACACTCAACACTTGGGTGAACACGGAAAGGAAGAACAGCGTCGCCTTCGGGTTCAGTAGGTTGCATAAATAGCCCTGTAGGAAGGCTTTTTTTAGCGTGGTGTGTTGGCGTTCAACATTGCTGACATCCATTTTACTGCCGCCGCGAGCAAGCAGAGCGTGTACGCCAACCCAGATCAGGTACGCGGCACCAGCGTATTTCAGAAAACCGAATAACCACGGAGTGGTGGTGATAAGTACTGCTAAACCTGCCACACAATAAGCCATGTGGGTCGCGACACCACTGATTACCCCAATGCTGGTCATCATCGCAGCAGCACGTGGGTAGCGAGCGGCATTCTTAATGACCAGAAAGAAATCAGGGCCGGGGGAGAGCATCCCCAGAGTGGCAATTGTGGCAACAAAAAGTGTGGTTTCCAGCATGGGGGTATCCGGCAAAATTAAGAGCAATAAACGTGAACTATACCGCAGCTATTGCGTAAACTTATAGTATATGGCTGAGCACGCATAAGAATTTTTACATTGTTTCTCACACTTTTAAACTAACTCATTGTTCCTGTTATGCCAGGAAGCACTATGTGACAGGTTTACAGTAGCAGAACAAAAAAATTCTTACGGACGGGCTTGTGGATAGTCGACGAAAGAATGCGCTTTCCGTATAGTGGCGGCAATTTTTTCACCACCCTTGGGTAAATAGAATGATAAGTCTGATTGCTGCATTAGCGGTAGATCGTGTAATTGGTATGGAAAACGCCATGCCTTGGGACTTACCTGCCGATCTGGCATGGTTTAAACGCAATACGCTAAATAAACCTGTCGTTATGGGGCGTTTGACCTGGGAGTCTATCGGTCGGCCACTTCCTGGACGCAAGAATATCGTCATCAGCAGCAAGCCTGGCACCGATGACCGCGTTGAGTGGGTTTCGTCCGTAGACGATGCCATTAAGGCCTGTGGCGATGCGGAAGAGATTATGGTGATTGGCGGTGGGCGTGTTTACGAACAGTTCCTGCCGAAAGCACAACGTTTGTACCTGACGCACATTGATGCGGAAGTGGAAGGCGACACGCATTTCCCGGATTACGACCCGGACGAATGGCAGTCAACGTTCAGCGAATTCCACGATGCGGACGAAAATAATTCCCACGGTTACTGTTTCGAAGTTTTGGAACGCCGTTAAAGGTCGTTTATAATTTCGAACCGCAAAAAAGTCTTAAAAATGATTTTTTTGCGGTTTTTTCATTTTCCGCACAATTATGCAGAAAATATATATATTAACTATTCTATAAAGCAGGTCCTGGGCTACATCGGAACGTAGTCCGGTTATATCATTCGTATTTATATATGAGGCAAGGAATGAGCGATAAAAATCAAATGATTGATAGCCAACTTCTCAAAAGATTTGACTTAAATCTTTTAGCGGTTTTTGAGCTGGTTTACGATTTTGAAAGTGTCGCTGAGGCAGCAGATAGGATGGGGCGTAGTAGCTCCGCTATTAGTCAGTCCCTTAACAAATTACGTGATTTTTTCTCCGATCCTCTGTTTGTGCGTAATGGCACAAAGTTAATAAAAACAGCTACGGCCGTTAATATTCACAATGTAATTAATGATAATTATCTGGGGTTGCTGGAAAGCATTCAGGAGCTTGTTAGCAATAACATTCGGAATGAAATTCGCATTCATTGCGCGCCCTATAGTGCCATTCGTATTTTACCCGTTTTGATGAATTTCATTAAAAATGAGAATATTGATTGTAATGTGACACATCAACCCATTGATGTGAGTGTGACTAACCTGGATGACCAGCTGTCATTGCGTCAGGTCGATTTTATCTTCGATCTTAACCCAATTTATCGTCCTGATATTATCAACGTCCCACTCACCAATGACCCGATCATTTGGGTTTGTAATGAGAATCACCCAAGAATAAAAGACAAACTGACTTCAGAAATGTTCCAGACCGAGCAATTTGCGCTTTACTCCTCGGAGGGGCTGGTTATGAGGGAAACTCGGGAAAGAATTCGCGAGATGTTTGGTGTCAGGAAACAGTCGTTCAGCAGTTCAAGCGTATTTGCGATTGCCGCTGCCCTTGAGCATTCTGAGTTGGTGTCTCTGATGCCAGTTTGGTTTTTTGAAAAATACGGAAAAAGCCATTCTCTGAAAAAAGTGGAAGCAGAACAGCAAATTCCAGATATTAATATTTATATGATAAGTAGAAAAAACACCCTAAAAAACGAAATCGTGAAACGAATTTCAGATGGGATGTTTGCTGAGTTTGAAATGATGAAGTTGCAAAACTAATAGAAGTATTATTATTTTTAGATATGGAAAGCTGCAAATATTTGTGGCTTTTTTATTCAGGAACGATGAGTATTAGACGTTACGTTTAAAATTCAACATCATGCCTTTATCGCTGATGCCATCTTCTTTCCAGCTATACGCTTCCACACCAAACTGCGCTTTCTCGGTTTTATACGGCATGCTGAACTGTGCCACGTCGTTCACACCGCCGCCATTCTGACCATCATCCACGCTGAATTTCTGACCTGCTGCACCCAGTAATGATGCAGTGCGGGTGCTTGTTCTGGTTGAATTAACAAGTGCCTTTTTCGCGAAAGAAATGAAGTGAAATATGACTTTATCCGGAATAACGCTGACTCATTCAGTGTGAAAACACTTTGCCGGGTGATGCGGGTCTCCATACATACTTTCGATTGCCGCGAAACTGTTACTGCTTAACGCCAGAGCGATACAGGCAGATAGACTTTTTTCCGTTGCATAGGTAATTTCTCAGTGAAATTTTAAAATAAAAATCCACAGTCACTACGAGATAGCCGAAGTACAGAGTAAATACCGGGAGGGAGTCATTTTGCTGGGAATGTAATTCACGACATAAATAATGATAAATATTAAAAATAACAGCATCGTTATTCTAACTGCATGTTTTGAATGAATAAATAATAAAAAGTATTATTGTAATTATGAGCTACTTAATAATCGTTAAAGCTATCAATGCTATATTCGATGGCGGTCTTTGAATAAGTTCCTATAAAACAAATGAGGGCGAGGAAAATATTTTATGAAAAATAACCTTTGAGTCTCAGATAATAAAGAAAGAATAAACGTGAATTACGGCTTTCTGCAACGAAATGTACGAGGCTAATATATTTTCCACGCTGATAGGTAAAGTCAACGATGCGGTGACTTTTATTGTTATATAGGACTATTTATGGGGCGTTCAGTTTCCCCTTGTTTTTGAGTTAACCAAGAAACAAGAGGAAAGTTGATGAGGGCAGACTAAGAGGCGATAGCTGTTTCACCACCAATATCTTGCTGTCGGTTCGATGGCTGAACAAAATAGGTTTTATCTTCCCAGCGAAGGCAGGTTAAGTCTCCGCCCCAACAGCAGCCGGTATCTAGTCCGTAAATCCCTTCTGGTGTCCCTTTTCCTTCCAAAGACGCCCAATGCCCGAAAATAACGGAATACTCATCGGTCACAGGCCCAGGGATCGCAAACCACGGTTTCAGTGGCGTGGGTGCGCTTTCTGGTGTGTCTTTGCAGTACATATCCAGCTGCCCATTCGGGAAGCAATAACGCATACGAGTCAGCGAGTTGGTAATAAATCGCAGACGCGCTAACCCTGAAAGGTCGGGCGACCAGTTATTCGGCATATCGCCATACATCGCATCGAGGAATAACGGATAACTGTCGCTCGATAGCACCGCTTCGACATCACGCGCACAGGCGATCGCGGTACTCAAATCCCACTGCGGCGTGACCCCTGCGTGAGCCATTACCAGCTTTTTCTCTTCATCAACCAGAAGCAAAGGCTGGCGACGTAACCAGTTAAGCAGTTCGTCGACATCGGGCGCTTCCAACAGTTGGGATACGCGATCTTTAGGTTTATTCCGGCTGATACCTGCATAAACCGCGAGCAAATGCAGGTCATGGTTGCCGAGAACGAGACGCACGCTATCACCAAGCCCACGCACAAAACGCAGGACTTCAAGTGAACCTGGCCCACGCGCGACGAGATCGCCCGTAAGCCATAAAGTATCTTCGCCAGGCTTGAAATCAACCTGTTGCAGTAGGGCAACCAGTTCATCGTAACAGCCGTGAACATCGCCAATCAGGTATGTAGACATTGTATTAGTGAATGAAGGCTGGAATAGCCAGGCGGAACACCGGGATAGCAACGCGGAAAGCGTCACCCTGAGAATCGACCATTTCGTAATGACCTTGCATGGTGCCAAGCGGTGTTTCAAGTACCGCACCACTTGTATAGCTGTATTCGTTGCCCGGTTCAATATGCGGCTGGGCGCCAATCACGCCTTCGCCCTGAACTTCAGTTTCATGGCCGTTACCATTGGTGATGAGCCAATAACGGCCAAGCAATTGCACCGGTGTTCGCCCCAGGTTACGGATGGTGACGGTATAAGCAAAGACGAAACGCTCGTGCTCCGGAGAGGACTGGGATTCGATATAGACGCTTTGTACCTGAATGCATACGCGGGGCGAATTTAACATCGTTAACTCTCCTTCGGCTGTTGCGGATGCTCAGCCAAATAGTTTGCCAGTTGGCAATACTGTGCGACTGAGATGTTCTCAGCACGCAGGGTTGGGTCGATTCCCAGCTCTGCCATCACTTCAGCGCTAAACAGATGGCCAAGGCTATTACGAATCGTTTTGCGACGTTTATTAAAGGCTTCAGTCGTGACGCGGCTTAATACACGCAGCTCTTTCACTGGATGCGGTATTGTTGCATGTGGTATCAGGCGGACAACGGCAGAATCCACTTTGGGTGCCGGTGTGAAGGCCGTTGGTGGCACTTCAAGCACTGGGATCACATTGCAAAAATACTGTGCCATTACAGTTAAACGACCATACGCTTTACTGTTTGGGCCAGCCACTAAACGGTTTACCACCTCTTTTTGCAGCATAAAGTGCATGTCAGCAATGGCATCAGTATAGCTAAAGAGATGGAACATCAATGGTGTAGAGATGTTATACGGCAGGTTGCCAAATACGCGCAACGGCTGACCGATTTTTTGCGACAACTCTCCAAAATCCATAGTCATGGCATCTTGCTGATAAATCGTCAGCTTTGGCGCCAGGAAAGGATGCGTTTGCAGGCGGGCCGCAAGATCACGGTCCAGCTCGATAACGGTCATTTCGTCCAGGCGTTCACCCACAGGCTCGGTTAATGCGCCGAGGCCGGGGCCGATTTCAACCATTGCCTGGCCTTTTTGTGGATTAATTGCAGAGACAATACTGTCGATAACGAACTGGTCATTAAGGAAGTTTTGTCCAAAACGTTTACGGGCTAAATGGCCCTGGTGGACACGAGTATTCATTGAGTATTAGTAATCATTTTGATGGCGAGATTAAGCGCCGTAATAAAACTGCCGACATCAGCTTTCCCGTGGCCGGCTAGTTCTAGCGCGGTTCCATGGTCAACTGAAGTGCGGATAAAAGGTAAGCCTAGCGTGATATTTACCGCCCGACCAAAGCCCTGGTATTTGAGTACCGGTAAGCCTTGATCGTGGTACATCGCCAGCACTGCATCGGCGTTATCAAGATATTTTGGCTGAAACAGCGTATCTGCCGGTAGTGGGCCAGAAAGATTCATTCCCAGGCCACGCATTTCATTCAGTACTGGAATGATGGTATCAATTTCCTCAGTGCCCATGTGACCACCTTCCCCGGCATGGGGGTTGAGGCCACAAACCAGCACATGCGGCTGTGCAATACCAAACTTGGTTTGCAGGTCATGATACAGGATGGTGATTATCTGGCGTAATAAATCTGGCGTTATCGCATCAGAAATGGCTTTTAGCGGTAGATGTGT
>DATERH010000189.1:0-8999 GCA_035271785.1 Buttiauxella sp.
TCGTCTTCGCTGTCTTGCTGTCGCTGTTATCGCAAGCAGCAAGGCCTAATACCAGCAGGCCGATACCGACATATTTTACCAGGTTACCCATGACTTCTTCCTTTACGTTAGCAAGCCTTTGCGGCTGATATCAGCATCTTATCACAAGATAATTCAACCACCGTCAACCGGGCTGCAACGCTGAATTTTCAGATTTGTCTGCGAGCCGTTTCAGCAACATATTCAGCAATACGCCATACATCGGCAGGAAGAATACGATGCTGATTAACACTTTGAAGCAGTAATCCACAATAGCGATTTCAACCCAATGCTGCGCCATAAATGCATCCGGGCTGCGCCAGAATGCGATAAAGAAGAATGATAGCGTGTCGCTGATGTTACCTAATAGCGTCGATGCTGTCGGTGCAAGCCACCAGTAGCGGCTCTGTCGCAGGCGGTTAAATACGTGCACATCCAGAATCTGTCCCAGCGCATAAGCCATAAAACTGGCGACAGCGATACGGGCGACAAACAGGTTGAAGTGCAGCAACGCTTCAAACCCTTGCCAGGTTCCCATATAAAAGAGCGCAGAGATACCGTAGGAAATCACCAGCGCGGGAAGCATCACGGCAAAAATAATACGTCGTGCGAGAGGCGCGCCAAAAATGCGTACCGTCAGGTCAGTCGCGAGGAAGATAAAAGGAAAACTAAATGCACCCCAGGTGGTGTGGAAGCCAAACACCGACACCGGTAATTGAACCAGATAGTTGCTGGAAGTGATCACCAGCAAATGGAATAGCGATAGCCAGAACAGCGCTTTAGTGCGCTGAATAGAATTGAACTGCATCATTTTGTAGCCTTTTTAGTAAGTGGGGTGAGGGAACCCATAAAACTTCCAGATGAAATTGTTCACCTGGTGATTCTTAAAGCGGGAAGGATGATACTGCGTTACTCCCGCATTGCAATGGTTAATTTTAACGCAATCGTTCACGTAACTTGCACGATAATCTGCCGGGGGTAAACTAGCGCGGTTTGTTAATTTTGAGACCGCTCATGACCGATCTTTTCGCCAATCCTGACCACACTCTTGATGCTTTGGGCCTGCGCTGCCCGGAACCTGTCATGATGGTACGTAAAACCGTACGCAATATGCAGACAGGTGAAACATTGCTGATTATTGCTGATGATCCCGCAACCACGCGTGATATCCCCGGGTTTTGTGTATTCATGGAACACGAGCTTATTGCTAAACAAGTGGAATCATTGCCTTATCGCTATTTGCTGCGTAAAGGGCAATAAAATCGCTTCAGCCCTTTGCTCCCCGCTCTGGGCTTCTGAACCCTTTTTGCGCGTTCTTTGAACTCCAATTTCATTTTTTATCGCTTTTGTGAAGTGCTTCACCCTCGCTTTTCTCCACTTAGTCTAATTTCTAAAAGACAAAATAAAACATTGTTTTAATTCTTATCTCAAATTTCTACCTCTGCTGGAGCGACACAACAATGAAAAAAACTTTTCTGCCTACTTTTGCTGGGTTATGCCTGTCTACCGCGTCAATTTTGTTTGCCCAATCTGCTATCGCACAAGTGATCAAAGCTGCTGACGTTCATCCGGAAGGTTATCCGAACGTGATTGCGGTGCAGCACATGGGTGAAAAACTCAAACAAGAAACTAACGGTGATTTAGAAATTAAAGTGTTCCCAAGTGGTGTGCTGGGCGATGAAAAACAGATGATTGAACAAGCGCAGATGGGGGCAATCGACATCATTCGTGTATCGATGGCACCGGTGGCTGCGATCCTACCTGATGTTGAAGTCTTTACCCTGCCGTATGTGTTCCGCGATGAAGATCATATGCACAAAGTGATCGATGGCGATCTGGGTAAACAAATCGGCGATAAACTGACCAACAACCCGAAATCCCGCTTGGTGTTCCTCGGCTGGATGGACTCCGGCACGCGTAACCTGATTACTAAAAAACCAGTCCTGAAACCGGAAGATCTGAAAGGGATGAAAATCCGCGTTCAGGGCAGCCCAGTCGCATTGGCAACACTGAAAAGCATGGGTGCAAACTCAGTGGCTATGGGTGTGAGCGAAGTGTATAGCGGGATGCAAACCGGGGTTATCGACGGCGCTGAAAACAACCCGCCAACGTTTATTGCCCACAACTATATGCCAGTCGCCAAAAACTACACACTGAGTGGCCACTTTACCACCCCTGAAATGCTGCTCTATTCCAAAGTGAAGTGGGACAAATTAACCCCTGATCAACAGCAAAAAATCCTTACCCTGGCTCGTGCTGCGCAAATGGAACAGCGTGAATTGTGGAATGCCTATAACAAACAAGCATTGGAAAAAATGAAAGCCGGTGGCGTTCAGTTCCATGAAATCGACAAAGCCTGGTTTGTGAAAGCCACAGAACCCGTTCGTAAACAGTATGGTGAAAAGCATCAGGAATTGATGAAAGCCATCGCTGAAGTTAAGTAATTTTTGTCGCTAACGCTTGTGTGGAGGGCATATGTCCCAACGCTATTCAGATTTGATGGATAAAATTTATTTGCTGGCGATGTTCGTTTCGGGGCTGTCTCTGTTGGTGATGACCATCATTATTCCAATAGGGATTTTCTCTCGCTACGTTCTGAACCGTGGGGAGTCCTGGCCTGAGCCAGTGGCAATAATCTGCATGGTGACCTTCACGTTCCTCGGCGCGGCGGTAAGTTACCGCGCCGGTTCACACATTGCTGTGAATATGATGACAGACCGTTTGCCACTCGCGTGGCAGACGTTTTGTGCGCGTATGGTCGATGTGCTGATGCTGATCATTTCGCTGGTGATGTTCTATTACAGCTTCTACCTGTGCGCTGATTTATGGGAACAGCCTGTTGCCGAATTCCCGCTACTCACTTCCGGCCAAACCTACCTACCGCTACCCGTAGGGGCGATTTTACTGATTCTGTTTGTTGTCGAGCGCTTGCTATATGGCACTCAAGAGAACCGCCCAATCGTGATGCTGGGTAATCACGGTTAAGACCAGGGGATAACATGGACGCATTTATTTTATTAGCAACACTTGCAGTGTTGCTTGCTGTGGGAATGCCTGTGGCCTTTGCCGTTGGGCTAAGTGCCATGGTGGGCGCGTTATGGATAGATTTGCCGCTGGAAGCGATCATGATTCAAATCACCAGTGGGGTGAACAAATTTACCCTGTTGGCGATTCCGTTCTTTATCCTTGCGGGGGCAATCATGGCGGAAGGGGGCATTGCCCGTCGCCTGGTTAACTTTGCCTACATCTTCGTTGGATTTATTCGTGGCGGTTTGTCGCTGGTGAATATCGTCGCCTCTACGTTCTTCGGGGCGATTTCAGGTTCATCAGTGGCGGATACAGCATCCATCGGCAGCGTGATGATCCCGGAAATGGAGAAAAAGGGTTATCCGCGTGAATATGCAGCGGCGGTAACGGCGAGTGGATCGGTGCAGGCGATTTTGATCCCGCCAAGTCACAACTCGGTGATTTATTCACTGGCAGCAGGAGGGACCGTTTCCATCGCAACCCTCTTTATTGCCGGTGTGATGCCTGGGCTGTTGCTAGGTTTCTCCTTGATGGTGATGTGCCTGTTCTTTGCCCATAAACGCGGTTACCCGAAAGGCGAACGCATCCCCTTCAAACAAGCGGTGAAGATTTTCTTCGACGCGTTGTGGGGGTTGATGACGGTGGTCATTATTCTCGGTGGGATCTTGACCGGGGTATTTACTGCGACAGAATCGGCGGCAGTGGCCTGCGTGTGGGCGTTCTTCGTGACCATGTTTATCTACCGTGACTACAAGTGGAGCGAGTTGCCAAAGCTCATGTTCCGCACGGTAAAAACAGTCTCTATCGTGATGATTTTGATTGGTTTTGCTGCAGCGTTTGGCGCAGTCATGACTTACATGCAGTTGCCTTCACGCATCACCGAGTTCTTCACGTCGCTGTCTGACAACAAATACGTCATCCTGATGTACATCAACATCATGTTGCTGCTGATTGGCACCTTGATGGATATGGCACCGATTATCCTGATCCTGACACCTGTATTACTGCCGGTGACCAACTCGCTGGGTATCGATCCCGTGCATTTTGGCATGATTATGATGGTGAACCTCGGGATAGGGTTGATTACCCCGCCAGTGGGTTCGGTGCTGTTTGTTGCCAGTGCGGTGAGTAAACAGAAAATCGAAGTAGTGGTACGCGCAATGCTACCGTTCTACGCCGTGTTGGTGGTGGTGCTGGGGATGGTGACTTACATTCCGGCGGTTTCATTGTGGTTACCGCGTATTCTGGGAATGATGTAAATATAAGTTCTGGTAACAAATCTTTGGCGGGTAGGGGAGTTAGCGTCTGTCTACCCTACCCGCCATGATTACTCTTTCTTGCGCAGCAACCGCAGCGCATTGGCTGTCACCAGAGCTGTGGCACCAGAATCAGCTAACACTGCAAGCCACAAACCGGTTATCCCCAACAGCGTGGTGACCAGGAAAATCCCCTTCAATCCCAGCGCAATCGTGATGTTTTGGCGGATATTGTTATGCGTTGCCCGCGCCAGACCAATCATGCTAGCAAGTTCTGTCAGGCGGTTGTGGGTCAGTGCGGCGTCTGCGGTTTCAAGTGCCACATCAGTGCCACTGCCCATCGCGATACCGATGGTGGCTGCTTTCATCGCGGGCGCGTCGTTAATGCCATCGCCGACCATCGCCAGCGGTGAGCGGGCGTTAAGCTCGTTTACCGCGCTGACTTTATCGACGGGCAGCAGGCTGGCGCGATAATCCATCCCCAATTCCTGGGCAATTGCCGCCGCCGCTCGAGGGTTATCGCCGGTGAGCATTACGCTTTGAACGCCAATGTTTTTCAGTGCGGTAACGGCTGCTTTGGCATCGCTGCGCAGGGTATCGCGCAGAGCCAGAACGCCGAGGAGTTTGCCTTGCTGCACGGCGGCAATCACCGTTTGGCCTTCTGCCTCAAGCTGGGTGATTCGCGTTTGCCACTGTGCATCGAGAACATTCGCCGCAAGTTTGCCCGGCGCGCTCAGCAGCACGGTTTCGGCATTAATCGTCGCTTCTACGCCAATACCCGCCAGCGCCCGGTTCGCACTGGTTTCAGGTAACGTCAGCCCGCGACTTTGTGCTTCACGCACAATCGCTTGTGCCAGCGGGTGCGATGAACCTTGCTCAACGGCAGCGGCCAGCGCCAGCAGGTCGTTTTCACTAATCTCACTGTTCACTTCTATTGCTGTGACCTGCGGCTTGCCAGCAGTCAGCGTGCCGGTTTTATCAAACGCGATATGCTGGATTCTGCCGAGGCGTTCGAGTGCCGCGCCGCCTTTGATTAACGCGCCACGGCGTGCCGCTGCCGCCAGCCCGGAAGTGATTGCCGCCGGGGTGGAAATCACCAGCGCACACGGGCAGCCAATCAGCAACAGCGCCAGCCCTTTGTAAATCCACTCGCCCCAACTTTGCCCGAACAACAATGGCGGAACGACCGCCGCGAGTAGCGCGATAGCCATAATTATTGGCGTGTAAATGCGGCTGAAACGGTCGATGAAGCGCTCAATAGGCGCGCGGCGTTCATCTGCTTCTTCAATTAAACGCAGGATGCGGTCGATGGCGCTGTCGCCCGGTTCTGAAATCACTTCGAGCAGCACGAGCCTGTCGACACTGGTGCTGCCCGCCGGCACTTTTTCGTCCTGTTGGCGCTCAACGGGAATCGACTCGCCGGTTAACGCGCTTTCATCGAAGCTGGCAAATGGCGTTAACAGCCGGCCATCGGCGGGCAAACGTCCGCCAGCTGCCACTTCAATGACATCACCAGGACGTAGCTCCTCAAGGGGAATGGTTTCGCGTTCGCTATTGCGAATACGGGTGGCCACTTCGGGTTTCAGCGCCATGAGTGCGCTGACACCACGGCGCGCGCGGCTGGCTGCGTAAGACTCCAGACGTTCGCCAATTAAGAACAACAGCAGCACCATCGCGGCTTCGGCTGTTGCGCCGATAAACAGCGCGCCAATGGCGGCGACGCTCATCAACGTTTCAATGGCAAACCAGTTGCCGCTACGCATCAGGCGCAGCGCCTGGCGGGCTATCGGCCACAGGCCAACCAGTGTAGTGGCGATAAACGCGAACTGACCAAACGGATGGTTAAATTGTTCCAAACCCCAACTCAACACCATCATCGCTATCAGCAAAATGAGCGGTAAGTTTTCGCGCAGGGGGGAGGTTTGCGGAGCCGGCGCGGTGCTGTTTCTCAGGTTATACCCTGCGGCTTTAACGGCTTTCTCAACTTGCGCACGGATGTCGCTTTCCGCGGTCACCAGCAATTTTTGTGTGGCGAAAAGCACCTGAACGCGTTGAACACTCGCGATCTGTTTCACCGCATTCTCAACCTTGCGGGCGCAGGCTGCGCAATCCATACCATCAACCAGCCAGCTATAGCGCTCGCCGGTATCAGCAACGGCTTCTGTCTCTGGCATTGCGGTGCAGGCATCGTTGTTACAGCAGGAGGACGTTTGCGCAGGTAACGGGCTTAACTTTGCCTTAGCAAATTGCGGTGGTTTTGGGGAGTTGAGCATGGGTCCTCCTGGGTAATGATAATGTTCTCATTACCCATGTTACTCTCTGGAGTTAACTCCAGAGTCAAGAGGGAATTTAGATATACAACGCGCGGACAATCATAAAGTGCCCAGCAAAATAGCAGGCAGCGGCGATGGCGTTATCACCCGTAAAACGGCGACGGTAATGGCTACCTAACCAAACAATATTACCTAAAAGCAGCAGAGTCGCGCCGATAAAGGCCGAGAGACTTGGGCTCGTTGGCCGGTAGAAATACAATTCACCCGCGAGCCACACCATCACCAGCGTCATGCCGATAAACGTCAGAATCGGCCAGCGGAACGTTTCAAGACGCGTCCAAATCACCGCCACTAATAACGCCCCAACAACTAACAAAATTAGCGGCAAAGGCCAGAACAAACCAAAGGTCATCTGGCTGGCAAAATAGAGGGTATAGAGCAAGTGCGAGAGGAAAAATGCCCCAATTGCGTACAGCAAGCGCTGAGTGGGCAGCAACGTTAGCGCGTCGCCAAGTAGCGTTGCCAAAAGGCCAGCAACAATTAAATATCCTGTCGCGTTAAACATCGGCGCTTGCCAGGCCAGCAGCAATAAAAGCAGCAGAGTGACGGGCTTAAAGACCCAGCGTTGCCAGGTTGGCCCACGATAGGAGGCATCAACGTACAGCCATCCGGAAAAGAATACAGCGATAAATGACCAAAGCATGGCGTGTCCCTTTTTCATGCCCTTCATCTTTCAAACTGCAGGGGTGTTGGCTGCATTCACTAACCCCATTCACTTACTCAAGTAAGTTCCTGGGGATTAGCTCCTTTGCCGCCTACCTGCAACTCGAATGCTAAAGGGCATTAAATTTAATGTATCGTACAAAAAGCACGGTGTTACCTGTCAGTCTAGTGGCCAATGTCGGTTGATGACAATGTCATGGCGTGCAGGGTATTCTTAAAAGTGCCTGACAATTCGAGATAAATCTATGAGTAAAATGCCACTTTTCTTCATTGCTGTGGTGGCGGTAATCGTCGTTGCAGCGTCTTTTCGCTTTGTTCAGCAGCGCCGTCAGAATGCGGGAAATGATGCCGCGCCCGTGATGGAAAGAAGCGTGCTGGTGGCGACAAAACGTGAAATACCAACCAATGAAAGACGCTCCAGGCAACGCCAGGTGACTCCGGTTGAAGATACGATGCGCTATGAGATTTGGTTTCGCCCGCAAAGCGGTGGCTTAGAGCTGAAAATGCGGGTGACGGCAGAGCAATATCACTCGATGAGCGTGGGCGACAGAGGGATGTTGCAGTATAAGGGGACGCGTTTTGTAGGTTTCGTCCCCGAGTAACAGTGGGCTATTTTATTTGCCATTTTTGACCAGGGCAGTGCCTGGACAAAACACGCTGTGTTTTGAACGACCAAAGGTCGGCTCCGAAGGGGTAAGCGAAGCGCATAATCCTGTACGCTCCGGTTCCTCCGCGCTGTCCGTGTCCAAACTGGCTGCAACAATAACGCCTTCTGGAACCGCTACTTACCCTTGCGGAGTTTTTTCTGCCAAACCAGCAGTTCAAATACCCCAAAGATGAAAATCTTAATTTGTTCTGCACGG
Organism: Buttiauxella sp.; assembly: GCA_035271785.1. Classification (GTDB taxonomy): domain Bacteria; phylum Pseudomonadota; class Gammaproteobacteria; order Enterobacterales; family Enterobacteriaceae; genus Buttiauxella. Next base: position 8,161 of record DATERH010000189.1, read on the forward strand.
CTCAGCGGCGGGCTATCTTTCGGTTGGGTTGATTTCAGCAATGCCAGTTGCATACCGTGCATCAACACGGTGAAAATCAGCGCGACGTTAACAAAGATATTCAGTGGCCGCGGGAATGGATGGAAAATATTCAATATCAAAAATCCCCAGACGCCCAACATCAGCAAGCGGCCTATATTAATCAGCATGTTATCGCTCCTTATTTTCACGACTTAGCGCCTACCCATTAGGCTATAAATAAACGGTAAGCGACCTGCCCGGCGACTTTTTCACGATGCAGCGACCACCTTGCTGGCACCGCGGGCATACCGTTTTCAACTTCGCTTTCAACGTAAATCAGTGCTTCATCTGCCAGCCAGCCATTGCTCTCTAACAGCGCGAGTGTCTCGTCCAGCAACCCTTTGCGGAATGGCGGATCAACAAACACGATAGTGTGGGGTTCGCCAGGCTGTGCCAGGAAATTGAGCGTATTGGTGTTCACCACTTTTCCATTGGCGGCTTTGAGTGTAACGAGATTTTTTTGCAGCTGTTGCGAAACATTGCGGTCCATTTCCAGCAACGTGGCGTGGGTGGCGTAGCGTGACAAGGCTTCAAGCCCCAGCGCACCGCTTCCAGCAAAGCAATCCAGCACAGTGGCGTCAACCATCGACGGAGCCAGCCAGTTAAACAGAGTTTCCCGCACCCTGTCTGTCGTCGGCCGCAGGCCTGGGCTGTCTGGGACGGGCAGTTTACGGCCACGCCATTGGCCACCAATAATACGGATCTGGCCGGTGCCAGTAGATTGCGGTTTTTTCATGAGACTCACTGCGATGCAATTTCTTGCCGTCTAGTGTAACGGT
>DATERH010000190.1:0-2506 GCA_035271785.1 Buttiauxella sp.
CAGTAAAATGATGAAAAGGCGAAAGCGATCACAAATCGAACAATAATGGAGCAAAAGGAAAGCTTTCTTGTTATTTATGCAGCCTTGAATAAAAATACAGGGAGAGAATCAGGAGGCGCTAATGTCAAAGCAGGATGAACAACGTTTGTTGGTCAAGATTGCGACACTCTACTTTGTGGAAGGGATGAAGCAGTCAGAAATTGCCGGGTTATTACACCTGTCGCAGTCATTTATCTCACGCGCTATCACACGTTGCCAGAAAGAGGGCGTGGTAAAAATCAGCGTCATTCAGCCACCTAATATTTTTCTTTCCCTCGAACAGGCGCTTGAGAAAAAATACGGTATTCGCCAGGCGATAGTCGTGGATGTTGATGAGTCAGCTCCTGCGGCACAAATCAAACATGCGATCGGCAGTGCGGCGGCGCATTACGTTGAAACGCGTTTACGGCCAAACGATTTGGTCGGCATTTCCTCCTGGAGTTCTACTATCCGTGCGATGGTTGATGAGCTGCATCCACAAAGCATTAAAGCACGCGGTGTGATTCAACTTCTGGGCGGTGTGGGGCCGAACGGTAACGTGCAAGCAACGATCCTGACGCAAAATCTTGCAGCACAGTTGGATTGCCCAGCCTGGCTGCTGCCATCGCAAAGTATTGAGCATTCGGTTGAAGAGCGCGCAAAACTGGTCGCCAGCGATGACGTGGCGGAAGTGGTGAAGAAATTTGCCGAAGTTGACGTGGCGATCCTCGGGATTGGTGAACTTGAACCTTCACAGTTGCTGAAAAATTCCGGTAACTATTACGCCGAAGCGATGCTGAAAACGCTCGCTGAGCGAGGCGCCGTCGGTGATATCTGTCTGCATTATTTTAATGCGCAGGGCGAGCCGGTGTTGAGCAAAGCAGAAGATCCGGTGATTGGCATGGAACTAAGCCAGGTCCGTGACTGCCCACATGTGGTGGCGCTGGCAGGGGGGATTGATAAAGCGAATGCCATTCGCGGTGCGTTGCAGGGCGGCTACATCGATGTGCTGATCACTGACTATCCCACCGCTCACCAGTTACTCTGACTCTTCCCTGATGACCGTTTTCCAGCGAGTTCTCTGAAAACGGTCATTTTCATGTTTCCGAAATGTAGCAAATTTGGTTGTTTTAGGTTGTTTTTATTGATAGCCATCACAAATCATGACCGTTTTGCCCGAATGACTGTTTTATATACCTAAAGTCTTCACATGCAATTTACATATGTGAAACAAAAAACAGCGAACATAACGGAGCCGGTCATGACAGCACTTGTACAACACCCGATGTATATTGATGGTCAATTTGTTCAATGGCAGGGCGATAAGTGGATTGATGTTTACAATCCAGCCACTGAAGAGCTGATTTCGCGCATTCCTGACGGAGATGCACAGCAGGCGCGTGACGCCATTGACGCGGCAGCAAAAGCGCAGGCGGGTTGGGAAGCATTACCCGCCATTGAGCGTGCAGGCTGGTTGCGTAAAATCTCTGCGGGTATTCGCGAACGTGCTAAAGCAATCACTGCCCTGATTGTGGCTGAGGGCGGCAAAACCCAACAGCTGGCGGAAGTGGAAGTGGCCTTCACTGCCGATTACCTCGATTACATGTCAGAGTGGGCACGCCGTTACGAAGGCGAAATCCTGCAAAGTGACCGTCCTGGTGAAAATATTTTGGTGTTCAAACGTGCGTTAGGCGTTACCACCGGGATTTTGCCATGGAACTTCCCGTTCTTCCTGATTGCCCGCAAGCTCGCGCCAGCGCTAATCACCGGCAATACCATTGTCATCAAACCGAGTGAATTCACACCAAACAATGCCATCGCTTTTGCTGAGATTGTCCATGATATCGGGCTGCCAAAAGGGGTGTTTAACCTGGTTCTTGGGCGCGGTGAAACGGTAGGGCAAGAATTGGCGGGTAACCCGAAAGTGGCGATGGTCAGCATGACCGGAAGCGTGGTTGCGGGTGAGAAAATCATGGCGGCGGCGGCAAAAAACATCACCAAAGTGTGTCTCGAATTGGGCGGCAAAGCGCCAGCCATTGTGATGGACGATGCAGACCTTGATATCGCCGTGAAAGCGATTGTTGATTCCCGCATGATAAACACCGGGCAAGTGTGTAACTGCGCTGAGCGTGTGTATGTGCAAAACGGGATTTACGACGAGTTCATTACCCGCCTGAGTGAAGCGTTCAAACAGGTAAGTTATGGGGATCCAGGCGAGCGAAACGACGTGTCGATGGGGCCATTGATTAACGCCGCAGCACTGGAGCGTGTCGAGCAGAAAGTGGCGCGTGCGGTGAGCGAAGGTGCGCGTGTGATTCTGGGTGGCAAAACACCGGAAGGGAAAGGGTACTTCTACCCGCCAACACTTTTGGTTGATGTACGCCAGGATATGACCATCATGCACGAAGAAACTTTCGGCCCTGTGCTGCCAGTGACGACGTTTGATACGCTGGAACAAGCGCTTGAGATGGCAAATGACAGCGATTAC
>DATERH010000191.1:0-17246 GCA_035271785.1 Buttiauxella sp.
ATATCCTGGATGGTCTGTGACATGGTTGAGAAACCTGCGAAGGTCGCAAGCCTGATGGCAACGTGGCTGGTGAACGGTTGGTGCCGCGAGACTATTTTCAACCTCAAGCTGCCGATGAAGAAACGATACGAAGAAGTGTCGCAGAACCTGGCGCTGATCCGGGAAAGGTTGGAGGAGAATGGTATCACTGCGGAGATACAGGCACGCCAGCTGTACCACGACCGTGAAGAAGTGACCGTACACGTGCGCCGTATGTGGGCCGCAGTGGGTGGCCGTCGCGACGAAAGATAATTAGCATCCCCTCATGCTGGCCACCTTTGTGATGGTCAGGGTGAGGGGGTTCCACCCGGCAACCTCAGCTGCTGCAAATTACCATCAAGCACTAAATCCGTCTGCAATTGAGCCACCTGGCGGCTGATAAAAGCACTTTCCCGATGCTGTTCTAACTTCTTACGCCACTTCTCCGGGACTTCATCCAACCGTTCATAGAGCGCTTCAAGTGTTGAAAATTGATTGATCAGTTGCGTGGCACTTTTCGGCCCGATACCCGGAACGCCAGAGATTTTGCTGCTGCTAATCCCCGCCAGTCCCCAGAAATCAGCAAGCTGCTCAGGTAACACGCCATATTCCTGCGCGATAAAAGGCGCATCAAGCCAGCGTTTTTGAAAATAGTCGCGGATTTGAATCGTGGGTGCAAGTAACTGGCAAAACCCCTTATCGGTTGAGACAATGGTAGCGCGATGACCACTTGCGGCTATTTTTACAGCGAGTGTTGCCGCCAGATCATCTGCTTCATTTCCCCGAGAATGCCAGCATGCCACGCCTCTTTTAGTAAACGCTGCACGCAATATTGGCATTTCTTGATGTAAGGTATCTGGCATTGGTACGCGCCCAGCTTTATAGTCTGGCAAGGCCTGATGTCTCCAGCCTTCACGTCGGTCATCGTCATCAAAGACGGCAACGGCGTGAGTGGGCTGGCTGTGTGTAATTAGCGCATCAAGTGCGTGCAGGCAAGTATCAACACAGGGCGAGCCTTGAACAGCATGAATACGGCGTATTAAGTTCAAGGCATCAACGATAAGTAAATGAATCATCATGGGTATTTCGCTTTTGATATTCGCTGGGTACACACTAACATTTCTGAGGAATGACCGCGAACGCAGGAAGTGAATTCAGGAAAGTGGCTCGCAATATCATTGTGTTGAAATGCGTTGCTAAGTACTTAGGTTGCTATATATATTTTCATTAGCATTCGAGTTGCAACCAACACACCTGCGGCTTGAAGGATGATGGGGATATTTTAAATGAATAGAAAATCAGAGACACCAACATGAGTAATAGTTCACACCTCGCGCACCGTATTCAGGCTCTACAACCTTCAGCAATCAGAGAATTGTTAAAGCACAGCAAAATGCCAGGTGTTATTTCCCTGGCCGGCGGTATTCCTTCCAGTGAGTTATTCGATAGAGAAGGTCTGGGCATCGCGACACAAAAAGTTGTCGCTGAGAACTTTAACGACGCGTTTCAGTATGGTTTGACAGAAGGTACTGTTGAATTGCGCCAGCAATTGGTCGGTTTGTGTCAGGAGCGTGGAATTACCACCAGCTCAGAGCAACTTCTGGTCACCTCTGGTTCACAGCAGGCGCTGGATTTGCTGATGCGTGCGTTAGTGAACCCAGGCGACGTCTTTGTTGTTGAGCGACCGACTTACCTGGCAACGTTGCAAATCCTGAGCCTGAATGAAGCCGATGTGAAATCGGTGGGCAGTGATGAGCACGGAATGATTGTTGATGAGCTTGAAGAATTACTCAAAACGACGCGTATCAAAGGTGTTTATCTGGTGCCGACTTTTGGTAACCCAAGCGGCACAACATTAAGCGCCAGCCGTCGTGAACAACTGGTCAAACTGGCGGAACAGCATCACTTTGTTATTGTTGAAGATGACCCGTATGGCGCAATCAGTTTCACCGAAACGCGCGAGAAAACCTTGCTGCAAGTGGCGACAGAGCGTGGCAGCCAGGAAAATGTGGTTTATACCTCAACGTTTTCTAAGATTCTGGCGCCAGGGCTGCGAGTCGGCTGGATTGTGCTGCCGGAATGGATGAAGCAAAAAGTGGCCATCATTAAACAAGCCACGGATTTGCACGCCAACTCATTTACACAATCGCTGGTATCGGCATATCTCACGCTTGACCGTCTGAATCCGCAGATTGAGTTGATTCGCGAAGCGTATAAGAAGAAGTGCCTGAGCCTTTCTACGTTTTTACATCAGGAACTCGGTGAGCACATCACCTTTAACCAACCGCAGGGTGGGATGTTCTTGTGGGCGGCGTTCCGTTATGAGTTTGATACGACTCGTTGGCTACAACAGACACTCGCAAAAGGTGTGGTGTATGTACCTGGAGAGTTCTTCTTTAGCGATAATGCCGACAAGAAAACGCTGCGGTTCTCTTACGCAACGGCGACCCAAGAGCAACTTTATGATGCGGTACAGCGGCTGAAATCCGCGCTGTAAGAGCTGTAAGATAAAAAAATGGAGCCAAGAGGCTCCATTTTTTATGGCGTTAACGTGCAGTATTAATGAGATAAATCGACAGCGTCATCGTCATTCTGCTTTTTTGCGGCGTTACCACCTACATGTTTTGAATACAGTGCAGTAATAATTGGCACCAGAATCGCCGTCACAATGACACTTGCGGCAACCAGCGCTGTTGCTGAAGCTGCAACTGGTGCAAATGATGGGTTGATTTGCGCAATGATTACCGGGTTTGCCACTGCAGCACCAGCTGCTGATGAGGCGGCGATACCCGCGGTGCCGTTGCCACCACCAATGAATTTATCGGCCAGAATCAATGGAATACCGGTGATGATGATAACCGCCACACCCAGGAAGATACCCAGCAGGCCAGTGTCCAGAATCACACCCAGGTTGATGGTGTTACCCAGTGCAAAGCCGAAGAAAGGAATCAGTACTGGGGTTGCTTTGCTAAAGAATGTACGGAAATCACTGTCCAGGTTACCTAAGATAAAACCAATCAGGAATGGCAGTGTTGCGCCGACAAAGTGGTGTGGTTCAAAAGATGCCAGACCTGCAGAACCCAGAATAACCATGGTCATCAGTGGGCCAGATTCCAGAGACATCAGAACGAATGCGCCCGACTCTTCTTTAGTACCATATTGGTTCATCAGGCTCGCATACAAGCCGCCGTTGGTCATGTCCATCGCAGAAACGAGGGCCAGAACGGACAAACCTGCAAACATACCGGTCTGAATACCACCTTCAGGAATAAACGAAGCGGCAACCATTGCCACAACCCAAGCCACGGCAATTTTAGTCAGAACCAGCGTACCGGATTTACGCAATACAGTACCGGTTGCGCGTAAATCAATAGAGGCACCAATACAGAAGAACCAAACCGCCAGAATTGGAACGGTACCGCTAATCATCCCTTTGGTAAATGAACCAAAATAGGCCCCAGTATCTGGTGCGAAAGTATTTAACAAGGCCCCAAGTAGCAGTGGGACCAGCATCATCCCACCAGGAATGCGTTCAATTGTAGCTTTGATTTTCATGGTAATTCCTTATTATTCTTTCATTCCTAACCGCGGCGAATGAAAGAATTACGTAATTATAAATGGTTAAAGCATTGTTTTAATGGCTTTAATGTTTTTTGGTTCAGAGGGCGTTTTTGCTCTTTATGGCAAATGGTATTGACCAGAGAGTGGATGGCTGTGGTGTTGTGTCCTCAAAAGCTGTTCCTGATTTGAACTATCACTCTATTGGAATCACAATTCAATCTAATTGAAACGATATTTCAGTTTGGATCACATTATTTATTTAATCAGGTGGTAAACTATCTCTGTGTTGCGGTTAATTGTAGTTTCTTTGTGAACAACTATATTTTAATTGCTAAATATTTATTAATAGTAACGGGCGTAATTTTATTTACTCCTATTATCTCCAGTAAGGAACAGTAATGGACATTCGTCAAAGCATTCATAGTGATCATGCAAAAACCCTGGATACAGCAGGTTTGCGCAAAGAGTTTCTGATCGAAACCATTTTTACAGCCGATCAGTACACCATGACTTACAGCCACATCGACCGCATCATTGTTGGTGGTGTCATGCCAGTAACTCGTACTGTGAGTGTTGGCGGTGAAGTGGGCAAACAGTTGGGTGTGAGCTACTTCCTGGAGCGCCGCGAGCTGGGTGTTATTAACATCGGCGGACAGGGCACAATTACTGTTGATGGGACTTGCTTTGAAATCGGTACCCGCGATGGTCTCTATGTGGGTAAAGGCGCGAAGGAAGTCGTGTTTGCTAGCATTGATCCTGCGAACCCTGCGCGCTTCTACTACAACTGTGCACCAGCGCATACCGCTTACCCAACCAAGCGTGTGACCCCAGCCGATGTGTCTCCGGTTACTCTGGGGGACAGCGTCACCAGTAACCGTCGTACTATTAACAAGTACTTCGTTCCAGATGTGCTGGAAACTTGCCAGTTGAGCATGGGTTTGACGCAACTGGAACCAGGCAACCTGTGGAACACCATGCCTTGCCACACGCATGAGCGCCGTATGGAAGTGTATTTCTACTTCGGTCTGGAGCAGGATAGCTGTGTATTCCACATGATGGGTCAGCCGCAAGAAACTCGTCACATCGTGATGCAGAACGAGCAAGCTGTGATTTCTCCGAGCTGGTCAATTCACTCAGGTGTGGGTACGCGTGCGTATACATTCATCTGGGGTATGGTGGGTGAGAATCAGGTATTCGATGATATGGACCACGTAAAAGTGGGCGACTTGCGCTAGACCCTCGTCATACTTCGAGCCGCAGCGGCGTTGGTTTCATTCGGTCACCCAAAGCACTTACTTGAGTAAGCTCATTGGGATTCCCTCACTCACCGCCTTGCTGCAACTCGAATGATTGAGAGGGTTACTTACGCCATTAAAAAAGGCTCTCGTTTGAGAGCCTTTTTGCTGTTAGTCGCAGGAAACTTTCATTGCCAGACCACCGCGCGATGTTTCACGGTATTTGGCGTTCATGTCCTTGCCCGTTTCGTACATCGTTTCAATGACTTTATCGAGACAAACTCGTGGTTCACTCGTACGGCGCAATGCCATACGTGTCGCATTCACGGCCTTCACTGCAGCAATAGCATTACGCTCGATGCACGGTACCTGAACTTGCCCAGCAACCGGGTCGCAAGTCAGACCGAGGTTGTGTTCCATGCCAATTTCAGCCGCAATACATACCTGACTTGGACTGCCGCCCAGCAACTCAGCTAGACCCGCAGCCGCCATTGAACAGGCAACACCTACTTCGCCCTGACATCCCACTTCTGCGCCTGAAATCGATGCGTTCATCTTATATAACGAACCAATCGCACCAGCAGCCAGGAAGTATCGTGCGCAGGAGTTAGCATTCACTTCACGGATGAATTTGTCGTAATAGGCCAGCACTGCAGGAACGATGCCGCATGCACCGTTAGTCGGTGCCGTCACCACGCGCCCGCCTGCGGCATTTTCTTCGTTCACCGCCAGCGCAAACATGTTAATCCAGTCAACAACGGCCATGGGATCTGAGTTGTTCTTATCGCTGCTGACCAACATTCTGCGCAAGGCTGCGGCACGACGAGGAACACGCATTTTCCCCGGCAGCACGCCTTCGGTGGTAATACCTCGTTCAATACCACTACGCATCACGCCCCAAATGTTGGCAAAGTGTGCGTCAATTTCAGCCTGTGGACGCAACGCGCGTTCGTTATGCATCATCAAACCAGACAGTGAAAGCCCTGTTTGGGTGCAATGACGCTGTAAATCAGCCGCGTTTTTATAAGGATACGGTACGGCAATTTGCTGAGTGTCTTCCACGCCAAAACTCGCTTCTTCAACAATAAAACCGCCGCCGATAGAGTAATAGGTTTGGCTATAGAGCACGTCTCTGCCCGCAAGTGCGGTGATACGCATACCGTTTTCATGCAGTGAAAGAGTCGTTTCGTGGAAGTTCATGCAGCTATCGACCGGGAACTCCACTTCATGCTGACCGCTGGCTAACAGCAGACGACCATGTGTGTTCACATCCTGAATAAAATCAGGGATAGCGTCGATATCGACTGTGTCCGGCAAATTACCCGCCAGCCCCATAATAATGGCGATATCAGTATGGTGGCCTTTACCTGTGAGGGACAGTGAACCGTAAACATCAACAACAACACGCGTGACGTTGGGCAAAATCCCTTGTGCTATCAAATCGTCAGCGAATTGCTTACCGGCTTTCATTGGGCCGACGGTATGGGAACTGGATGGACCAATACCGATTTTGAAAATATCGAATACGCTAATCATATTGCGTCCGTTACCTGAGTAACTTGAGATGCGAAAAAACCGCCTACGGGGGCAGGCGGTTTAGAGCTGTTAGATGAACAGAGAGTACAAAGAGTAAGAGATAGCAGAAATAGCGACCAGCCCCATAACGACGACAAATACATTACTGATATGGCCACTGTATTTGCGCATGGCAGGAACTTTCTGAATCGCATACATCGGCATCAGGAACAGAATCATCGCGATGATTGGGCCGCCGAGGGTTTCAATCATACCCAGAATGCTTGGGTTCAGAGTGGCAACAATCCATGTTGTTACTAGCATGAAGATCGCGGTAATACGGTTCAGTTTGCTGACTTCGATGCTCTTACCTTTACCACGCAGGGATTTGATAACCATCCCGTTGAAACCTTCACGTGCACCTAAATAGTGGCCGAGGAAGGATTTGGTGATGGCTACAATGGCGATCATCGGCGCCATCCATGCAATAACCGGTGCGTTAAAGTGGTTAGCCAGGTAAGACAGAATAGAAATGTTCTGCGCTTTCGCTTCAGCCAGGTTTGCTGGAGACAGGCTCAGTACGCAACTGAACACGAAGAACATCACGGTAATCACCATCATGATGTGTGCGTATGACAGGATGCGTGAACATTTCTTTTCAGCGGCTTCGCCATACTCATTACGTTTCGCTACTGCAAAAGCAGAAATGATCGGGGAGTGGTTGAAAGAGAACACCATTACTGGAATTGCCAGCCACAGAGTCATCCACAGGCCACTGCCTGTTGCTGGTGTAGCGCTGAAAGACATCGTCTCAAATGCGGCACTGCTCCAGTTAGGAATCAGGTACAACGCCAGAACCATCAGTGCTGCGACGAATGGGAATACCAGAATACTCATTGCCTTAACAATCATCTGTTCGCCGAAACGCACGATGGTCATCAGGCCAACGATGAGGATCAGAGATAACAGTGCGCGTGGCGGTGAAACCAGACCCAACTGGTGAGTGATAAAGCTATCGACGGTATTGGTGATTGCTACGCTGTAGACCAACAGAATTGGGTAGATAGCAAAGAAGTAAAGCAGAGTAATCACTTTACCCGCACCCACACCGAAGTGTTCTTCTACAACTTCAGTAATGTCTTCACCAGGGTTTTTACCTGACAGCACAAAGCGGGTCAGACCACGGTGGGCGAAGAAAGTCATTGGGAACGCAAGAATCGCCATGATGAACAGCGGGATCAGACCGCCAACACCGGCGTTAATCGGTAGGAACAATACGCCTGCACCAATTGCTGTGCCGTACAGACCCAGCATCCACATGGTATCGGACTTGCGCCATGAACTATTGCTTTCAACCGAGGCAATACTGCCGGTTTGAGTGGTTTCCATCTTCTACTTCTCCAAAGGAACATATGATTCGAAATCTGAGCCAATCGCAATGTCTACCCATCATCCTTCATGCTGCAGGGGGGTTGGCTAGACACCCTCGCCCCAGTCACTTACTTAATTAAGCTCCCGGGGACTCACTTCATTGCCGCCTACCTGCAACTCGAATGCTAATGGGTGTATTGCTATTAGCGACTGAAACTAAATGCTGTTTTCTAGCGCTTTTATAGTAATTTTTGCCAGTGATAATCAGAGGGCGGAAAGATACATTCATGGCGTCAATTCATCAGTGATCAAGATCTCAAATGTAATAATCCACTGTTTGTATGGTTTTTTTTAGGTTTTTACATCTGCCTGTGGTGTTTGGTGTGGTATATACACCCTTAAACTTGACTTATTATAGATAATAAAACGTTGTTTCAATATGTAATGGCAGCGTAATTGTCTGTATAAACACGATTTTCAGTGTGGGTGTACGCGGAATCATCAATTTTATTGCAGATGAATATGCTGATAGCGTTAAGAACGTCGAGGGGCATAGCGGCTAGAAATTGTCAGAAAAAGTGGGGGAAATAAGGAAAAAATGGGCGGAGTCGCTCCGCCCTGGGGATTTAGGTACAGATTTCGTAGCAAGGGATGTAAGCACTGCCAGGTAGTTTCATGCGGTGCTGGGCAACAAAGCCCTGTAGCAGATCGTCCATGCGTTTCATCATTTGTGCGTCGCCGTTGATTTTATACGGCCCGTACTGTTCAATCGCGCGGATCCCACCTTCTTTAACGTTACCCGCAACAATGCCAGAAAACGCTCGGCGTAAAGAAGCAGCCAGTTGTTCAGCTGGTTGGTCTGGGTACAATTTGAGATTTGCCATGTTTTCATGGGTTGGCTCAAAGGGTATTTGTAAATCAGGTGCAATGCGAATCGACCAGTTGAAGCTGTAAGCATCGCCCGTGTCGCGGCGATTCTCTTTAACTTGTGGCATCGCTTTTTTCATCTGACGTGCGACTTCAGCCGGGTCGTCGATAATGATTTGATAATGACGACGTGCCTGTTCGCCCACCGTATTGACGATGAATTCGTCCAGCACACGGAAGTAATCAGCGCTCTCTTTCGGCCCGGTCAGAATTAATGGCAATACTTGATCGTGATTGTGTGGGTTCATCAGAATGCCGAGCAGGTAAAGCAGCTCTTCTGCGGTACCCACGCCACCCGGGAAGATGATGATGCCATGTGCGACACGAACAAACGCTTCAAGGCGTTTTTCGATATCCGGCATGATAATCAGCTCGTTTACTAGTGGGTTGGGTGGTTCTGCCGCAATGATTGACGGTTCCGTCATGCCAATAAAGCGACTTTCTTTGTAACGTTGTTGAGCATGGCCTACAGCTGCACCTTTCATCGGTGCTTCCATTGCACCAGGGCCACAGCCGGTACAGATGTTGAGTTCACGCAGGCCCAATTGAGTGCCGACGCGACGCGCGTAGAGATATTCGTTTTCGTTAATGGAGTGACCACCCCAGCAAACTACGAGGTTTGGCGCTTCGCCAACATGCAGTGCACGGGCGTTACGTAAGATAGAGAACACCATATTGGTGATATTCGCAGGATCTTTCAGATCGAGATTCTGGAAGCGACCGGCGCTGGAGAGTTGGCCGTTAACGAACAAAATGTCGCGTAATACGGCAAACAGGTTAGCTTGCAAAGCTCGAATGATGCGACCATCAACGAAGGCATCATCAGGTGGATTAATCAGTTCAAGTTTGACACCACGTTCGCGACGCAACACGTTGATATCGAAGTTTTCATAACGCGACAACAGCTCTTTACTGCTATCTGTCTGGCTTCCTGAGTTAAGTACGGCAAGTGAACAATTGCGAAACAGTTGATAAAGGTCGCTACTGGCCGTGCGTTTAAGCATATCGACTTCCAGCTGCGACAACATATCCATTGAGCCTAGCGGGCTAATATGTGTAATCAAGTTAACTCCTTACGAAGCGTAAAGTGCCGCTCCCACTGATTACAATAGCCCTGCCATCAACTATTTAACAACCTCTAAACAATAATCCTTACCTACGCTGCGAGGTATTTCGCACTTATTGGCGAACCAGGCGACCAAATGCGGGATGGAAATCAGTATTGGTACGCCACGGGTTGATGTCCAGACCGCCGCGACGAGTATATCGCGCATAGACGCTCAGACTTTGTGGACGACAGAAATGCTGAATATCGTTAAAGATGCGCTCAACGCACTGCTCGTGGAATTCGTTATGCTGGCGGAAAGAGACCAGATAGCGCAGTAGCTTTTCACGATTAATGCGTGGGCCACGATAGCGAATCTGAACAGAACCCCAATCCGGTTGATGGGTTATCAGGCAGTTGGATTTCAACAAATGGCTCACCAGGGTTTCTTCGACAATTTCATCGCCTGCAGCACCGCTCAGGTAATCAGCGTTAAAATCGTAGTTATCAATAGTGATATTTTGCTCATCAATACACTCGCCTGTGAATGCGGCGATTTCCTGGCCTTCGAGTTCATGCAGGCGGAACAGCACCACGCTAATGTCGCCTTGTGCGCAAGCGCTTAAATCACGCTTTAAGGTTTCTTCTACGGTTTCCCAATCGGCAAATTGCGTCTGGTTAAAGCTGTTCAAATAAAGTTTGAAACTCTTGGACTCGACCAGATTCACACTGTTTGCATCAAGCTGTACATGCCCAACGGCGACTTGCGGTAAGCCGTTGCTGTTCAACCAGGACAGTTCGTAAAGCGTCCAGATATCACCGCCGCTAAATGGCAGATTATCAGCTTGTAAACCAAGCGGGTCACGATTAAGGCTGCGTGGCACGGCTTGTAGCAACGATGGCTGGTATTTATCCTGGTAAGCGGTTGGCTTACCCAGCGTCAGGCCACTTAGCGCCTGGTGTTTTTCATAAGACATGTGTCACCAATAGAATGCAGGTACAATTGGTTCTTATTGTACCGCACCTTGAGAGAGTGAGAAATTGGTGGATAACGACGTACGTCAGGCGCTGGAAGATTTTACAAATCGCTTTTGTCACGCATGGCGTGAACAGGCGGGTGGCTGGCCCGCGAGCGAAGAATTATATGGTGTACCGTCACCGTGTATCGTGACGACAACCGCTGATGATGTGCGCTGGCAACCGCAACCTTTTACTCCCGCAGGTGATCTGAGCGCCGTGGAGCGGGCGATGGATATTGCTCTGCAACCTGGTGCGCATCAGTTTTATACCACTCAGTTTGCAGGTGATATGCCCGCGTTATCGGGTCATCAGGCATTAACGCTATTACAGACCTGGAGCGAAGAGGATTTTCAACGCGTTCAGGAAAACCTGATTGGCCATCTGGTCACACAAAAGCGTTTAAAGATTTCGCCGACCTTATTCCTCGCCACCACACCTGACGAAATGGAAGTGGTGTCACTTTGCAACCTCACAGGCGAAGTGGTGCTGGAGAAAATCGGCACCAAACAACGTACAACGCTTGCACCTTCACTGAGTTTATTCCTTCAGGAGCTTCAGCCGCAGGTCATTTAAGCGTTGATCACTGCTGGGCTTGTGAGAGATCTCTTACACAGGCTGTAAGAGATCTCTAACTTTTCATTCGAAAGTTTATTAGGCACTAATACACTAACAATTAATTATCAATTGGTTATGTGAATAGCATGCTGCTTTTGAATGAAAGATAACGTAAGCATTGGTTGTGAGTGCCTTGCGAGAGTGAACGAATTAGTAGATTCTATGTCCGTCGACAGGAAGTCGGGAAGTGAAGGAGATGTCAGGATGATGTCGCTTCATTGAAGAACGGGACCACACCAGGATGGTGTTGCAAGGAAGGCTTCATGACGAAGCAAGGATCACTCAGGAAGAGTAAGGGACACCTCCAGGATGGAGAATGAGAGCCGGGCCAGGACGTTCGGTGGGACTGGAAGACCAAAGGATTAGCATCAGGATGATGCGGGACACTCGAGGATGTGAGTAGCAGGATGCGAGTACGATGGAATGTAGGTCAGGAGACCACAGGACATAGTTGTCACGGACGAGCAGGGAGCACCAAAAGTAGCCGGATTAGCTGCGAAACGAACCGGGAGCACTGTTTATACAGTGCTCCCTTTTTTTATGCTTTTTTCGCCCACAGTAAGAAATGAAGAAAGTAAGAAGTGGTATGCTTGCTGGCTTCTTTTTCACTGATGCTTGAGGTTTTCATGGAACGCCACGCGCTGGTACGTCAACATTTACACATCGTCGAGCAGGTTTTGCGTGACCATCAACTTTGGCAGGGTTGTGCGCCAAACGCTGAAGCCTTTGAAAGCACGGAGCCATTTTGTCTGGATACACTGCAACCTACAGAATGGCTGCAGTGGGTTTTAATCCCGCGCATGTACGCTCTGATTGAAGCGCGACACCCTTTACCCGCTGATTTCGCCATCGCGCCATATTACGAAATGGCGCTCGATGCCGCACATGTTGGGCGAGAGCCTCTATTAAAAGCGCTGCAAGAGCTTGATGCTCTGTTCGCGAGTGACAAAAACTGATGCTGGAAATTATTTATCAGGATGAATGGTTGGTGGCCGTTAACAAACCTTCGGGTTGGTTAGTGCACCGAAGCTGGCTAGATCGCCATGAAACGGTGTTTGTGATGCAAACCGTGCGTGACCAAATAGGCAAGCACGTATTTACCGTGCATCGCCTCGACAGGCCCACTTCCGGCGTGTTGCTGATGGCGCTTTCCAGCGAAGTCGCGCATTTATTGTCGCAACAGTTTGAGCATCACCAGATTCAGAAACGCTACCATGCCGTCACGCGTGGCTGGCTGGAAGATGAAGCGGTGCTGGATTATCCGCTGGTTGAAGAGCTGGATAAAATCGCCGATAAAAAAGCAACTCAGGATAAAGAGCCACAGCCAGCGGTCACGCATTATCGCGGTCTCGCGACGGTTGAAATGCCAGTCCCGGTTGGGCGCTACCCAACAGCGCGCTACAGCCTGGTAGAACTTGAGCCTAAAACCGGTCGAAAACACCAGCTACGTCGCCATATGTCTCATTTACGCCACCCGATGATCGGCGATTCCAAACATGGCGATTTGCGCCAAAACCGCGCTGCCGCCGAACATTTTGGCTGCCAGCGGTTAATGCTGCATGCAAGTCAGCTTTCGTTAACGCACCCTATTACTGGCGAGCCGTTATGCTTACGCGCAACTCTTGATGATACCTGGATGCAGATGATGTCACAGTTTGGCTGGTGTGGATTGCTGAGTGATATCGAAAAGGTTGAGTTTGTGGCAAGCAACGGCCAGGATGAATAATACAGCCGTAACGCAAGGAGTTAACTGATGGCCGAAGTGGGGATTTTTGTAGGAACGATGTATGGAAACTCGCTGTTAGTGGCGGAAGAAGCCGAGGCTTTCCTAAAAAAGAAAGGTCATAAAGCCACCGTATTCGAAGATCCTGAGCTTGCAGACTGGCAGAAATATCGCGACCAATATGTACTGATTGTCACGTCAACCACAGGCCAGGGCGATTTGCCAGACAGCATCGTTCCTCTGTTTCAGGCAATTAAAGACGAAGTCGGATACCAGCCGGAATTGCGTTACGGTTTGATTGCGTTGGGCGATAGCAACTACGAGCATTTTTGTGGTGGCGGCAAACAATTTGATACCTTGCTGCAAGAGCAGGGCGCGCAACGCATTGGCACCGTTTTAGCGATCGATGCTAATGATCATCCTGAGCCTGAATCGGTCTCGAATCCGTGGGTCGAGCAGTGGGAAACGCTGTTAAAGTAATAATAAGCAAGTATGCACAGCGGGTAGGCTTCAGCGCCACCCGCTATCCCACCAAATTGATATGATGCAGAATTCCAATCTTTAGCCAGTTTCTCTCTCACAAAACCCTCCGTTATTTAGGTTTGTTTCAAAAATCGTGAACTACCCCCCAGCCAGTTGGACAGACGCCACAAAGTGCTCATGAAACGCGCGGTAAACTTGGGTCTTTGCACGATGAGGCTGGTTAACTCCCTTCATATACTTTCACTCGGTCAAATATAAAAATCACAGATACAGCGTCACAAAAATACTGTGGACAGACCGATACCTCATTCTGACAACCCTACCAGTGCAGAATGGATTGTAGCCAAAGCTATTATTCAGGAGTGCAACATGAACACAATTAGCCAAGCAGCGGGCGCGGTTCAAAAGAGAACCAATGCCCGTTACTGGATTGTGGTGATGCTGTTTATCGTCACCTCGTTTAACTATGGCGACCGCGCCACGTTGTCCATTGCCGGTTCGGAAATGGCAAAAAGTATCGGTCTGGATCCGATAGGCATGGGATACGTATTCTCTGCGTTCTCCTGGGCTTACGTTATCGGCCAAATCCCCGGCGGCTGGTTGCTTGATAAATTTGGATCAAAACGCGTTTACTTCTGGTCCATTTTTATCTGGTCGCTGTTTACCTTGCTGCAAGGCTTCGTCGATATCTTTGATGGTTTTGGCATCATCGTCGCGCTGTTTATTCTGCGCTTCCTGGTGGGTCTGGCTGAAGCACCTTCCTTCCCTGGCAACAGTCGAATAGTCGCAGCGTGGTTCCCGGCACAAGAACGCGGCACAGCGGTCTCGATTTTTAACTCCGCACAGTATTTCGCCACGGTCATCTTCGCACCAATCATGGGTTGGCTGACGAGTGCGGTGGGCTGGTCACATGTGTTCTTCTTTATGGGGGGACTGGGTATCATCATCAGCTTTGTCTGGTTGAAAGTGATGCATGAACCTAACAAACATCCGGGTGTGAACCAGCAAGAGCTGGATTACATCGCTGAGGGTGGCGCGCTGATTAACATGGATCAAACCAACACCAAAGAAAAAATTCCGATGTCTCAGAAATGGGGCCAGATCAAACAGTTGATTAGCTCGCGCATGATGGTGGGTATCTACATCGGCCAGTACTGTATTAATGCCCTGACGTACTTCTTTATAACCTGGTTCCCGGTTTATCTGGTGCAGGAAAAGGGGATGTCGATTTTGAAGGCCGGTTTTGTCGCCTCGGTACCTGCCGTTTGTGGTTTTATTGGTGGGGTTCTCGGGGGCATCATTTCCGACTGGCTGATGCGCCGTACCGGTTCGTTAAACATCGCCCGTAAAACACCTATTGTGTTGGGGATGATGCTTTCGGTGAGCATGGTGTTCTGTAACTATGTTGAGTCCGAAATGATGGTGGTCGGTTTTATGGCGATGGCGTTCTTCGGCAAGGGCATCGGTGCACTGGGTTGGGCTGTGATGGCCGATACCGCGCCAAAAGAAATCAGTGGCCTGAGCGGTGGTCTGTTCAACATGTTCGGTAACATCTCCGGCATCGTGACGCCAATCGCTATCGGTTACATCGTCGGGACATCCGGTTCATTCAACGGCGCGCTGATTTACGTAGGCGTTCATGCGATTGTCGCGGTGCTCAGCTACCTGGTGATTGTCGGCGATATCAAGCGTATTGAACTTAAACCGGTAATAACAGGACGCTAATGATGAGCACTCAAGCAAGCCCAGTCATTACTGAGATGAAGGTTATTCCGGTGGCCGGCCATGACAGCATGTTGCTGAATATTGGCGGCGCACATGGAGCATATTTCACCCGCAACATTGTGGTGCTGACAGATAACGCCGGAAATACTGGCGTGGGTGAAGCACCCGGTGGCGAAGTGATTTATCAAACGCTGGTGGATGCTATTCCACAGGTTGTCGGCCAGGAAGTAGCGCGGATGAATCGCATGGTACAAAACGTCCATAAAGGTAATCAGTCGGCAGATTTCGATACCTTCGGAAAAGGCGCATGGACGTTTGAATTACGTGTCAATGCAGTGGCCGCTCTTGAAGCTGCACTGCTGGACCTGCTCGGCAAAGCACTGAATGTGCCAGTGTGCGAACTTCTCGGTCCAGGCAAACAACGCGATGAAGTTACCGTACTCGGTTACCTGTTTTACATCGGCGATCGCAACCAAACCGATTTGCCGTACCTGGATGGAAAAAACGCAAGCCATGCATGGTATGACTTGCGGCATCAGGAAGCGATGACCAGCCAGTCGATTGTGCGCCTCGCGCAAGCCGCACAGGACCGTTACGGTTTCAAAGATTTTAAACTGAAAGGCGGTGTGTTGCCGGGCGAACAGGAAATGGATGCCGCTCGCGAGCTGAAAAAACGCTTCCCGGATGCGCGGATCACCGTGGACCCTAACGGGGCGTGGCTGCTGGATGAAGCAATTGCGCTGTGTAAAGGCATGGGCGATGTGCTGACGTATGCCGAAGACCCGTGCGGTGCGGAGCAAGGCTATTCCGGGCGTGAAGTGATGTCTGAATTCCGCCGCGCAACAGGCTTACCGGTGGCGACTAATATGATTGCCACCAACTGGCGCGAAATGAACCACGCCATCATGCTTAACGCAGTCGATATTCCACTGGCCGACCCGCATTTCTGGACGCTTAGCGGAGCGGTTCGCGTGGCGCAGATGTGCGATGAATGGGGCCTGACATGGGGTTGCCATTCCAATAACCATTTCGATATTTCACTGGCAATGTTTACCCATGTGGGGGCTGCGGCACCGGGCAAACCAACGGCCATCGACACCCACTGGATCTGGCAGGAAGGTGACCTGCGCCTGACGAAAAACCCGCTGCAAATTGTTAATGGCAAAATTGCAGTACCAGACGCACCTGGATTAGGTGTGGAGCTTGACTGGGAACAGGTGCAGAAAGCCCACGAGGTGTATAAATCCCTTCCGGGGGGTTCTCGCAATGATGCGACGGCAATGCAATATCTGGTGCCAGGTTGGACGTTTGATCGCAAACGTCCAGCATTTGGTCGCGGTTAACAGATTATAGATGACAAGGATTAAGTAAAATGACGACATTCACTTCTACCCCAGTAGTCACCGCCATGCAGGTCATTCCTGTTGCGGGTCACGACAGTATGCTGATGAACCTCAGCGGTGCGCATTCCCCATTCTTCACCCGTAATATTGTGATTATCAAAGATAACTCCGGGCACACTGGCGTGGGTGAAATCCCTGGCGGCGAGAAAATCCGTCAGACGCTTGAAGAAGCCGCCGCGCTGGTGATAGGTAAAACACTGGGCGAATACAAAAATATCCTCAACCTGGTACGCGCCGAATTTGCCGATCGTGATTCCGGTGGCCGTGGTTTACAGACCTTTGATTTACGTACCACCATTCACGTGGTTACCGGTATTGAATCGGCGATGCTGGATTTGCTTGGCCAGCATCTGGGCGTAAACGTGGCTTCTTTGTTGGGCGACGGGCAACAAAGAAGCGAAGTCGAAATGCTCGGCTACTTGTTCTTTGTCGGCAACCGCAAACAGACGCCATTGCCGTATCAAAGCCAGCCAGATGAGAAATGCGACTGGTATCGCATTCGCCATGATGAAGCGATGACGCCAGATTCGGTCGTGCGCCTGGCAGAAGCGGCCTATGAAAAATATGGTTTCAATGACTTCAAACTTAAAGGCGGCGTGTTAGCC
>DATERH010000192.1:0-13787 GCA_035271785.1 Buttiauxella sp.
TAACCGCGGCGGTCTGCGGAGACCTGTTTGCTTCGCCAAGTGTGGATGCGGTATTAAACGCGATTGTGGCGGTCACGGGCGATCGAGGTTGCTTGCTTATCGTCAAAAACTACACTGGCGATCGTCTGAATTTCGGGCTTGCCGCGCAAAAGGCCAAAAGACACGGCCTGAAAGTGGAGATGGTTATCGTGGGTGACGATATTTCGCTGCCCGATAACAAACAGCCTCGTGGGATTGCCGGAACGGTACTAGTGCACAAAATTGCGGGCTTTGCCGCAGAGCAGGGGAAGTCTTTAGGCGATGTTCGAGACATCGCGCAAAGTGCCTGTGACAGCATTGCCAGCATGGGTGTCGCTATGCAAACCTGCAATCTGCCGGATCAAAATGAGGTAGAAGGGCGCATCAAAAGCGGGCATGTCGAGTTAGGGCTGGGGATTCACGGCGAACCCGGTGCCAGCACGCTGAAGAGTCAAAATAGCCAGAAGATGATTGCTACGCTTGTGAAACATTTGCGGAAAAAAATTGGCAGTGACGCAAGGCTCGCAGTGATGATTAACAATCTTGGCGGCGTTTCGTCTCTGGAAATGGCCATCCTCACCAAAGAGCTGGCGCATTCAGAATTAAAGGATCAAATCGACTATTTGATTGGCCCAGCTCCGCTGGTCACCGCACTGGATATGAAAGGTTTCTCTCTGTCCGTCATTGTACTAAATGACAAATTTATCAAAGCATTGCAGGCAGATGTAGAAACAGCGGGGTGGTGTCCTGTGGTTAAGTTCCACGCGATGCCGATGAAAAAACACAGAGTAATACGTATAGAATCATCGGTGAAACCGTCGGAAAACGCAGACGTCAAAGCGTGGGTTGCAAGCATCACTCGCACGCTCATTGAGCAAGAAAAAGCGTTGAATGCGCTGGATGCGAAAGTGGGGGATGGTGATACCGGCTACACGTTTGCACAAGGCGCCAGAGATATTGCGCAGCTCAATGAGGACGGCAAACTGCCACTCAATGATAGCGCTGCATTGCTGGAGTTAATCGGGGAACGCCTGGCGACGGTGATGGGGGGCTCAAGTGGCGTGCTGATGTCTATTTTCTTCACGGCGAGTGGGCAAAAAATGGCTAAAAAGCAGTCGCTCGTGGATGCTCTGTTGTTTGGCCTTGCACAGATGAAACGCTACGGTGGTGCCGATCTTGGTGATCGCACATTAATTGATGCGTTGCAGCCTGCGTTAGAAGCGCTAAAGAATAGTGACCTGAATGCGGCTGTGAAAGCAGCACAAAAGGGGGCCGAAGCCACCGCGCAGATGGAAAAAGCCAACGCGGGGCGCTCGTCGTATGTGAATAGCGAGAACCTAAAAGGAGTGAAAGATCCTGGTGCTCTAGCCATTGCGGCGGTATTTGCAGGCCTGGAAAAGCGATAGCATCTTTCACCCGTTAAGATGTCTGATGGCTCTGTGCTTATCCGAGCTACCCGTTACAAATGATTTTGTGGCGTTCAGTAGGGTAATTACGCCTGCCCGCTTAGCGCCATCTGTGTCAGCCAAAGCCGGGTATCAAACTCCAGTTGGTGATATTGCGGCTCCATATGGCAGCACAGAGAGTAAAACGCTTTGTTGTGATCTTTCTCTTTCAAGTGCGCAAGTTCGTGTACCACTATCATGCGCAAAAAGGCCTCTGGTGCATTTTTAAATACTGTCGCCACACGAATCTCAGCCTTGGCTTTTAACTTGTTTCCCTGAACGCGTGAAACAGCAGTGTGTAAACCCAACGCATTATTTAGCACATGAATTTTACTGTCGTAAGCCACTTTATTGATCGGTGGAGCATTACGCAGAAACTGGCTTTTAAGGTCCTGCGTCCAGGCATAGAGCGCTTTATCCGTGGTGATGCTATGTGTATCTGGATACCGTTTTTGCAGCACTTCCCCC
The DNA here is from genome assembly GCA_035271785.1 of Buttiauxella sp. Classification (GTDB taxonomy): domain Bacteria; phylum Pseudomonadota; class Gammaproteobacteria; order Enterobacterales; family Enterobacteriaceae; genus Buttiauxella. Next base: position 1,932 of record DATERH010000192.1, read on the forward strand.
AGACGCTGTTCTGCAATCAGAGTCCGAACCTGGGAGAGTAAATGCTCCGGGTAGCCCTGTAGATAAGTTAATTTGCTCATTCGTTCTCTCTGCTCGCTATCTTTCAAAAGGCAGTGGCGGTAGCTGTACTCATTCACCCCAGTCACTTACTCATGTAAGCTCCTGGGGATTCTCTCTCTAGCATCTTGCTGTCTTTTGAAAGCTATTGAGCAGTTTGAGGGAAAAAGAAGGTATACTCACGCCCCCATTCGGGGATTACGCCGAAATTTTACCATCCAGGAGGGCCGATGAGCCAATTAGACAACGGTTTCCGTTCACTGACACTAAAACGTTTTCCAGAAACGGATGATGTTAACCCACTACAGGCGTGGGAAGCTGCGGATGACTACTTACTGCAGCAACTGGACGAAATCGAAATCAGTGGCCCGGTCCTGATTTTTAACGATAATTTCGGGGCGCTTTCTTGCGTGCTGGCTGAACACAAGCCGTACAGCATCAGCGACTCGTATCTTAGCGAACTGGCTATCCGTGAGAATTTACGTGAGAACGGTATCGTTGAATCCAGCGTCACGTTCCTTGATAGCACTGCAAAATATCCACAAGCACCGGCAGTTGTTCTGATTAAGATCCCTAAAACGCTGGCGCTGCTGGAACAACAGCTACGCGCACTGCGTCATGTAGCGACGCCAGAAACACGCATTATTGCGGGTGCGAAAACGCGTGATATTCACAACTCCACTATCGAGTTGTTTGAAAAGATCCTGGGGCCGACCACGACTACACTGGCCTGGAAAAAGGCGCGTCTCATCAACTGTACTTTCAATGCACCGGCAGTGAAAGAAACCGCAGAAACCTTGAGCTGGAAACTGGAAGGCACACCGTGGACAATTCATAACCACGCGAACGTCTTTTCCCGTACCGGTCTGGATATCGGCGCGCGTTTCTTCATCGAGCATTTGCCGGAAAATCTGGAAGGTGAGATTGTCGATTTAGGCTGTGGTAATGGCGTGATTGGCCTGACCCTGCTGGATAAGAACCCAGAAACTAAAGTGGTATTTGTTGATGAATCACCGATGGCCGTTTCGTCCAGCCGCCTGAATGTTGAAACCAACATGCCAGAAAATCTGGAACGTTGTGAGTTTATGATTAACAACGGGCTGTCGGGCGTTGAACCATATCGTTTTAATACGATTCTGTGTAACCCGCCATTCCATCAGCAGCACTCACTGACTGACCAGGTTGCATGGGAGATGTTCCACCACGCGCGTCGTTGCCTGCAAAATGGCGGTGAGCTGTACATCGTTGCTAACCGCCACCTCGACTACTACCACAAGCTGAAGAAGATCTTCGGTAACTGCGATACGGTTGCCACCAACAAGAAATTTGTGGTGCTTAAAGCTGTGAAGCTGGGCCGCCTTCGCTAGAGCCTACCCACCAGAGCTATTTTATTTGCCATTTTGGACCCGGACAATGCTCAAAATCCTCACGTACTACGTGTACGCTCCGGTTTTTCCACGCTGTCCGAGCCCAAACTGTCTGCAACAATGACGCCTACTGGATTGGCTCTAAATTTCCAGAGCTAAACGGGTGCCCTGCTCAATTGCGCGCCGGGCATCCAGTTCCATCGCCACATCTGCACCACCAATCAAATGCAATGTTTTGCCCAATTCGCGCAATGGTTCAACCAGTCCACGACGCGAATCTTGCCCGGCGCAAATAATCACGTTATCCACTTGCAGCGTTTGCGGCTCACCGCCGACCGTGATGTGCAGACCCTCATCGTCAATACGTTCGTAAGTCACACCCGCCAGCATTTTGACACCGCGCGCCAGAAGTGTGGTGCGATGTATCCATCCGGTCGTTTTCCCCAGACCCTCACCGGGTTTACTGGTTTTGCGTTGCAGCATCACAATCTGGCGTGGGCTTTTATGCAGATGAGCACCTTCAGGACGTAAACCTCCCGGATGCTGCAGGCTAGTGTCGATACCCCATTCCACACAAAAATCGGCGATATTCTGGCTGGTAGATTCCCCTTCCTGGCTTAAATACATCGCGGTATCAAAGCCAATACCGCCAGCACCGATAATTGCAACGCGGTCCCCAACTGGCGCTTTCTCACGTAATACATCGATATAACTCAAAACTTTAGGATGTGTGATGCCCTCAATAAGCGGCAAACGTGGCTCGATACCGCAGGCGAGAATAATCTCATCGAATACTTCGAGCATCGGTGCTGTGACGTATTGATTCAGACGAACCTCCACACCGGTCAGATCCAGCATGCGGCGGTAATAGCGCAGCGTTTCGTAAAACTCCTCTTTCCCAGGGATCTGCTTGGCGATATTAAACTGACCGCCGATTTCTGAGGCGGCATCAAATAATGTCACTTTGTGGCCACGCGCTGCGGCATTAATGGCAAAGGCCAGGCCCGCAGGACCCGCACCGATGACTGCCAGATTTTTATGCACCATTGCTCGGACAATCGGCATTTTGGTTTCATGGCAGGCGCGTGGATTGACCAGGCATGATGTCACTTTGCCGAGGAAAATCTGATCCAGACACGCCTGGTTACAGCCAATGCAGGTGTTGATTTCATCTTCGCGCCCCTGCTGGGCTTTGGAAACAAACTCCGCGTCGGCGAGGAAGGGCCGCGCCATTGACACCATATCAGCGTCGCCATCGGCAATGATATTTTCAGCGGTGCGCGGATCGTTAATGCGGTTGGTGGTCACCAGTGGAATAGAGACCTGGCCTTTGAGTTTGCGTGTCACCCAGCTAAATGCGCCACGCGGAACCGGTGTGGCAATGGTCGGAATTCTCGCCTCATGCCAGCCGATACCGGTGTTAATCAGCGTGGCACCGGCTTTTTCTATGGCTTTAGCAAGCTGTACCGTTTCTTCGAACGTACCACCGCCGTCGACCAAATCCAGCATCGACAAGCGATAAATGATAATAAAATTCGCGCCAACTTTTTCGCGCACCGCCCGAACGACTTCTATCGCAAAACGCATGCGTCGTGGGTAATCGCCCCCCCATTCGTCATCGCGCTGATTTGTTCTTGCCGCTAAAAACTGATTAATCAAATAGCCTTCGGAACCCATGATTTCGACACCGTCGTATCCGGCAAGCTGTGCAAGGCTCGCACACTGGGCAAAATCTTCAATCAAGGTCAGGATTTCTTCATGGCTTAAGGCGTGGGGTTTAAAACGGTTAATCGGTGCCTGAATAGCCGAAGGGGCGACAGGGTTTGGCTGGTAGCTGTACCGCCCGGTGTGCAAGATTTGCAGAGCTATTTTCCCGCCTTCGTTATGCACCGCATCGGTGACAATCTGATGATGGGCAAGCTGGCTGACATCATTGAGTACCGCGCCGCTTTCCACGCCAACGCCTGAAGGTGAGGGGGCGACACCGCCAGTGACAATCAGCGCAACACCATGGCGTGCGCGTTCGGCGTAAAATGCGGCTAAACGATCAGCACCTTTCGGGTGTTCCTCAAGTCCGGTGTGCATCGAACCCATCAGCACACGGTTTTTAAGCTGGGTGAAACCCAAGTCTAGCGGGGCAAACAGCGACGGATAGCTCATATTTTTTTCCTGCAGGATCATTATTATTATGTGGTCGGATGAGTTAGTAATTTAGCGGGCTGTGGCGCTTATGGGAAAAAGGGATTAAATGATTGTGACGGGATTCAAAGTTCTTCAGTTTTCTTGCTCACACCTCCCACATTAACGACTGCTACGTTGAATGATGAATTCACGTTTTCCAGTTCATCAAATTCACTAAAAAGATGTGTTGATATTATATATCAGTAGAAATGCATATTTTATATAAATGTATTAAGTCTGGTTTTTTATATTTTAAGATCAAGATTGTGATGCGGCTAATATATTGGATATTTACCTGTGTGGCGAAAAATTAAAATTGTTATGTTCTTATTGAATACTATTTGTAAATAAACAATGTCAGGTTAATCACTTTTGGTGATGTGTTTGCTTAATACATTGCCTGAGGCTATTTATAATGAATATTATAAGGACATAGTATGTGTATAAAAATAAAAACGCTGGCACTCTTTGTTAGCGCGATGTTATCAACAGGGGCAATAGCGTCAACACAGCAAAGTGCACTTGAACAACGCCTTAATCAATTAGAACAACGCTTACAAGCCGCAGAACAGCGGGCCTCTAGTGCAGAAGCGGAAATTCAACAGCTTAAATCTAAACCTTCGCCGCCACAGGCTATTGCAACTGCACCGGTTGCGGTGGTGAGTGAACAATCAGTTAATACTACAACCGATAATCAGTCGCCAAAATTAACATTAAGCGGTTATGGCGATTTAAAAATATATGGTGATGTGGAATTTAACATGGATGCGGCCAGTCGCAGTAATGGCCTGACTTCCGTACGCCACAGCGCGAATACCGACTGGGCAAATGGGAATAATGAGCGTTGGGATATTAATGGTCGAATTCTTCTCGGTTTTGACGGTTATAGGCGCATGCAAAATGGTAATTTCGCCGGATTCACTGTGCAACCGTTAGCCGATTTAAGCGGCAAAATGAATCTTGATGATGCGGCTTTCTTCTTTGGTCATGAAAATGACTGGAAGGTGAAAGTGGGCCGTTTCGAAGCCTACGATATGTTCCCGCTTAACCAGGATACTTTTGTCGAGTACTCAGGTAACACCGCCAACGATCTCTACGGTGATGGTTACGGCTACATCTACATGATGAAAGAAGGGCGCGGGCGAAGCGATAGCGGTGGCAATTTCATGCTGAGCAAAAATATCGACAACTGGTACTTTGAGCTCAATACCTTGCTGGAAAACGGTACTGCGTTGTATCAGGACAAGTCATATCACGGCAATGAAATGGTCAACGATAAAAACGTCGCTTACCTGCGGCCTGTTATCGCGTGGTCAAAAGAGAGTTTCTCGGTCGCCGCTGCGATGGAAGCGCAAGTCGTGGATAACGCATACGGTTATGTAGGTGCAGATGGTCAAACGGTAGATCAATCAAGCCGTACTGGCTATGGCCTGACCATGACGTGGAACGGGCTGAAAAACAACCCGGATAACGGAGTCGTGGCAAGTCTCAGTACTGCCTATATGGACGCCGCCGATGAAACCGACTTCACCGCAGGTGTGAACGCCCTGTGGCAGAATTTTGAACTTGGCTATATCTACGCACATAACGATATCGATAAGTTTGATGTCACCAACGCGATTGAGAACTGCGATAGCGACTGCTGGATTACCAACGCTGGCACCTACGATATCCATACCATTCACTCTTCATATCTGTTCCCGAACGTGATGGGTATGAAGAACTTTAATATCTATCTCGGTACTTATGTGTCGTGGGTCGATGCGGATAATGACGCCAGCGAAGACAGTGACAACACCCGTTACGGTGGCCGCGTAAGATTTAAATATTACTTCTGATTGGAAACATATACCCAAAATCATTCGAGTTGTGGGCAGGCGAGCAAACGTGGCCAACGCACCCACAACTTGAAGTGTGACGGGTATAAACGCCTTCACCCTAATCCTAAGGGTGAGGGCGCATCACCAGCCCTGGTGCCTGCCACATTGACGTCGTCAAACCACTATCAACCAGCGTTAACTGGTCGGCATAGACCTTCATCCATTTGCGTTTCATCTCATCATATAGCTCGCGATGCGCAAGGTTGGGCGTAAATTCGCGCTGCCATTGCACCAGTCGCTCGCCCGTATCTGCCATATTATTAAACAACCCCGCTCCGACGCCTGCAGCAATCGCACAACCGAGCGCTGTCGCTTCTTTGACGACCGGCACACGCACAGGTAAGCCCGTCACGTCACTTAAAATCTGGCTCCACAACGCGCCTTTTGACCCGCCACCGGCAAACACCAATGACTCAAATTGAATACCCGAAAATCCGGAGATCTGTTCAAGATTGCAGGCCGACACCATCGCCGCGTTCTCTTCGAGTGCCCTAAACAGTGTTGCTTTGTTGCACTTTTCGGGATCGATTGAGAGGTTAATAAACGACGGTGCCGCGTGATACCACTGCTTGAAATGCATAGCGTCCGAGAATATCGGCATCACGCCGTGCGAGCCTGCCGGAACGCGCGCGGCCATCTCTTCGAGCAGCGCATAAGTGTCGACACCCAACCTGTCGGCGAGCAGCTTTTCTTCAGCGCAAAATGCATCACGGAACCAGCGCATCGTTAGGCCTGTGAAAAAACTGATGGATTCTGCCTGCACCATATTGCCGATAACGTGGGGGTTCACGCGGATGTTCATGTCGGGATCAGTTTTGATGGTTGGCAGGTTCACGACTTGCTGCCAGAAAGTACCGCCCAATACCGCAGCTTGCCCGGCGCGAACCACACCAAGCCCGACACAGCCAAGTTGCACATCGCCACCACCCATCACCACTGGGGTTCCAGCGAGCAAACCGCTCTGTTGTGCGGCTTCCTGGGTGACCTGGCCGAGCACAGTGCCGGTTTCTTTTACCGGAGAGAGAATATCAGCACGCAACCCTGCCATATCCAGTAGTGCGGGCCGCCAGTCGCGAGTCGATAAATCCAGCATGCCAGTGGTTCCGGCATTGGAAGGGTCAACCGCCAGCTCACCGCTGAGTTTGGCGGCCAGCCAGTCACTTATCATCGTCACAGTAGCCGCCTCGCGATAAATATCGGGCCGATGATGCGCAAGCCACAGCAGACGCGGCATGGCGCTTAACGCCAGTGTCTGACCGGAAACATGGTAAACCTCGGATTCAAACTGGCCATCGTGGATCTCTTTAAGCTCGGTGACTTCACGGCTGGCACGGGCATCAACGTTGGCACATGCCCAGATAGGTGTGCCATTCCGGTCGTAAAGTACGATCCCTTCTCGCATCGAACAGCAGGAAACTGCGCTGATAGCGCCTGGAGGGAGATGCGCTTTTTGTAGTGCTTCGCGGATGCACTGGCAGGCAAGCTGCCAGTTGGTGATGAGGTCAAACTCCATCGAACCGGGGACATCGGCCACACTCAAGTGTTTCCATTCGGCCTGGCCGACGGTTATCTGGTGGCCTGAAGTATCGAAGATCACGGCGCGGATGCTGCCCGTTCCGGCGTCCAGTGCAAGTAAATAACTCATCGCCATTCCTCTTATGAGCGCGGTTGGCGACGAATCAGGTTTAATCCGCCAACGCCAGTATCGCCCGCGCAGTCTCTTCTTCCGTCACCAGGCCATTGATACGCTGACCTCGCAGTGCGGCATAAATCGCGTCCGCTTTGTCTGTCCCGCCCGCAACACCCACAATAGTAGGGAGATGCGCCAGGTCGTCGAGCGTCACGCCAAGTAATTCGCGGTGAATTTCCAATCCTTCCACCAGTTCGCCATCCGCTTGCAGGAAATAACCAAGAATATCGCCCACTGCACCTTTGCGGGCGTACATCAGTTGTTCACCTTCGCTGATATAACCGGAGCGCAAAATTGTGGCATCGCGCTTTTGATTAATCGCACCAATCCCAACCACTGCGACATCAGCGGCGGTTGCGGCAAGAATCACATTGCGCACACTCGATTCCATGCGCAAAATCTCCGCCACTTGTGGTGATGAAACCCGTAAAGGGGCTGGGATCATGCTGACACTACAAGCTGCATCTAATTGGCCGATACCGGTCATGTATGGCCCAACACCACCGGAAAGCGTCACCATGCGAATTTGCTGTGAGCCGATAAACCCACTCAAATGTTGCAGGCAGTTCATGGTCGCTTCACCAAATCCCACCGCCAGTAATTGCCCCGGTTCCAGAATGCCCATCAGCGATTGAGCCGCGCCAATGCCCAAGCGGGTATTCATCGGCGGCGTGCTGTGTGCCGGAAGGACGCGGGCGATTTTCAGGCCAAAACGCTGCTGCAACTGGGTTTCCAGTGCCAGACACCCTTCAAAACGCGAGTTAATCTGTACGCGAATAACTCCTGACTGACGGCCTTTTTCCAACAGGCGCGAAATCTTTAAACGCGGCAAGCCGAGCCGCTCGCCAATATCATTCTGGGTTAACCCGTCGTGGTAATAAGACCAGGCCACACGCGCCAGCAACTCTTCTTCTGCCATCGGCAAGGCGGCTAGCTTGCCTTCTTCTGCTGTTCGTTTATCGCTCATAGATGAACTCTTATTAAAATTTAGATCATATGTTCGAAAGTGCGGGATAAGAAAATGTGAAGCGCACGGCAAAAAGATCATTTTCAGATGCAAATGGTTTAGCTGATCTATTTAAAAATTTTGTGATCTATGCCCTGTTGTAAATATAACCCTGCGTCTACGCTTTTGAACATTATTAATTCAATTTATCTTTTGTTCAATTGTGGAGTGAAGATGCCCAACACCACCGCAATGCTGGAAGCTCACCACATCAGCAAACAATTTTCAGGCGTAAGCGTTCTGAAAGGTATTGATTTTGCTCTGTATGCCGGGCAGGTCCACGCATTGCTGGGGGGGAACGGGGCAGGGAAGTCGACGCTGATGAAGATTTTCGCTGGTGTCGAAACCGCAGATAGCGGTGAACTGAAAGTCCACGGTAAAGCATTTGGGCGTCTTAAACCGGGGCAAGCGCATGAGCTGGGCATTTACCTGGTGCCACAGGAACCGATGTTATTCCCCAATCTTACGGTGCGCGAAAACATTCTTTTTCGTCTACCGCGGCAAAGCGACATAGAACATCGGTTGCAAGATAAAATGCGCCAGCTCGAGTGCCAGATACCGCTCAGCGCCACCGCCAGCACGTTAGAAGTGGCCGATCAGCAAATGGTTGAGATCCTGCGCGGTTTAATGCGCGAAGCGAAGATCTTAATCCTTGATGAACCGACTGCTTCCCTCACACCGGGTGAAACCGAACGCCTGTTCCGCCAGATCCGATCGTTACAAAGCCTCGGCGTTGGCATTGTTTTTATCTCGCACAAACTGCCTGAGATCCGCCAGATCGCCAGCCATATTTCGGTAATGCGCGATGGCGCGGTGGTGCTGCAAGGCGAAACCTCACAGCTGTTGGATGAGCAGTTGATCAATGCCATGACGCCAGTCGATCGCAAACATACCCTGACCGATACGCAAAAACTGTGGCTGGCTCTGCCAGGTAATCGGCGTACCGAACCGCAGGATTTTCCGGTATTGCGTGTGGAAGAGCTCACCGGAGAAGGTTTTGTCGATCTCAGTTTTGAGTTGTATGCAGGTGAGATCGTCGGCCTTGCAGGCCTGGTCGGGTCCGGACGCACGGAGTTAGCGGAAACACTGTATGGCCTGCGTCCGGTACGTGGTGGCCGCATCTATCTGGAAAACAGAGATATCAGCGGTGATCGCACCAAATTACGCCTCGATCGCGGGCTGATTTATCTGCCGGAAGATCGTCAGGTTTCCGGGCTGTTTTTGGATGCGCCGATCCGTTGGAACACCGTCGCGCTTAACGAACCGAGCGTCTGGCAGCAAAACAAACGCGAAGCCGCCGTGGTGGAGCGTTACCACCGGGCGCTGGGGATCAAACTGAATAATGCCGAGCAAACCGTGCGCACGCTGTCTGGCGGCAACCAGCAAAAAGTCCTGCTGGCTCGCTGCCTGGAAGCTAATCCGTTGCTGCTAATAATCGATGAGCCAACGCGTGGCGTGGATGTCGCGGCGCGGGCGGATATTTATCAACTGATCAAAAGTGTGGTTGCGCAAAACGTGGCGGTACTGATGATCTCATCCGATCTTGACGAGTTTAGCGGCTTGGCGGATCGCGTGCTGGTGATGCATCAGGGCGCTATGAACGGCGAATTACGCAAACCGTCTATCACAGTAGAAAGCATGATGAGCATGGCGTTTGGCGGAGGTAAAGCATGAAAACGCTGCTGCGTAACCGCGAACTGAGCGCGCTATTGGCGATCGTTATTTTGTTTGGTGTGCTGGTGGCGCTCAACCACAACTATTTAAGCCTGCAAACTTTAAGCATGATCTTCACCAGTTCGCAGATCCTGATCCTGCTGGCGGTGGGTGCGTCGATGGTGATGCTGACGCGCAACATTGACGTATCGGTAGGATCGACCGTCGGCTTGTGTGCCATCGCCGTGGGTGTGGCGCTGAATAGCGGTTATAGCCTGCCAGTGGCGATGTTTTTTGCGCTGGTGATGGGCGCGCTCGCCGGATTTTTTAACGGCGTTTTAGTGGTCTGGCTGCGCATTCCGGCGATTGTTGCAACACTTGGCACGCTCGGGCTTTATCGCGGCGGCATGCTGTTGTGGACGGGCGGCAAATGGATTGAAGGGCTACCCGCCAGCCTGAAATCGCTGTCTGAACCTGTCGCCATCGGTATTTCACCGCTCGGTTTTATGGTGCTGGCGCTGGTGGCGATTGCCGCATGGGTATTAGCGCGCACCGCTTTTGGGCGTGATTTCTACGCGGTGGGCGATAACCTCGCCGCCGCACGCCAGTTGGGTGTGGCGGTAAATCGTACCCGTCTGCTGGCGTTCACTTTTAACGGCATGTTAGCTGCCATCGCCGGAATTATCTTCGCCTCACAAATTGGTTTTGTTCCCAACCAAACCGGCAGCGGGCTGGAGATGAAAGCCATCGCCGCCTGTGTGCTGGGGGGGATTTCACTGCTCGGCGGTACCGGAACCGTGATTGGTGCATTCCTCGGCGCGTTCTTCCTCACCCAAATCGACACCGTCTTAGTGCTGTTCAAACTCCCTGCATGGTGGAATGACTTTATCGCCGGACTGGTTTTGCTTGGCGTGCTGGTGCTGGACGGGCGCTTGCGACAGGCACTGGCTCGCCACCAACGGGCGCAGAAATACAGCCGTTTTGTGCCGCCATTACCCGGCGCCAAAAACGTGCGGCAATTTCCCCGTAAGAAGAAGGATGTGGCGTAAATGAAGCTGAAACTTAACTGGGAAGTGGCGTTACTACTGATTCTGGTGGCGGAGATTTTGCTGTTTGGGGCAATCAATCCGCGCATGTTGGATATCAATATGCTGCTGTTTAGCACCAGTGATTTTATCTGTATCGGGATTGTGGCGTTGCCGTTGACGCTGGTGATTATCAGCGGTGGCATTGATATTTCCCTCGGCTCCACCATTGGCCTGTGCGCGATTGCGCTGGGCGTCATGTTGCAAGCGGGTTTTCCCATCTCTGTCGCCGTGATTCTCACGCTCGTCGTCGGTTTGCTGTGCGGGTTGTTTAACGCCGCCCTGATTCACTACACCGGAATCAGTCCGCTGGTTATCACGCTGGGCACGTTGTACCTGTTCGGTGGTGCAGCTCTTCTGCTTTCCGGCATGGCGGGCGCGACGGGTTACGAAGGTATCGGTGGTTTCCCTGACGTGTTTACTAATTTTTCTAATCTGACGCTGTTCGGCCTGCCGATCCCGCTGGTGATGTTTGCGGTGATTACGCTGCTGTTCTGGCTGCTGACCCACCGCGCCCGCTTTGGTCGCCATATCTTTTTGATTGGGCAAAACCCACGCGCTGCACGTTATGCCGCGTTGCCGGTTAACGGCTCGCTGTACGGCGTGTACGGCATGGTTGGTCTGGCCTCGGCGATTGCAGCGATTGTGCTGGTTTCGTATTTCGGTTCAGCGCGTTCTGATTTAGGGCGCGATTTATTGATGCCCGCATTAACGGCGGCGGTGCTGGGCGGGGCGAATATTTATGGCGGCTCCGGTTCGATTTTAGGAACCGCGCTTGCTGCGTTGTTGGTGGGGGATTTACAACAAGGTTTACAGATGGCTGGCGTGCCTAATCAGGTATCGAGTGCGTTGTCCGGTGCGCTGTTGATTGTGGTGGTCATTGGTCGTTCGGTGAGTTTGCATCGCGATTATCTACAGACGACGTGGCGTCGTTTGC
>DATERH010000193.1:0-13462 GCA_035271785.1 Buttiauxella sp.
TTTGCTACAATCGCGCCTCATTTTTTGGAAGGACCGCAATTTTCTATGGTTTCTCAAGATAAAACAACACAAGCGCCTGGCTTAAGACGTGAGCTAAAAGCGCGCCACTTAACGATGATCGCCATTGGCGGATCCATCGGTACCGGGCTATTTGTTGCCTCTGGTGCAACCATTTCTCAGGCGGGCCCTGGCGGCGCGCTACTCTCCTATATGCTGATTGGTCTGATGGTGTACTTCCTGATGACAAGCCTGGGCGAGCTTGCAGCATACATGCCGGTTTCTGGTTCATTTGCCACTTATGGGCAAAAATACGTTGAGGAAGGCTTTGGCTTCGCGCTGGGCTGGAACTACTGGTACAACTGGGCGGTCACTATCGCGGTTGACCTGGTCGCCTCACAACTGGTGATGAACTACTGGTTCCCGGATACTCCAGGCTGGATTTGGAGTGCGCTGTTCCTCGGCATCATGTTCCTGCTGAACTACATCTCCGTTAAAGGCTTTGGTGAAGCAGAATACTGGTTCTCACTGATTAAAGTGACCACGATTATCATCTTTATCGTTGTCGGTGTGATGATGATTCTGGGTATCTTCAAAGGTGCACAACCTGCGGGCTGGAGTAACTGGACGATTGGCGATGCGCCCTTTGCTGGTGGATTCTCCGCCATGATAGGCGTGGCGATGATAGTCGGGTTCTCCTTCCAGGGGACTGAGCTTATCGGTGTCGCTGCGGGTGAATCAGAGGATCCTGGTAAGAACATTCCACGCGCGGTGCGCCAGGTGTTCTGGCGTATCCTGCTGTTCTATGTGTTCGCGATTCTGATTATCAGCCTGATCATTCCTTATACCGACCCGAGCTTGCTGCGTAACGATGTGAAAGATATCGGCGTAAGCCCGTTCACCCTGGTATTTGAACACGCAGGTCTGCTGTCTGCGGCGGCTGTCATGAATGCCGTAATCCTGACGGCGGTACTGTCTGCGGGTAACTCCGGGATGTACGCATCAACGCGTATGCTTTACACCCTGGCCTGTGATGGCAAAGCACCACGCATTTTCTCTAAGCTGTCTGCAGGTGGTGTGCCGCGTAATGCGCTGTACGCGACAACAATCGTTGCGGGTCTGTGTTTCCTGACATCGATGTATGGCAACCAGACCGTTTACCTGTGGCTGCTGAACACCTCCGGTATGACTGGTTTTATTGCCTGGTTAGGTATTGCGATTAGCCACTATCGTTTCCGTCGTGGTTATGTGAAACAAGGGCGTGATCTCAAAGACTTGCCATACGTTTCAGGTTTCTTCCCTTTGGGGCCAATCTTTGCCTTCGTTTTGTGCCTGATTATCACCCTGGGTCAGAACTACGAAGCATTCCTGGCCGATAGAATTGATTGGGCTGGCGTAACCGCAACTTACATTGGTATTCCATTGTTCCTGGCAATTTGGTTCGGCTACAAGATAATTAAAGGTTCTCGTTTCGTGAAATACAGCGAAATGACGTTCCCAAAAACGTTTGAAAAGTAGTCACAACCTAAGATAAAAAAGGGCGCGATCATCGCGCCCTTTTTATTGTGTCTCGTTCTGGTGGCAGCACATTAACTATTTAACCCCAATTCACGTGAAATCGCCGCAGCGGTTTCCTGCAAAGGCTTCAGTAACTTCTTCTCCCCCACCTGGCGCAACTTGGCCGTAGAAAGCGAAATCGAAACCGAGTAACTCACGCGATGGTGAATATCAAACACTGGCACCGCAAGACACGACACGCCCAGCTCGTTTTCTTCCCGATCCATCGCCATCTTCTGCTCGCGAATTTGCGCTAACTCCTGATACATCTGCTCAACACTTGTGATGGTATTGCGGGTTAACGGTTGGATATCTTGCTGATGGCTTTCCCAGTAATGCTCAACATACTCAGGCTGGCCAAAGGCCATATAAATTTTACCCATCGCCGAGCAGTACAACGGCATGTGCTGGCCGATATAGGCTCTGGTACGCAGCATTCCGGTGGTGGGCTCAAGCTTATAAATCAAAATCGCATGATCGTCTTCACGACTTGAGAAGTTAATCGTCTCGCCAGTGATGATATTCAGCGTTTCCAGATGCGGGGCCGCGACGTGAATGATATTTAACGACGAAAGTGCCTTTTGCCCAACTGAGATAAATTTAGTCGTCAGACGATAGCTCCCTGCTGCGGGCGCTGGTGTGACGTATCCGCAGGACTGTAGCCCCTGTAACAAGCGGTGCACGGTACTTTTATTCAATTCAGCCAGCTCAGATAAATGTGCCAGCGGGCAACCGTTGGGGTAGTTACTGAGGATCTCAATGAGCTGCAGCCCACGGAATAAACTCTGGCTTCCAGCCGGTCTGTCTTTCTCTTTGGTGACATCACTTTCTTTATCGCTCATCTCTCACTTCCCTAAATTACACCGCGCTCTGATGGTAGCGCAAAGTGTGGTTCAGTTCACGTTCTCAACAGACAAATATTAACACATTGATTTAAATGATTTTTAAAAAACGATCACGCTTTGACTTGTGAAAACTAGAACTGTATATTTTTGAAATCAGATTTCGCATAGTGAAATATAGAGATTTAAAATCACTCACAACACCAGTGAGAAAACCGGGAGTCAGGCATGAAAGTGACCTTTGAACAGTTAAAGCAAGAGTTCGAAAGAGTATTGCTGGCGCGTGGCGTCGCCGCAGAAACGGCGAGTGACTGTGCGCAGATGTTTGCCCAGACCACTGAATCGGGCGTTTATTCTCATGGAGTGAACCGTTTCCCACGGTTCATTCAGCAACTGGAAGCGGGCGACATTATTCCGGACGCTAAACCAACGTGTGTCACCCGTCTGGGCGCGATAGAGCAATGGGATGCACATCGATCAATCGGTAACCTGACCGCGAAGAAAATGATGGATCGCGCGATTTCACTGGCGTCTGACCATGGCATTGGCCTTGTGGCGTTGCGTAATGCGAACCACTGGATGCGCGGTGGCAGTTACGGCTGGCAGGCAGCAGAGCAGGGATACATTGGTATTTGCTGGACGAACTCAATTGCGGTGATGCCACCATGGGGGGCAAAAGAGTGTCGTATTGGGACGAACCCGCTGATTGTGGCGATTCCAGGTACACCTATCACCATGGTCGATATGTCGATGTCGATGTTCTCCTACGGCATGCTTGAAGTGAATCGTCTGGCAGGGCGGCAGCTTCCAGTTGATGGCGGCTTTGATGACGAAGGTAACCTCACACGTGAGCCGGGTATTGTTGAGAAAAACCGACGTATCTTGCCGATGGGCTATTGGAAGGGATCTGGGTTGTCGATTGTGCTGGATATGATTGCGACTCTGCTTTCTAACGGCGCGTCGGTTGCGGAAGTCACCGAAGACAATAGCGATGAGTACGGTATTTCGCAGATCTTTATTGCCATTGAAGTTGATAAACTTATCGACGGCCCAACGCGAGACGCCAAATTGCAGCGTATTGTTGATTACGTTGTCAGCGCCGAACGTGCCAATCCTGACGAAGCGGTGCGCCTGCCAGGACATGAATTTAGCCGTTTACTCGCTGAAAATCGCCGCAACGGCATCACCATTGACGACAGCGTATGGGAAAGAATTCAGGCGCTATAACGGAGAACTATGATGATTTTTGGACATATCGCTGATAAAAATCCCTGTGTTTTCCCGGCCGCCATTACGCAGGCACTGGACTTTTTACGCACGACTGATTTTAGTACCGTGCAACCGGGAGTGATTGAAATAAAAGGGCGTGATATTTACGCACAAGTATTGGATTTAATCACCTGTCCAGCTAATGAAAACTCACCAGAAGTGCATCGCCACTATATTGATATTCAGTTTCTGGCATGGGGTGAGGAGATAATTGGTGTGGCGGAAGATAATGGCCACAATGTTATTTCAATCCCCTATCAGGAACAGCGTGATATTCTTTTTTATCAGGGAATGGAAAATGAATCTTTTATAAATATGGTGCCGGGAAGTTATGCCGTGTTTTTCCCGCAAGATGTCCATCGTCCAGCATGTAATAAGAATAAAGAAGCGCAAATAAGAAAAGTCGTGGTGAAGGTGGCTTTAACGGAACTAAATTAATACTCCAGATTTAAGGGACACACAATGAAAGAGAATAACACCAGTTTTATTATTGGTGCATACCCTTGCGCACCCTCGTTTCATCAACAAGGGGAAGAACAAGAAACACAATTCTGGCGCAAATTAGCAGATGTGCCTGGGATTCACGGTCTTGAGCAACCCTGCCTTGAAGATTTACATCCTTTTGGCGACGAGTATCTGTTTAAACATACGCCGGATGAGTGGCAAATCGTCGTCACCGCCATTATGGAAACCATGCGGCGACGGGGGACTAACAGCGGATTTGGCCTGGCATCGAGCGATGAAGCACAGCGTAAAAGTTGTGTGGATTATTATCGACATGTGTGGGAAAAAATTTGCCGTACCAACGATCGCTTCGGCAAACAAAAGGTCATCGCGCTGGAGTTGCAGGCCGCGCCATTGGCGGGTGATGCTTCTGTCTCTCAACGGGCTGAGCGTTTCGCTCAATCACTGACTGAGCTGCAAAGTTGGGACTGGCCGTGTGAGTTAATCGTTGAACATTGTGATGCCATGACTCAACCGGAGGCGCGCAAAGGTTTTCTCCCGATTGAGCAGGAACTCAAAGCAATCGCTAATCGTGACGTGGGAATGTGCATCAACTGGGCACGTTCTGCCATTGAAGGGCGTAACACCACACTTCCCCTTGTTCACGCAAAACAGTGCCAGCAAGCCGGGAAACTGGCCGCGTTGATGTTTTCAGGCACGGCACGCAATGGTGAATACGGTGAATGGCAGGATTCGCATGCACCTTTCGCCCCATTTACTGGCAGCGAAGCGGGTTGCGCTGAAAGCTTGCTGACGGTCGAACTCGCCCGTGAAATGCTGAAGAGTGTTCCGCCAGCATCCTTAAGTTTTATCGGTATTAAATTGTTGGAAATAAATCCAACCGCCTCTGTAGAGCATCGTGTGGCTATTTTAAAAGATGGAATTACTGCATTACGAAGTGCATTAACATAATAATAAAAGTCATTATTCGTTGATTTAAGAAAAAACCGCTCTTTTCTTACAAAGATAAGAGCAGCAGGTTCTATTTATTTTAATCGAGAATAATTTATGAATACTCACTCTGTTACCCAAACAAATGATATACCACGAAGCCGTTGGTTGAGAATTATTCCGCCAATTTTAATTACCTGTATTATTTCTTATATGGATCGGGTAAATATCGCCTTTGCCATGCCGGGAGGAATGGACAGCGATTTAGGTATTTCAGCCACTATGGCCGGGCTTGCGGGCGGTATCTTCTTTATTGGCTATTTATTCCTCCAGGTGCCGGGCGGAAAAATTGCCGTTCACGGCAGCGGTAAAAAGTTTATCGGCTGGTCGCTGGTGGCGTGGGTGATTATTTCCATTCTCACCGGATTTATCACCAATCAATATCAACTGCTGTTTTTACGCTTCGCTCTGGGCGTTGCGGAAGGGGGCATGTTGCCTGTGGTGCTGACGATGATCAGCAACTGGTTCCCGGATGCGGAACGCGGGCGCGCTAACGCCATTGTGATTATGTTTGTGCCGATTGCCGGGATTATCACCGCGCCGCTCTCCGGCTGGATTATTTCGGCAATGGACTGGCGCTGGCTATTCATCATCGAAGGTCTGCTCTCTGCTGTCGTATTAGTGCTGTGGATGTTGACTGTCTGTGACCGCCCACAAGAAGCACGCTGGATAGACGAAAGAGAGAAGAAATGGCTAATTGCCACACTCAGTGCTGAGCAAAAACAGCTCGCCGCTACCACCGTTAAAAATGCTTCGTTACGTACTGTACTTTCAGACAGAACAATGTGGCAACTCATCGCACTCAACTTCTTCTACCAGACCGGGATATACGGCTACACCTTGTGGCTGCCCACCATTCTTAAAGAACTGACTCACAGCACGATGGGGCAGGTTGGCATGTTAGCGATTTTGCCGTACGTCGGCGCGATGGCTGGCATGTTCATCTTCTCTTCGCTTTCCGACCGCACCGGTAAACGCAAACTGTTCGTTGCTCTGCCGTTGATGGGCTTTGCGCTGTGCATGTTCATGTCTGTTGTGCTTAAAGAACACATTTGGTTGTCCTATGCCGCACTGGTTGGCTGCGGCGTGTTCTTGCAGTCCGCCGCTGGTGTGTTCTGGACTATCCCTGCGCGCCTGTTTAGCGCAGAAATGGCCGGTGGTGCGCGAGGCGTAATCAATGCGCTGGGTAATCTCGGCGGATTCTGTGGGCCCTACGCCGTCGGCTTGTTGATTACCTTCTACAGCAAAGATGCGGGGGTTTACTGCCTGGCGATTTCGCTGGCGATAGCTTCGCTGCTGGCGCTGTTGTTGCCTGCAAAATGTGACGCTCCTAACAACATTAATTTGGCAGAACCTGATGCACAGCTAACCCGTACCACACACTGAGTTTTTGTCGGATGACGCATCGTATATCTGACCTACGGGTTGGGTCGTTTTTGAAGAGTCGATAAGCGTTAGCGTCATCCACCTGCTGGTTTGCACTGAAAAGAGAAAATGCAATGAAACAACAATTCTGGCTGGGCATCGACTGCGGTGGGACCTATCTCAAAGCAGGATTGTACGACCAGCAAGGCCGGGAATTTGCCATTCATCGTCAGGTTTTAGCGACTCTGTGCGAACAACCAGGTTGGGCAGAACGCGACATGCACAAGCTTTGGCAAAGTTGTACCGGCACCATTGCCACGTTGTTAAAGCGCAGTGCAATCGGCGGCGAACAGATCAAAGGGATTGGCATTTCAGCTCAGGGTAAGGGACTGTTTCTGCTTGATAAACATGACCAGCCGTTAGGTTATGCCATGCTTTCATCCGACCGTCGGGCGTTGAATATCGTCAGCGACTGGCAGCGGGATCGTATTCCAGAGCTGCTTTACCCCCATACCCGCCAGACACTGTGGACAGGGCATCCGGTTTCGTTACTGCGCTGGATAAAACAGCATCAACCGGAACGCTATCAGCAAATTGGCACAGTGATGATGGCGCATGACTATTTGCGCTGGTGTCTTACGGGCGTGAAAGGGTGTGAAGAGAGTAATATTTCAGAGTCCAATTTCTACAACATGAGCCGGGGAGAATATGACCCGCAACTCCTGTCATTATTGGATATCGACGAAGTTTTTTCGGCGCTGCCACCGGTGGTGGGGTCGAGTCAGCTTTGCGGGGAAATCACATCGGATGTTGCCGCCTTAACCGGTCTGGTAGCGGGTACGCCCGTCGTCGGCGGCTTGTTCGATGTGGTTTCTACCGCACTTTGCGCCGGTCTTCATGATGACACTGCGCTTAACGCTGTGATGGGAACCTGGGCGGTCACCAGCGGTATTGCCAATGGCATCAACCAGTGTGAACCCCATCCTTATGTTTATGGGCGTTTTGTGTCACCCGGCCAGTTTATCGTTCACGAAGCCAGCCCAACATCGTCAGCAAACCTCGAATGGCTTACCGCGCAGTGGGGAGGTCTGAGTTTTGACGACATCAACAGTGCAGTTTCAGCCCTCCCCAAAGCAAGTAGTGACGTGATGTTCCTGCCCTTTTTGTATGGCAGCAACGCCGGGCTTGAGATGACCAGCGGTTTTTACGGTTTGCAGTCCGCGCATCATCGCGGGCATTTGCTACAGGCGGTGTATGAAGGTGTGGTGTTCAGCCATATGACGCACCTCAACCGGATGCGTGAACGTTTTCAAACCGCCAAAACTCTGTGTGTGACCGGTGGCCCGGCACACTCCGACGTTTGGATGCAAATACTGGCGGATGTCAGCGGCCTACCGGTAGAGCTACCACAAGTTGAAGAAACCGGTTGTCTGGGAGCGGCTCTGGCAGCACTGGTCGGAACGGGGGGATTCGCCAGTTTTGCCCAGGCACAGCATCAACTTACTCACGCCAGGCGCGTCATCCAACCTGATCCCACAGTCTGGCAGGCTTACCAGACAAAATATCAAAAATACCAATTGCTAATTGAATCGTTGCAGAGCTATCAGGCCCGCTGCACATCGCTTAATGCCACCAGGGAATCCACATTATGAGTCGTCCATTGTTACAACTTGCTCTCGACTACACCGAGCTACAACCCGCATTGCGCGACGCTGCATTGTTGAGCGATAGCGTCGATATTATCGAAGCGGGCACTCTGTTGTGTCTGACCGAGGGACTGAATGCGGTACGCCAGCTACGCAAACTCTGCCCAGATAAAATTATCGTCGCCGACTGGAAAGTCGCTGACGCAGGAGAAACGCTCGCTGAACAAGCGTTTGATGCCGGTGCTAACTGGATGACGGTGATTTGTGCCGCACCGCTGGCTACGGTTGAAAAAGCGCATCAGGTGGCAATAGAGCGGGGAGGGGAAATCCAGATTGAGCTGTTTGGTAACTGGACCTTTGACGATGCTAGCACCTGGCATAAAGCCGGTATTCGCCAGGCGATTTACCACCGTGGGCGCGACGCGCAGGCCAGCGGGCAAACCTGGGGTGAAGAAGATTTAGCGCGCATGAAAACTCTCTCGGACATCGGGCTGGAACTGTCGATTACAGGCGGTATCACACCACAGGATTTACCGCTGTTCCGCGACATCAAAGTGAAAGCATTTATCGCCGGACGTGCACTGTCAGGCGCAGAAAAACCGCTGCAAGTGGCACAAGATTTCCATGCGAAAATTCATGACATCTGGGGGGCATAACGATGAGAGTCCATCCATTAGGTATTTACGAAAAAGCGCTGCCAAAACACCTCTCCTGGCCGGAACGCCTGGCGCTGGCAAAAAGCTGTGGTTTTGATTTTGTCGAAATGTCACTCGATGAAACTGATGAACGCCTCGCACGCCTGGAGTGGAGCACCACTCAGCGCGCCTCGCTGGTTGAAGCGATGTTGGAAAGTGGCGTCACCATTCCGTCGATGTGCCTTTCAGCACACCGTCGCTTCCCGTTCGGCAGCCACGATGAAACGGTGCGCGAGCGGGCCCGTGAAGTGATGAGCAAAGCGATTAAGCTGGCGCGTGATTTGGGTATTCGTACCATTCAACTGGCAGGTTACGACGTCTATTACGAAGAACAAGACGAAGGGACGCAGCAACGCTTTGCTGAAGGGCTGGCGTGGGCGGTAGAACAGGCGGCTGGTGCGCAAGTTATGCTGGCAGTAGAAATTATGGATACCGAATTCATGAATTCGATAACCAAATGGAAGAAGTGGGACAAGCTGCTTTCATCGCCGTGGTTCAGTGTTTATCCGGATGTCGGCAATCTCAGCGCCTGGGGTAATGACGTGCTGGCGGAACTCACTCTTGGTATCGACCGCATTGCGGCCATTCATCTCAAAGATACCCAACTAGTGACGGCAACCAGTGCTGGGCAATTTCGCGATGTGCCATTTGGCGAGGGTTGCGTCGATTTTGTTGGTGTGTTCCGCACATTAAAGCAGCTCAATTATCGTGGGGCATTCTTAGTGGAAATGTGGACGGAAAAAGCCAAAGAGCCGGTGCTGGAAATTATTCAGGCACGACGCTGGATTGAAGAACGTATGCAGGAAGGGGGATTCGTATGTTAGAGCAATTAAAGCAGCAGGTGCTGGAGGCGAATCTCGCCCTGCCAGCCCATCATTTGGTGACGTTTACCTGGGGTAACGTCAGTGCAATTGATCGCGAACATGGCTGGATGGTGATTAAACCCTCGGGTGTGGAATACGACGGAATGCGCGCTGAAGATATGGTAGTGGTGGATTTGCACAGCGGTAGGGTGGTAGAAGGTAGCAAAAAACCGTCATCGGATACCGCAACCCACCTGGCGCTATACCGCCGTTTCCCGGGCATCGGTGGCATTGTTCACACTCATTCGCGCCATGCGACTATTTGGGCCCAGGCAGGACGTGATTTACCGGCCTGGGGCACCACGCATGCGGATTATTTCTATGGCACGATTCCCTGCACGCGCTTAATGACGCATGAAGAAATTGCCGGAGAGTATGAGCATCAGACGGGTGAAGTGATTATTCAGACGTTTGTAGAGCGGGATATCGACCCGTTACAGGTTCCGGCGGTACTGGTGAATGCTCACGGCCCGTTTGCCTGGGGGAAAGACGCGACAGATGCGGTGCATAACGCGGTGGTTCTGGAAGAGTGCGCCTACATGGGGTTGTTTTCCGCTCAGTTAACCCCTGAACTGGGCAATATGCAGCCACAATTGCTCGATAAACACTATCTGCGCAAACACGGTAAAAGCGCTTATTACGGTCAATAAGCCCCAAAAGCCTTCATCCAAAGCCGGTGAATCACCTGATGGTGAGCACCTATAACGACTGTTGTGATTTGAAGGGTGGATGTCGCTTACGCTAATCCACCCTTATTGTTATGCCAAATGCTCTGCGTGGAACCGCAAATGATCTTCAACAAACGAGGCAATAAAGTAATAACTGTGATCGTAACCCGGCTGCACGCGCAATGTTAACGGCCAGTCTTTCTGGCGCGCAACTTCGGCTAATTGCGCGGGTTGCAGTTGGTCGGCGAGGAATTGATCGGCATCTCCTTGATCAATAAGCACCGGAATTGCCTGCGTACTATCGGCCTGCATCAGTAAACAACAGCTATCCCACTCACGCCATTTCTCTTCGTCCGCACCTAAATAAGCGCTAAAAGCCTTTTGCCCCCACGGTACACGGCTTGGATTCACAATGGGCGCAAAGGCGGACACTGAACAATAACGGCCTGGGTTTTTTAACGCGATGCTCAGCGCACCGTGACCGCCCATCGAATGGCCGAAAATAGAGGCTTTTTCGCTGACGCTAAATTTATCGGCAATCAACGCGGGCAATTCGTCGTTAACGTAGTCGTACATGCGGAAATGGTCGGCCCACGGCTGCTCGGTCGCGTTCAGGTAAAAACCTGCCCCCTGGCCGAGATCATAACTTTCATTATTTGGGATGTTCTCACCGCGCGGGCTGGTATCTGGCATAACCAGCACAATCCCCAGTTCTGAGGCAACGCGCTGTGCGCCCGCCTTGGTGGTGAAGTTTTCGTCGTTACAGGTCAAACCGGAAAGCCAGTACAGTACTGGTGGAGGAGTGGTGCGCGGTGTTGGCAGAAAAATACTGAACGTCATCGGGCATTTCAGTACTGTGGAATCATGGCGCCAGCGCTGTTGCCAGCCTTCAAAACAGCGGTGCTCTTCTAGGAGTTCCATCCGGTTTTCCTTAATTATATTCAAGATCAATGAATAACTTTCACTTCTCCCCAGTCTAGCCATGCTGCATCATACAGGCAACGAAA
The DNA here is from genome assembly GCA_035271785.1 of Buttiauxella sp. GTDB lineage: Bacteria > Pseudomonadota > Gammaproteobacteria > Enterobacterales > Enterobacteriaceae > Buttiauxella. The sequence continues at coordinate 11,365 of DATERH010000193.1, forward strand.
TCGTAACAATTGGGGGTTGCGTGGCGGCACGTATCGCATTGACAGGGTTTCTGGTGTTGGTGGTCGCAATGGGCATTGGCCGTTTTGCGTTTACGCCACAAGTCCCGTTGATGTTAGCGGAAGGGCAACTTACCTTAACCAGTGCGGGTTTGGTAGCAGCGATTAACTACCTCGGGTATCTGGTGGGGGCGTGGGATGCCATGCGTGCACATCGGTGCGTCGAGTTACGTTTAATGCTCGGTGTTTGGGGTGCTGTGGTATTGACGCTGTTTTCAGCAACCGTGGATGCTGCATTGTGGCACGCGCTGATTCGTTTTCTGATTGGTTGTGCCAGCGGATGGGCGATGGTGTTAATTGCCGCCTGGAGCAACGAACAACTAGCCCGTTTAGGCAAACCCGGTTTAAGCGCTGCGGTATTTGCCGGTCCGGGGGCCGGGATATTTATCAGTGGGTTGTCAGCGGTTGCGATTCATCGTTACGGTTTATCCGCGAGCCTCGCCTGGCTGGTTTATGGTTTTCTGGCGCTGTTATTCATTGTGTTGATTGCCCGCAACTTGCCTCGCAAAGGGGAGTTGCATCGCCCGGAAACCGCACCTGAGCCGTTAGTCTTGACCTTACAGCTCAAACGCCTGGTCTGGAGCTACAGTCTGGCCGGATTTGGTTATATTTTGCCTGCCACGTTTTTATCGCAGATGGCCAACGCTCGTTTTCCTGGTAGCGCCTTCGCACAATTCGTCTGGCCGATATTTGGCGGAGCAGCAGTGTGTGGCATTTTACTTGGTATCGCCGCGCGGCAATGGTTGCAAAGCAATCAGCGGTTGGCGTTAGTTTTGTGGTTACAGGCACTCGGAGTCTTTGCCTCAGATATGATCCCAGGCGTGGCAGGTCTGGTTCTGGGGGCGTTATTAGTCGGGGGCGGTTTCTTATGTGCGGTACAACTGTCGCTACAATATGGCCGTGAACTGGCACCGCAGCATACCCGTTATTTGGCAGGGTTGCTGACAACCGGCTACGCGATGGGACAGTTGGTCGGACCGATGTTGTCGGCGATATCTACGTCGCTAACCGGCCAACTCGAGCCAGCATTATATGTCGCCGGATTTGCATTATTGGTCAGTGGCGGGTTGGTTTGGCGAAGAGTTTGACGGTTTCATTAATTTGCCCCGTCATAATTCAAGTTGCCTCTTTGTTGGCTACGTTCATTTTCCCCACAAATCAACCGGGGGCAGATGTGAACGTTGTCCCCGAAGGGGGGAGGCTCGTGGATGAGCGAGTCATCACTGACTTATGTAAGCTCATCGGGATGCATTCTCTTGCCGCCGCGAGGCAACTCGAATTATTTAGTGTAGATATCGTTCGCACTACTGGATTATGCGACCGTGCTCACGCACAATGAGCGCACACTTTGCCCCATGTAGGGCCGAGGTCAGTCACACCTGCAGGAGAAAATAGTATGTCATCATTAAGCCCAGAAGCTGCATTGGTTCACGAAGCATTAGTTGCACGCGGCCTGGAAACCCCGCTGCGTCCACAATTGCGTGAGCTGGATAACGAAACCCGCAAGCGCCATATTGCCGAGCATATGACGGAAATCATGCAGTTGCTGAATCTTGATTTAAGCGACGACAGCTTGATGGAAACGCCGCATCGCATCGCTAAAATGTATGTCGATGAGATTTTCTCCGGCCTCGATTACGCCAACTTCCCAAAAATCACGGTCATCGAAAATAAGATGAAAGTCGATGAGATGGTGACAGTACGTGACATTACGCTCACCAGTACTTGCGAACACCATTTCGTGACCATTGATGGTAAAGCGATAGTGGCGTACATCCCGAAAGACACCGTGATTGGCCTGTCGAAAATTAACCGCATTGTGCAATTCTTTGCGCGGCGTCCGCAGGTCCAGGAGCGCTTAACCCAGCAAATCCTGATTGCTTTGCAAACATTGCTTGGTACCAACAATGTGGCGGTATCTATTGATGCGGTCCATTATTGTGTGAAAGCGCGTGGCGTACAGGATGCAACCAGTGCGACAACCACGACATCGTTAGGCGGCTTGTTCAAATCCAGCCAGAATACACGTCAGGAATTTCTG
>DATERH010000194.1:0-26500 GCA_035271785.1 Buttiauxella sp.
CGAACACGCATGGTTCGGCTGTGGTTAATGGGGTCGATGACCGATAACACCACGTTGATCTCACGGTTTACGTTATCCAGAGATTGATTGCTGCGGGTTAATGACCAGATGTTTGACGCAGTACTAACCAGAAAAATAATCAGCAATGTGCTGAAAACTAAGATCGAAAAACGCCTGACTGACATGCGATACCCTTATGATGTTTGAAAAATTATCTGACTTGTTTCATCCAGTACAAGAGGGTTATCGGCAAGCTGGGCGGGATATTTAGTGATGGAAATAATCACAACAGAAATAGTCATATTTGTGTCATAAAGCTGATTTATACCTTGTTGACCCCAACGACGGATGCAAACACCATGAAATTAAAACCTTTTGCGTTACTACTGACCACTTTATTACCTTTGGCAAGTCAGGCGGCGGAGCCGCATGTTGAGCGTTACGTTGTCACATTCCCTCAAGGCGAACATGTTGAGTATCAGGGGGTATATGCCGCGAACTTCCCTGATGGCTTGCCGGTTGGCGTGGGCTCAGGCTTGCAGTTTGTTGGCAAAGAGGGCGAAACGCTGGTCTTCGCAACCGTAACTGATCGCGGCCCGAATGCTGATTCGCCAAAATCTGGCAAAAAAGAGTCGAAGATTTTTGCCAATCCAAAATATACCCCGTTAATGATGACCATCCGCGTAGCCGATGGCAAAGCGCTGGCGACCGACGCCCATGCGCTGCATGACGAAAATGGCCCAATCAGTGGTTTGCCACTGCCGGAAGGATTGATTGGCGCGACCAATGAAATTGCGCTGAGTGATTCCTTGCAGCAATTGTCGAGCGACAAGCGCGGGCTGGACACCGAAGGAATTACGCCAGATGGTAAAGGCGGTTACTGGTTGTGCGACGAATACGGCCCATTCATTATAAATATCGACAGCAACGGTAAAATCCTCAAAAAATACGGTCCGCAGGTAGAACAAGGCGAGCAGGGTGTGGCGGGCGGTTTGCCGAATATCCTCAAATGGCGCCAGGCCAACCGTGGTTTTGAAGGCATTACAAGGATGCCAGATGGACGCATTATTGCTGCGGTACAAAGCACGCTGGATATCGACGGTAAAAGTAAAAATAGTGCGCAGTTTACCCGCCTCGTGAGCTTCAACCCGCAAACGGGTAAAACCGAGATGTATGGTTACCCGATTGATGTCGATGCCTACAAGAAAGCCAAGGACGCCAAGATTGGCGATATTGTTGCGTTGGACGATAACCGTCTGCTGCTCATCGAACAGGGTGGCGATAAAAACAAAGTGATGCGCAATCTGGTTTATGTGGTCGATCTTAGCCAGGCCAGCGATCTAAGCACCTTCGATAAAGAAAAGGCCCCAGAATTTGACGATGCGGCGCAACTCAAAGCGCGTGGCATCAAACTGGCTGAGAAAAAAGAGGTGGTTGATCTACGCAAACTGGGTTGGCAGCAAGAAAAAGCTGAAGGTATGACGCTGATTGATAACCAAACTATTGCTGTTATTAATGACAACGATTTTGGTCTGCAAGCGGTGCTGGAAAACCCGGGTGCTGACGCTAAAAAAGCCGATGATTATGAAGTGGATGGTAAAGGTCATTTGACGCGTGACGGGCGTGAAGTGGCGACGAAAATCGCCTTAAAACCGCTGGAGAAGCCCGAGTCGCAAAACGAGCTGTGGGTGATAAAGCTGCCGGAAGCGTTGAAGTAATCAATAGCCATATTTAGGGTGGATTAGCGTAAGCGACATCCACCGTTTCCCCATGACTTGCTCAACAAAAGTCAAAAACTCATCGCCAGCCCTATACCATAACCATTGGTGTTATTACCAAACATATAACGCGCCACCAGCCGTGTGCGGGAGATGAAAACATCATAATCACTACTATCGAGCTCAAACCCGAGCCCCACTGATGACAGGCTATTAAACCCGAGTTGCCCGCGTTGCTCCCCCAGATATTCCGTATGTGCCCCTTCCAGAACATAACGTACTGGTTTGTTAAGCAACGTCCAGTCAGAAATGGGCGCGCGACGGCGCAGATAAACACCCAGATTTTGCGTATTAGCCTCTCCTTTGACGGCTTCTGAAGTGTTGGCAAAACTGCGTAGGGTCATATCGGAGTAGCGTAACTCAATATCAATGTCTTGAGGTTTTGAGAATAATTCATAATCGAGCATCAATGAGCCGCCCAGCCCATAAGCATTGAGCCGCCCACCATTCAGAAAATCAAATTCTTTATTGGTGCGCTTCTTGATGACATACGAACCAATACGCAAATCACTGGCCATGGTTCCCAGCATGAAATTGGCGATAGGGCGCAATACCAGTTTACCTCCCCATCTATCGGTATAGATGTGGAAATCCCAACCAATACCACCCGTGGCGGTAAGACTGTTCCATTTCGCAGGGATTTTGCGGCTCTCAGTACCGTCAGACAGAACAAATTGCGGGTCGTAACGGCTGTACCCCATTGTCCCTTCAAGATAGATAGGGACTTCCTGGCTAACGGTTGCGCCACCACCGAACTGCGTAATGGAAAGCTCTTGTGATTCACTACTGCCGTTATCGATGTTCAGGTCACTGGCGGTAACGTCTGGCCAGACGGTGTAACTCATCAGCGCGAGCACCGCGTCAGCATGCTTTTTAGGACGATCTGTATCTAAAGCAAAACTCGCCGGGCTTACCAGTAATAATGCAACGAACAGACTGAAAGTGCGGGGGAACGGTACAATCATGTGGCTTCCAGTTTCCTCACTCATCAAGCAGTTGAATATATGGTGATGTAACCCATTATAGAAGTGATCTTTTTATTAAGCATTGAATACTGTACTGAACTACATCCTACACCGACCCCCGCACCACCAATTTCCAGTCCAGGATCTCATTGACGGTTTCGACTTCTGGGTTATCAATGCGCTCGAGCAATAGCTGCACACTTCGCACACCGAGCTGATGCATCGGTTGTTCAATAGTGGTGAGAGGCGGGAAGGTGACTGCGCCAAACGGTACTCCATCAAAGCCCATAATTGCCACATCTTCAGGTACGCGCAGACCTTGCTCGTGGGCGTAATGCATGGCACCGCCCGCCAGGGCATCGGAAATGGCAAATACCGCATCTGGCGGTTCTGGTAGGGTGAAGAGTTCGGCCATCGCCTGCACTCCAGCCTGGTATTCGAGATCGTCTGCATAGATAACGGTTTGCCAGCTTTTAGCGCAGGCCGCGCGATAACCCGCTTCACGCTGCTGAGAATAGAGATAACGTAAATCGCCGTTAATCAAGGCGATGCGTTTGTAACCCGCGCTTGTCAGGTGAGAAACCGCGGCCTCCGCCGCTTTAAAGTTATCAATGGTGACCGATGAAGCGCGATAACCAGGATCGCCTTCACCGCATTGCACCCACGGCGAGTCGCCAATCAGCGTGGTCAGCCCAGGCAAACAACTGATGGCATCCATGGTGATGACGCCGTCGACAACTTTACCGCTCAACAGGCGCAAATAGGCCGATTCGCGAGTCAGACGTGACTCTGAATTACACAGCAAAATGTGGTAACCGTGCTTTTCTGCTTCTTCTTCAATGCCACGCACCACGCGGGCACAGAAGGGGTTGGTGATATTTGACACCAACACCAGCAGCATGCGGCTGCGCGAGGTGCGCAACTGGCGCGCCAACAGATTAGGTTGGTATTCACACGCCTCAATTGCCGCCAGCACTTTGTCGCGCGTGTCCGGTTTAACGGCAGGATTGCCGTTTAGCACTCGGGAAACGGTCGCGGTAGAAACACCGGCAACTCGCGCCACTTTATCTATCGACATGTTGATCCTTTGCACGATGGGTTGAATTGTGAGCCACATTCCAGATTTGAATTGATACTACCAAATAATTCATCAGCATGATGGCAAGTTAAATGAAATCGATTACATTTTTAATGATATGCGAATGTAATCGATTACAAAACTTATCCATCATACTTCGCGTTGCAGGTTGGTTAGCCGCACTCAGTTACCCGAATCACTGACTTAAGTAAGCTCATCGGGGTGTATTCGATTGCCGCCTTCCTGCACCACGAATTATTTAGGGTAAACAACAATAACAAATACAAACTCTGTCCCGGAGGATCTATGTCTTCTCAGTCGGCTGTTGGAGCGCAGGTGGTCACGCATAAATGGGTGATCCCGCGCCTGTCATTAATGATGTTTCTCGAGTTTTTCGTCTGGGGAGCCTGGTATGTCACGCTCGGCGTGGTGATGGGGAAATACGGCCTGAGCGCGTTGATTGGTGACGCGTATTCCACCGGGCCGATTGCATCCATTTTATCGCCGTTCGTGCTCGGCATGTTGGTTGACCGTTTCTTTGCTTCGCAAAAAGTACTCGGCGTACTGCACCTGATTGGCGCGGCGTTGCTGTGGTGGTTGCCTGGGATGTTCGAAAGTGGGCAGAGCGGGCTGCTGTGGATAGTCTTCGCCTACATGCTTTGCTACATGCCAACCATCGCGCTGAGCAATAACGTGGCGTTCCATAGCCTGGCAAACAGTGAAAAAGGCTTCCCGGTTGTGCGTGCGTTCGGCACCATCGGCTGGATTGTGGCGGGCCTTATTGTTGGCACCAGCGGGCTTTCAGACAGCACGGGTATCTTCACCCTGGCGGCAGTTGCCTCTGTGGTGTTGGGGATTTACAGCTTTACGCTGCCCAATACCCCCGCGCCGGATCGCGGCAAACCGCTATCGATGCGTGACCTGTTATGTGCGGATGCATTCGCACTGCTCAAGCAACGCCACTTCATGGTGTTTATCATCTGCGCCACGCTGATTTCCATTCCTCTGGCGGCTTATTACGCTTATGCCGCACCCTTTATTTCCGCGGTCGGCTTTGAAAACGTCAGCGGCGTAATGGCATTTGGACAGATGTCTGAGCTGCTGTTTATGTTGCTGATCCCGTTCTTCTTCCGCCGCCTGGGCATCAAAATGATGCTGCTAATCGGTATGCTGTCGTGGTTCCTGCGCTATGCGATGTTCGCGTTGGGCATAACCGAAGAAACGCGCTGGATGATCTACATCGGTATCATTCTGCACGGGGTTTGTTATGACTTTTTCTTCGTCATCGGGTTTATCTACACCGATAAAGTGGCGGGGAATAAAGTGAAAGGGCAAGCGCAAAGCCTGCTGGTGCTGTTTACCTACGGGTTGGGTATGTTGATTGGTTCGCAAATCAGCGGCGCGGTGTTTAACCGCTCGGTCACCGCTAAGGGTGCGGAAGGGTTGTTGCAATGGCAGCAGTTCTGGTGGATGCCGGCGATTGCAGCGGTAGTGATTGCCGCCATCTTCTTCTTCACCTTCAATTACAAAGAGGTCGAGCAGCATGGCAAATAAGCCGCTGCGCGTACTGGTCGTGGGCTGCGGGAATATGGGGGCCGCCCACAGCCTTGCGTATCAGAATTTGGATGAGTTTACGCTCTGCGGGCTCATCGCCCGTGGAGAGTCTAAAGCTCATCTGAAAGCACAACTCGCGGCAGATATTCCGCTGTTCGATGATTTACAGCAGGCCATTAAAGAGACTCAGGCTGATGCCGTGTGCATCGCCACCTGGCCTGACAGCCACGAGGCTCTGGCGCTGACGGCGCTCGCCGCAGGTTGCCATGTGTTTCTCGAAAAACCGCTTGCCACGACAGTGAGCGGGGCTAAACGGGTGATTGCTACAGCACATCTGACCGGTAAAAAACTGGTGGTCGGGTACATTTTGCGTCATCACCCCGTCTGGCAGCAGTTTATTGCGTTGTCACACGGGCTGGGCAAACCGCTGGTCATGCGCATGAACCTCAATCAGCAAAGCAGCGGTAGCGCCTGGCACACGCACAAAATGCTGATGCAGTCGCTTTCGCCGATTGTCGATTGTGGTGTGCATTATCTTGATGTGATGTGCCAGATGACCCAATCCAGCCCGCAGTCAGTTAGCGCAATTGGCGCACGTCTCAGTGAAGAGATTGCCCCCGAGCAGTTTAACTATGGCCAGCTTCAGGTGCGTTTCACCGACGGTTCCGTTGGTTGGTACGAAGCGGGTTGGGGGCCGATGATGAGCCAAACCGCATTCTTTATTAAAGATGTGATTGGCCCGCAGGGTTCGGTGTCCATTGTGGCACGAGAAGCCGCTGGCGAAGGGCAATCGTCAAATGTTGAAGCGCACACGCGCACTGAATCGTTACGCATTCATCACGCACAATTAAACGCGCAGGGCGAATTTGCTCATCAAGATGAGTGGGTGACAGCCGGTGATGAACCCGACCATTTTGCCTTGTGCCAACGTGAACAACAGTTTTTTGCCCGTGCCATTTACGAAGATATTGATTTGTCGCGCCATCTACAGCAGGCGGTTGATAGCCTGGCGGTGGTGCTGGCGGCAGATCTTGCGGTTCGCGAACAACGCACGGTGTTACTTAAGGAGATGTTGTAATGAAAACCCTGAAAGGGCCATCCATTTTTCTCTCGCAATTTATTACCGATAAACCACCGTTTAATGCGCTCGATACCCTGGCAGCCTGGGCTGCGGGATTAGGTTACAAAGCGGTGCAGATCCCCACGCACTTGCCGCATATTTTTGATCTGGCTAAAGCCGCGCAAAGCCCGGAATACTGCGCTGAAATTCGCGCAGTGCTGGCCAATGTAGGCTTGGAAATTAGCGAGCTTTCCACGCATTTACAAGGGCAACTGGTGGCCGTGCATCCGGCGTATGAGGCGGCATTTGCTGGCTTTGCGCCGCCGGAACTGGCGCACGATGCAGCCGCTCGCCAACAATGGGCGGTCAACAGCCTGAAACAGGCCGCGCGCGCGTCGCAAAATTTAGGCCTGAACGCTCACGCGACATTTTCAGGCGCGTTGGCCTGGCCTTACTTTTACCCGTGGCCGCCGCGCAATGAGCAGTTACTCGACGAAGCGTTTTGTGAACTGGCTGCCCGCTGGAAACCGATTCTGGACAGTTTTGACGAGACGGGTGTGGACGTCTGTTTTGAGTTGCATCCCGGTGAAGACTTGCATGATGGTGCGACATTCGAGCGTTTTCTGGCGCTGGTCGATAACCATCCCCGCTGCAATATTCTTTACGACCCAAGCCATATGTTGCTGCAACACATGGATTACCTCGGTTTTATTGACCACTACCATGCGCGAATCAAAGCTTTTCACGTTAAAGATGCCGAGTTTCAAACGTCTGCAAAAAGCGGCGTTTACGGCGGCTATCAGCCGTGGATTGACCGCGCAGGGCGCTTTCGTTCGTTGGGTGATGGGCAGATTAATTTCAACGGGATCTTTAGCAAACTCGCGCAATATGATTACACCGGATGGGCTACGCTTGAATGGGAATGTTGCCTGAAAGCAGGTGATGCGGGCGCGCTCGAAGGGGCTAAATTTATCTCCGATCATATTATTCCGGTCGCCGATTATGCCTTTGACGACTTTGCGCACCACGACAGCGACAAAACCGCGGTGCGTCGCATGCTTGGGCTTGAGGAGTAACCATGAAACGTATCCGTTTAGGTATGGTCGGCGGCGGCGAAGGTTCGTTTATCGGCGGGGTGCATCGCATCGCTGCCAGGCTTGATGACCAGTTTGAGCTGGTTGCAGGGGCATTTTCGTCGTCACCTGAAGTCGCAAAACGCAGCGGTGAAACACTGTTTATCGAAGCCGAACGCTGTTACGCCAGTTGGCAAGAAATGGCGCAGTACGAGGCGGCGCGCCCGGACGGCATCGAAGCTGTCTCGATTGTGACGCCTAATCACCTACACGTTCCGGTGGCTAAAGTTTTTCTCGAGAACGGCATTCACGTGATTTGTGACAAACCGCTCGGTGTCACACTTGCCGAAGCGCGGCTGCTTGCGCAGGTTATCGAGACCACAGGCCGCCAGTTTATTCTCACCCACAACTACAGCGCCTTACCGATGGTACGTGAAGCTCGCGCCCGTATCGCTAACAGTGAAATTGGCGATATTCGCACTATCGAAGTGGAGTATTTGCAAGACTGGCTGAACGACCGATTAGAGCTGACGGATAACAAACAGGCGAGCTGGCGCGGCAATCCGGCGCTCGCGGGAGCGGGCGCGATTGGCGATATCGGCACCCACGCCTGGCAGCTGGCGGCGTTCGTCAGCGGCATGCAACCGGAAGTGGTGCGCGGCGAACTGCTGACGCGCATTCCAGGTCGCGTGCTGGATGACGAAGTGTACGCAGAAATGCGCTATGCCAATGGTGCCCGAGGGCGTTTATGGGCAAGCCAGGTGGCACCCGGCTTTGAAAACGACCTGCGCCTGCGCATCGTCGGCAGCCGCGCCACCATCAGTTTCCGCCAGCAACAGCCTGAAATACTGGAAATTCATCCCCATCATGGAAATAGTTACACTGTCACGCGAAACGGCGTGAATAACCATGATTCCGTACGCCACCAGTGCCGCACACCCGCCGGGCATCCCGAAGGATATCTGGAAGGATTCGCGCAAATCTACCGTGAAGCGGCGATTAAAATTCGCGGCGGCAATGCGCCATTGCTCCCCGGGATTACCGAAGGGATTGCCGGAATGAGGTTTATTGAAACGGTGCGTGAGAGTAGTAACCGTGGCGGGGTGTGGTTGGAATGGTGAGCGCCGTCACTTAGCCCGTCCCACGTAAAAGTGAAATAAAAAATAGCGATACGTGCACCACGTCGAGAATTCGTACAAAGGTTAGGACGTTAAGTTGCTGCATAAGTTGGTTATTAACTAGCCTATTGAATGGTGTGCTGTTTTTTCACCTGCCTCCGATTTGGTCTGAACAAAAGAGGAAACAATGAAAAAGCTGACGTTAAGTTTTATTTCCCTGGCGCTGGCGGGCGTATCTAACGTCGCGTTGGCCGATACTCTGCGTATGGAATGCCCAATCTCCCCCGGCGGTAAGGAATACTGCAACTACGTCAAAGACCGTTTCGAAAAACAGACCAGCAACAAGCTGGAGTTCATCGAATTTCCTGCGGCATCTGACGAGAAGCTCGCTTTACTGCAGCAGTTGTTTGCTGCCAAAGATGAAAAAGCGGTCGATTTGTTCCAGTCAGATACCATCTGGGTCGGTCTGCTTGATAAGCAAACGCTCGATTTGACCGACGCGGTTGGTGACATGAAAGGGGATTTCTTCCCGGGCCCGTGGGCAAACGATACGGTAAACGGCAAGGTGAAAGCGGTTCCGGCGTATCTTGATACCGGCGTGCTTTATTACCGCAAAGATCTGCTGGAAAAGTACCACGAACAGCCGCCAAAAACCTGGGAGGACCTGACGCGTATCGCCACCAAAATCCAGGAAGAAGAGCGCAAAGCCGGGCATAAAAACTTCTGGGGGATGATCTTCCAGGGTAAATCCTATGAAGGGCTGACCTGCAACGCGCTGGAATGGATTGAGTCTTACGGCGGTGGCTCGTTCATCGACGAAAAAGGAAACGTGACCATCAACAATCCAAAGGCTGCCGCAGCGCTAGATATGGTCGCGGGCTGGATTGGAAAAATCACCCCAAAAGGGGCGTTAGGTTACAAAGAAGAGGAATCGCGTTCGGTGTTCCAGAACGGTGATGCGCTATTTATGCGCAACTGGCCTTACGCGTATTTGCTTTCACAAGGGGCAGATAGCCCGCTGAAAGGTAAAGTGGGTGTTGCACCTCTTCCTGCGGGACCGGATGGAAAATCGGCCAACGCGCTGGGCGGGTGGCAGTGGTCTATCAATTCGAATACCAAAAACAAAGAGGCGGCTATTGCGCTACTGAAAATCCTCACCGATGCCGATTCGCAAAAAGTGCAACTGAAGTATCTTGGCTTCGCGCCAACACGCTCTGCCTTGTATGAGGACAAAGCGGTACTGGAAACCGCACCGCATCTGACGCTGTTTAAAGAGATTTTCGCCAACGCCGTACCGCGTCCAGCAACGGCCACTAAAAGTCAGTACCCGCGGGTCTCCAACGCCATTTTCAACGAGACCTTTAAAGTGCTCAATGGCAGCAGCGACGGCAAAAGGGCAGTAGCAGACCTGGAAAAACGTCTGGAGCGCGTTAAAGGTAAGGATTGGCATTAATTGGCTCAGTTAGGCTACCAACAGCGGCGTCGCCGTATCGCGTGGATACTGGTGGCGCCCGCACTCTTGTTACTTGCTCTTGTGGCGGGCTGGCCACTGATGCGCACCTTCTTTTTCAGTTTCACCAATGCGATGCTCGACAACCCGTCGGAGTACCAAATGGTGGGTTTGGCTAACTATTATGCCAATCCTGGCGATGATAGCCGTGGTGTGTTGGTCGATTCCCTTTGGTGGCAAGCGGTCGGTAACACGCTGTGGTTTACCTTGGTGTCAGTGGGTTTGGAGCTGGTTCTTGGCATGCTCCTGGCGCTGTTGATGAACCAGAAATTTCGCGGCCAGGGGTTGGTACGTACTGCGATTCTGGTGCCGTGGGCCATTCCGACCATTGTCAGTGCCAAAATGTGGGGCTGGATGTTCCACGATCAGTACGGCGTGGTGAACGATTTACTGGCAAAAATATTCGGTTTCCAGGCACATCTGGCGTGGATTGCGGAGCCGTCGTTGTCGATGTGGGCGGTGGTGATTGCCGATGTCTGGAAGACCACGCCGTTTATGGCACTGATGCTGCTGGCTGCACTCCAACTGATACCCAGTGATCTTTATGAGGCCGCGCGCGTAGATGGCGCAAACGCCTGGCAGCGGTTTAAACGCATCACTTTGCCGCTTATCATGCCCGCCATGATCGTTGCGCTGATCTTCCGGGTGATGGATGCGATGCGCGTCTTCGATTTGATTTTCGTACTCACCTCCAACAGCGAGGCGACAATGTCCGTATCCGGATATGCCCGTGAGCAGATTATCTCCTATCAGGACATGGGGGTTGGCTCGGCGGCCTCGGTACTGGTATTTATGATGGTGGCGGGAATTGCTGCCTGCTTTATCCGCGTTTCACGTTTGAACGAGAGGCGATGATGAAAACCACGCGTAGGCTGCGCAAATTTGCCCATCATCTGGTCATCTATTCTGGTGCAACCCTCGCCGTGCTGTTCTGCGTTTTCCCGTTTTATTACGCGATTCTCACTTCGTTACGTACCGGGCAAGAGCTGTTTTTACCGGCGTATCTGCCCAGTGGTTATCACTGGCATAACTATGTGGTTGCATTGGTCGATAACGGTATCGCCCGTAGTTTGCTTAACTCGGTACTGGTGGCTTCGGCCACCGTGGGTATTTGCCTGCTGGTCGCGATTACGGCTTCTTTTGCGTTGGCGCGGGTGCCATTTCGTGGGCGCAAATTCCTGCTATTCACCATTCTATGCGTGTCGATGTTCCCACAAGTGGCCGTGCTGACGGGCATGTTTGAGTTGGTGCGCTTCCTTGGGCTTTATGACTCGCTCGGTGCGCTGGTACTGTCATACACCACATTTTCGTTGCCGTTTACCGTTTGGGTGCTGACGACTTTTATGAAGTCGATTCCGGTGGAATTGGAGGAGGCGGCAATTGTCGATGGTGCGAAAACCTGGACCATTATTCGTCGCGTCTTCGCCCCGATTTTGGCTCCTGCGTTGGTCACCACCGGGCTGCTGACATTCATCTGCGCGTGGAATGAGTTCATGTTTGCCCTGACATTTATTATTTCCGGCGATAAACGTACCGTGCCGGTGGCTATCAGTATGTTCAGCGGGGCATCTACTTTTGAACTGCCATGGGGCAGCATTATGGCGGCATCAGTGGTGGTGACGCTGCCGATTATCGTCCTGGTGCTCATCTTCCAGAAACGTATTGTCAGCGGGCTAACCAGCGGAGCGATTAAAGGATAACCATGGCGCAACTCGTGCTCGATAAAATTCAAAAACGCTTTGGCGGCACCTCAGAAGTGATTAAACCACTTGATCTGGTTGTGAACAGCGGAGAGTTTGTGGTGGTGGTTGGGCCTTCTGGCTGCGGGAAGTCTACCTTGCTGCGGATGGTCGCAGGTCTTGAGGAGATAAGTGGCGGCGAGATGCGCATCGACGGTGTTTGTGTCAACGATGATTCACCGTCAGAACGCGGTATCGGCATGGTATTCCAGTCTTACGCGCTCTATCCGCATATGACGGTGTATCAGAATATGGCGTTTGCGCTGGAAATGGCAAAACTGCCTGTAAAAACCATCGACGAAAAAGTGCGAGAAAGTGCGCGAATCTTACAGCTCGAACACTTACTTGACCGGCGGCCAAAGGATCTCTCCGGCGGTCAGCGCCAGCGCGTGGCCATTGGCCGTGCCATTGTGCGCGAACCGAGTCTTTTTTTGTTCGATGAACCCCTTTCCAATCTGGATGCTTCATTGCGTGTGCAGATGCGCATGGAGATCGCCGCACTTCACAAACGGATAAACGCCACTATTTTGTATGTCACCCACGATCAGGTGGAGGCGATGACGCTTGCTGATCGCATTGTGGTATTAAATCAGGGGCAAATTGAGCAAGTCGGCACGCCGCTTGAGCTGTACGACCATCCAGCAAACGTATTTGTCGCACAGTTTATTGGCTCGCCAAAAATGAATCTTATCCCTGGTGTACTCACGCATAGCAGCGCGCAACACACCGACGTTAGGCTTGAGAATCGGCAGAAAATTACGTTGCCAATAAACGGGGCTGGCGTACCTGAGGGGCAAGCAGTGCGGTTGGGGATCCGCCCGGAACATATTCAGATAACCGAATTGGCACAGGCAGATATCGAAGGAGAAGTGCTGTTTGTCGAGCAGATGGGCAACGAGACGTTGCTCTACGTTAACAGCGGTTACGGTAGCGAACCTTTAGTCATGCGCCATACTTCTAGACTTGAAATCCAAACTGACCGGCGCATTGGTCTGCGGCTGCCGCCGGAGAATTGTTACTTGTTTAACAGCGACGGACGGGCGTTTGTAAGGATTCAGCTGGCGGGGTAAACAGGTCGGAATAAGCCCAGCGTCATTCGACTAAAGGGGGAGCGGTGGAAAAAAAATGGTGGCATGACGCGGTGGTTTATCAGATCTATCCGCGCAGTTTTATGGACAGCAACGGTGATGGTATCAGTGACATCAACGGCATCATTAGCAAACTCGATTACCTGCAACAACTGGGCATCAACCTGATTTGGCTCTCACCTGTTTATCGCTCACCGATGGACGACAACGGATACGATATCTCCGATTACGAAGACATTGCCGCCGAATTTGGTACCCTGGCGCAGATGGAATCTCTTATCCAGCAGGCTAAACAGCGCGACATTCACATCCTGATGGATTTAGTCGTTAACCATACGTCCGATGAACATCCTTGGTTTATCGAAGCGTTGAAATCCAAAGACAATCCTTACCGTGATTACTATATCTGGCGCAAACCCTCGGCTGATGGCGGCCCGCCGAACGATTTTCGCTCCTATTTTGGTGGCAGCGGCTGGGCGTATGATAAAGCCAGTGGCGAATATTATTTGCATCAGTTTTCGGTACACCAGCCCGACCTAAATTGGGAAAACCCGCGTGTTCACACGCAAATCCACGCCATGATGAATCGCTGGCTTGCAAAAGGTATCGGCGGTTTTCGTATGGATGTTATCGACCTTATCGGCAAAGAAGTGGATCAGCAGATCATGGCGAATGGCAAAAATCTGCACGCACTGATTCGCCAGATGAATCGCGCCACCTTTGGTAAAGGTGACACTGTAACGGTTGGTGAGGCCTGGAGCGCCACGCCTGCTGACGCGCTGCTATATAGCGATACCGAACGCGAAGAGCTATCGATGGTTTTCCAGTTTGATCACATCAAACAATTCTGGGATGAACACGTTGGGAAGTGGCGCAGCAAGCCGTTTGAACTGGCGAGCTTCAAAGCCGTTATCGAAAAGTGGCAAACGCAACTTGCCTGTCGAGGCTGGAATTCATTGTTCTGGAGCAACCACGACCTTCCGCGAGCGGTGTCAAAATTCGGTGATGAAGGGGAGTTTCGTGAACCCTCAGCCAAAATGCTCGCCACCGCGCTGCACTGTCTGAAAGGCACACCGTATATCTACCAGGGCGAAGAGATCGGCATGACTAACGTGCGATACGCCACTATCGATGAATATCGCGATATTGAAAGCCTCAATCTCTACAAAGAACGGCTGGCAGAAGGAGTGAGCCATGAAGAGATGATGCTCGGGATTTATGCTAATGGTCGCGATAATGCCCGTACGCCAATGCAGTGGAATGATAGCTCCAACGCGGGGTTTACCACGGGTACTCCGTGGATTGCCTTGAACCCCAACTACCGTGAAATCAATGTCGCGGCCGCACTTGCTCACCCAGATTCTATCCTGTGGCACTACCAAAAACTGATTGCGCTACGCAAACAGTATCCGGTGCTGATATATGGCGATTTTAAAGCGCTACTGCCGGAGCATCCGCAGGTGTTCGCCTGGCTGCGCAGACTCAATGATGAGCGATTGCTGGTGATAAATAATTTCTCGCGCGAGCATCTCACGCTTGAGATACCGGAATTTATGCAAGGCTGGCATGGCGAATGTTTGATTAGTAACTATGCGCTGCGTGACCAGCTTGCCGTCAGTATCGAACTGCAACCTTATGAATCTTTTGCATTATTGATGAGGAGATAACCATGGCGAACTGGTGGAAAGAGGCAGTGGCCTATCAGATCTATCCGCGCAGTTTTAAGGACAGCAACGGTGATGGCATTGGCGACCTGAACGGTATCACCGAAAAACTCGACTACCTCCAGGACCTCGGTATCGATTTGATTTGGATCTGTCCGATGTACAAATCGCCTAATGATGATAACGGTTATGACATCAGCGATTATCAGGAGATCATGACAGAGTTTGGCACGATGGCTGATTTTGACCGCCTTTTGCAACAGGTTCATGAACGCGGAATGCGCCTGATTATCGACCTGGTGGTCAACCATACTTCCGATGAGCATCCGTGGTTTCTGGAATCCCGTTCTTCTCGTGATAACCCGAAACGTGACTGGTACACCTGGCGTGACGGTAAAGAGGGTGCGGAACCCAATAACTGGGAAGGGATATTTAAAGGTTCAACCTGGGAATTTGACCCGCAAACTGAACAGTATTATCTGCATTTATTTACCCGCCGCCAGCCGGATCTGAACTGGGAAAACAAAGAGATGCGGGCGGCAGTATACGAGATGATGCGCTGGTGGCTGGACAAAGGTATCGACGGTTTCCGTATCGACGCCATCGCCCACCTGAAAAAAGAGCCGCTGTTTGCCAATGTGCCTAATCCCGACAAGCTTCGTTACGCCCCCTCAATGAAAAGCCATCTTAACTATGATGGCTTGCTGGAATATGTGGACGACATGAGCCGCAACGTGCTCAAAAATTACGACATCGTCACGGTTGGTGAGATGAACGGCCTGTTTGCCGACCACGCCGAGGAGTGGGTTGGTGAGCATCGCGGACGCCTCAATATGGTGTTCCAGTTTGAGCACGTACGCTTATGGGAACCAGAAGCCGGTTTACGTCCGGAACCTGCCGTACTGAAGAAAATCTTCACCGCCTGGCAGGAGGCGTTGGAAGGTAAAGGTTGGAATGCGCTATATGTAGAAAACCACGATTTGACACGTATTACTTCACGCTGGGGTGATACCGAACACTTCTGGCGGGAAAGCGCCACTTGCATCGCCGCACTGTATTTCTTAATGCAGGGGACACCGTTTATCTACCAGGGTCAGGAAATTGGCATGACCAATACCCGCTTCGAGGGCCTGGATGATTTTGATGATGTTTCAGCGAAAAACATCTGGCGCGAGATGGAAGCGCTGGGCAAAAGCGAAGCCGAAATTATCGCGTTTCTCACCAATACCGGGCGTGACAACTCGCGCACTCCAATGCAGTGGAATAGCTGGCCAAACGCTGGTTTCAGTGATGGCACACCGTGGTTTAAAGTGAATACCAATTTTGAGATGATCAACGTCGCCATCCAGCAGCCAGACCCTGATTCGGTGCTAAATTTCTATCGTTCACTCATACAGTTACGTAAACAACATCGCGCACTGATTTACGGGCGTTATGTGCTGGAGCTGCCCAAACACGCGCAAATTTATGCTTATCGCCGTGTGCTTGAAGGTGTGGAGTTTGTGGTGCTGTGTAATATGTCGCCGAAATCCGCCCGCTGGCCGGGAGAACAATTACCACTCGAATGGGCAGAATGCGTGCTGGGGAATTACCCTACGGTAGATGAACTCTATCGGTTGCATCCATGGGAGACGCGGGTTTATAAGCTCGCGTAACCAGGGTTGTCAAAAGTCTAAGAGCAACCTTATGTCGTCACGGTATTGTCTGCGTTATGATGCGCGCTGGTTTCTAACAAGGAGGGGTTATGTTGACGACAACATTTCCAGCTTTGCAGGCCACAACTATCGATGCCATTAACCGGCTTGGCGAGTGGCTTTCTCACAATGAGTTTGACGCACCTCCCGCCGTGTCTGATGGGGAACTGATTATTCTCGCCGGTAATGCCGTTATCCCCACTATTGATGCCGCATGCCAGTTGGCGGCTAACAGCGAATTACCGCTGTTGATTACCGGCGGTATCGGGCATTCCACCACCTTTTTATACGCGGCAATCGCTAAACATCCACGCTATAACACCATTCCCACCACAGGGCGTGGCGAAGCGGCAATCATCAAAGATATTGCCACCCACTTCTGGAAGGTTCCTGCGGAAAAGGTGCTGACGGAAGAGAAGTCCAGCAACTGTGGCGAGAACGCGCGCTTTACTTATGACTTGATGCAAGCGCTGAAAATAACGCCTGCGAGCGCGATTATTATTCAAGACCCAACCATGCAGCGCCGTACCGTCGCGACCTTTGAACGCGTTTGGCAAGCTGATGCGCAGACACCCCATTGGCGCAGTTGGCCGGGTGTGGTTCCGCAGTTGGTCAGTAACGGAACCCAGACCACATTTAGCCCGAATGAAAAGGGTTTATGGTCGATTGAGCGTTATATCTCGCTGGCGCTGGGGGAAATCCCACGTATCAGAGATGATGCGCAGGGTTATGGGCCGCAAGGGCGTGACTTTATTGCCCATGTTGATATCCCGACCGTGGTGACTAATGCCTGGGAAATTCTGACCGGGGATGCCGCACTTGCGCAGTTAATGCGCGAGCGCGGCTTATAGACAATTAACGATGCAAATAGCAGTTCACGCCTAAATACTTGCTGAACGCTTCTTGCAATACCACACCCGTCGCTGAGTGGTTCATGGCGACGTGGTGCTCAAAACCGTTATTACAAATCCACGCCAGCAAATTCTCCAGATGCGGCACCTCAATGACTGCACGGCAACCGACGGTATCCAGCGGGTCATCAACCGATTGGCCTTCACCGACATAGGCT
This sequence comes from Buttiauxella sp., assembly GCA_035271785.1. Lineage (GTDB taxonomy): Bacteria > Pseudomonadota > Gammaproteobacteria > Enterobacterales > Enterobacteriaceae > Buttiauxella. The sequence continues at coordinate 17,391 of DATERH010000194.1, forward strand.
TTGACTTCACCGGTAAAATCATCAGACGACAGGCGGAAATAGGTCAGTGGGCCACTTTTCAGACGGCCATGTACTGCGCCGCAGGTGTTTTCTTTACCCACGGTGGTGCCGATAATATCGGCGGTGCCCATCGAAGGGGATTCCAGGCTGCTGCTGGCAAAGTTACCACAGTGGAATAGCACACATTTGTTACGATCGTCGCCGAAGTTGTTATTCCAGTCGGCAATTGAGGCAGGATTGAGCGAGCCGCTGGCAAGCGCGTACATCGACAGTGCACCCATCACATCCACTTCGCAGGCACTTGGCATTAACTGCCCGGACATCACGCTCATGATTGAACAGACGTTAATCCCGAGATTTTCCTGCAGCGACGTCCAGCACTGAATCGCAGTGGTATCGATATCGTTCGCCACCACCCATTCGCTGATCACTACAAACAATTTTGCCATGGTGGTCAGCTTGTCTGCTGGGATCCCGCTGGCATCAGCATTTTCGATTAAGATGCCACGCTTTTCGTGCACGCGCAGATCGTCATCGCTGATATGTTTGATGCGGGTGAAGATTTCAGACAGGTCGAGTGTTTCAACCGCCACACCCATTTTTTCGAGCAGTTTTTCGCTATAGCGCACGGTGTTGAAGCTGGCTGGACGCGCACCAATCGCACCAATACGCACGCCCTGCATGGATTTCACAACCCGGCAAATTTGGGCAAATCGCTGTAAGTCAGCTTCAAAGACTTCACCGCTCAATGCGCAAACATGTTGCGTGGTGAGGGTGAACGGAATGTTGTATTGGCGCAGGTTATTGCACAGGGAAATCTTCCCGCAGAAGCTATCACGGCGAGTCGCCAGCCCCATTTTGTCGAGATTATCTTCTTCGGCCTGAATCAATACTGGGACTTTCAGCCCAGACAAACGAATCGCTTCTGCGACGGCTTTCTCGTCACCAAAGTTGGGGAGCAGCACGACAACACCATGAATTTCATCACGATGTTGGCGGAATAGTTCGGCGCACACTTTAGCGTCCTGGCGGGTTTCCACGCCACCGAGATGCGTTTGCCCATCATTTAACATCACGGTATTGATACCCAGTTTGCGAAACAGTGCTTCGGCCTGTTCATGCGCCTGTGCCACTAAATAGCTTGGGAAAAACCCCCGGTTACCAATGATTACGCCGAAGGTGAGTTGTTTTGGGATACGAGACATAGCTTCACTCCAGAATCTAGCCGTGGTTCTTCAAGTTGCAGGCGCGTTAGCTGCTTTCGTTCACCCGAATCACTGACTTCAGTAAGCTCATCGGGACTCACTCGTTTGCCGCCTTCCTGCAACTCGAAGTACTTAGGCTAGAGGATTATGATTTGGCACAAAGCGGCAGCGCGCCACAGCTTCAAGCCACTGTTTATAATTGTGTTGCATGAATTTTTGTTGTTCTATCTGCGGTTCCAAACGCTCGCCGCAGTTTGTTAGTGCCGCAGGCGGTGTACCGTTTTGCCACCAGCCGAGGGTTTTTCCTGCCAAAAGCGTCGCTCCCAGTGCGGAGATTTCTGCTGCTGGCTGAATGATGAGTGAGCGTTGCAGCACATTGGCCTGTAACTGCATCAACCAGCGGTTTTTGGTGGCGCTGCCATCGACACATAAGGAGTCGATGCGCTGGCCGGTGGCCTGCTCCATGGCGAAGAAGACATCAGCGATTTGATAGACCATGGATTCCAGTGCCGCTCTCGCCAGCACTGCGGGGGTTGCCGCGTCTGTCAGGCCACAAATCATGCCGCGTGCGTGCAAATCCCACCAGGGAGCCCCAAGACCGGAAAGTGCCGGGACATAATAAACGCCCTGATTATCGTCAGCCGTTTGTGCCAATTCGGTCAGTGCTGCTGGGTCGTTAATCCCCAGCATTTTCCCAAGCCAGGCCGCACCCGAACCGGTGTGCGTAATATTGCCTTCCAGCGCGTAATTCAACTCACCATCATGCCAGGCAAGAGTGGTACTCAGCGCATTGCTGCGTTTAACCGGTTCGGGCAACGACAGCATGAGTGACGATCCGGTGCCGTAGGTGGCTTTCACCACATGTCCACACACACTACGTTGGGCGTACAGTGCGGCGTGCGAGTCACCAATCAGTGCCAGAATGGGTGTGCCTGTTGGCAACCCCGCAATGGTGCTGATTTGCACTTCACCGTGGTGGCTTGCAGAAGGGCGCACTTCAGGTAAGGCCGCGCGGGGAATACCGAATAATTTCAGTAATTCATCGTCCCACTGGGCGGTATAAATATTGAATAACTGTGTGCGGGCGGCGTTGGAAAAGTCGGTAGTGAAGGCGTGCCCGCCAGTCAGTTGCCAGCACAACCAACTATCGATGGTGCCGATGCACAACTCCCCACGTTCGGCACGTGACAGTCCTTGAGGAATGACATCGAGCAGGGCGCGAATTTTCGCCGCAGGGAAAAGTGGGTCAACGGGTAGACCAGTCAACCGTGCTATCAATTCGCCATGGCCTGCGGTGAGCAAGTCCTGGCACTGCTGTTCCGAACGTCTGTCTTGCCAGCTCACCACCGGGGTGAGTGGTTTGCCATCCTGACGCTGCCAGACCAGCACCGACTCGCGCTGATTACTGACAGCAACCCCGGCGACACTGACTGAACCGAGTTGCTGTAAACAGCCGCTCAGAGCATCGCTCACGGCTTGCCACAACACCATGGGGTCTTGTTCTGCAAGCCCTGGGGCTGGGTGGTTCATCGGTACGCCAACACTGCAACGGGCGCAAATAATCCCATCACGATCGACCGCCACAACTTTGGCGTTGGTGGTGCCCTCATCAATAGCCAGAATTATCGGGCTGGACATGGCTATGCTCCTTTGCAAAGCGCCGTGGCGGAACGAGTAACCCCTGCGGCATCAATTCCATGATGGGCTCGCATTTCCTTACGATCCGCGGCAATAGCATAGCCACCGTCGGTAATGCCAAGACGTAACAATGGAATGGCGCAACCCGCCTCGGCTAACACTTCAGCCACCAGACTGCCAACACCGCCATTCACGTTGTGCTCTTCAACGGTTATCACATAGCGTGATTTTTTAAGCATGGAGAGAAGTTGAGTGGTATCGCAAGGGCGAATAGACGGAACGTTGATCACCGCCGCATTAATACCCAAATCAGCGAGTTGTGCAGCAGACGTGACGATTTCATGTACCGTTGAACCCATGGCGACCAATGCCACGTCCGCGCCTTCGCGCAATTGATTAATCGCACCCGGCGTAAAGCGGTAATCGGCGTCGTGTAACTCCGGCAGCGCTTTGCCATCAAGGCGAATATAGACCGGCCCGACGTGCTCAATGGCATAGTCGATAATCTGGCGGCATTCAATCGGGCAGGACGGTGCGTAGATTTCGATGTTGCCAAAACCGCGTAACACGGCGATGTCATCAATACTGTGGTGGGTACTGGCTAGCGGGCCGTAGCTGGCGCCGGCATTGAGTCCAAACAGTTTGACGTTGCTGTTGTTGTAGCAAACGTCCACTTTGATCTGTTCGTTGGCGCGAGAAATCAAAAACGGTGCTGCGTTGCAGGTGACGGCAATTTTCCCTCCCATGGATAAGCCGACAGCGGTGCCCACCAACGTTTGCTCGGCAATCCCGACATTCACCAGACGGTCCGGAAATTGTTTGATGAATGGGGATATTTTGGCCGTAGAGGTTGAGTCCGCAACCACTGGCACCAGGTCTACACCGCGTTCCACGGCGTCAATAAAGGCATTCACCATTACGGTTGCCAGATGTTCGCTATTACTCATCTTTCAGTTCCTCCAGCGCCAGTTCGATTTCGTCACCTTTTGGTATCCGGTGGTGCCATTCCGCGCGCCCCTGAATAAAGGAGATGCCCGCGCCTTTGGTGGTGTTGGCGATCACGACATGCGGTTTGCCATGCGGTTGCAGTCCTTCAAGTGTTGCCACAACGTCGGCCATGTCATTGCCGCGGCATTCGGTGACTTCCATGCCAAACGCTCGCCATTTTTCATCCAGTGGATCGGTGTTAAGGATTTCTTTGGTTGAACCCGCGAGTTGCAGGTTGTTTTTATCGTTAATAATTATTAGGTTATCGAGCTGGTAATGGGCGGCGACCAGAGCGGCCTCCCAGTTACTGCCTTCGGCTAATTCGCCATCCCCGGTGACCACGAAAACACGGCGTTTGCTGTTATCACGCTTTGCCGCCAGCGCAATGCCGACCGCGACGGGCAGGCCGTGACCCAGTGCGCCGGTATTGAGTTCCACGCCTGGCGTTTTATGTTTAACCGGATGACCAGGCAGGTGTGAGTCGGCGTGCTGGTAAGTTGGCAGCCACTCCACCGGAATAAAACCGGCTTCTGCCAGCACACAGTAATAGCCGCCAACCGCATGGCCCTTGGACTGAATGTAGATGTCACGTTCGTCGCTGTTGATGAGTGCGGGCGAACAATTCAGTATCCGAAAGTACAGGGCGGTTAAAATTTCAACCTGCGATAAATCGGCTCCGGTATGGCCACCAGCCGGACTGTTGGCATTCAGGATGACGATGCGGCGACGGACAGCGCGCGCTCTCTTTTCCAGATCCGTAACTGACAGTGCGAACGGATTCATAGTGTTACCCCTTGCATTAAAAATCATAGACGAATAAATATTCATGATGGGTAAAAAAAATACCCATCATGCTAGTTCTGTGACGCGCTACACTTTCCCGCTACTTTCCATGATGGCTTTTTGTGCCACCACCGCGGCTTTCTGCTGCATGCGGTTTTGCATCTGGTCGATAATCACCGCCACAATAATCACGATGCCTTTGATGACCATTTGCCAGAATTCACTGACGCCCATCATCACCAGCCCATCAGCCAGGAAACCAATCACAAATGCGCCCACCAGCGTGCCGAGAATGGTGCCGCGTCCACCGGCAAGCGATGTTCCCCCAAGAACCACGGCTGCGATGGCGTTCATTTCAAATGCGGTGCCGTTGGCAGGGTGGCTGGCAACCAGTTGCGCAGAAACCACAATCCCGGCAATGGCGGCGCAAAAACCTGAAAGTGTGTAGACCCAGATTTTGACCTGGCGAACTTTGACGCCCGAGAGTTCTGCGGCACGTTCGTTATCGCCAATCGCATAAACATGACGGCCAAACGGCAGGCGACGCGCGACGTAGGCAATGGCAACGGCCAGCACAATCATTATCCAGATAGCCCACGGAAGACCGAAAAAAGTGCCCGAACCAATCAGGTCAAAACCGGTGTTGCCGAGTTGTGGATTGCCAGAAAGACCGGGGAAGGTTTCACCACCAGAAGTCAGCATGGCGGTACCGCGCAGCACGTACATGGTGCCCAGGGTGCAGATAAACGGTGCGACATTGTAACGAGTAATAATCCAGCCATTGCCCGCGCCAATCAGCCCGCCAATTAACAGCACCACTGGCACAATCACCCAGACACTGGGGAAAATGGCGATGCCAAACATCGGCAACACAATGCCTTTGGTAATCAGCCAACCGGCAACCATGCCGCACAGCCCGAGGGTTGCGCCAATCGACAAATCAATCCCGGCAGTGATGATGACAAAGGTGATTCCCAGTGCCAGGAAGGCATTGATCGCAATGTGTTTAATCATGATGACCAGACTGCCCATGGCGAGAAAATCCGGCACCATAATGGTGAAGAAGCCAACAATCAAAAACAGCGCAATAAAAGTGCGGAGTTTTAGCAACAGCAGCAGCAAGTTTTCCCGCGAGCTAAACGGCGAGGTGGGTTTGGCGTTTAGCGCTACAGTATCATTCGTTTTCATATCAGAACCCTTGTGCACTAGCGGAAACCAATGCCGATTCTTCGGCGTTTTCACGTGGGATGTCCGCGGTAATTTTGCCGCCTGACATCACCAGAATGCGGTCGGAAACCGCCATAATCTCTTTCAGATCAGAGGTGGAAAACACCACCGAAATCCCTTGTTCTGAGAGCTGGACCATCATGCGAAAGACGTCAGCTTTCGCGCCCACATCGATGCCGCGTGTCGGTTCATCCAGCAGCAGGAGTTTTGGGTTGGTCAGCAGTGAGCGGCCAATCACCACTTTTTGCTGGTTACCGCCGCTCAGCGCTTGAATTTCGACGTTGGGTGATGAGACTTTGATGGAAAGATTGCCAATGGTGCTGGCAACCACTGCGGTTTCATCTATCTGAGAAATGGCAAAACCCCGCTGTAAACGCCGCCACAAACTGGCGATTGTCAGGTTGCTGGCGACGGACGAAATAGGGAAGATTCCTGTCCGTTTGCGGTCTTCCGGCACCAGACTCATTCCCATACGGATGCGCTCAGCGGTAGCAAGACGCGGTGGCACGGGTTTGCTGTCGAGCCATAATTTGCCCAGATAGTTACGTTGTGTTCCCAGCAAGCATTCAAATAACTCGGTGCGCCCGGCGCCCATCAGCCCGTAAATCCCGACAATTTCTCCGGCACGGACCTGGAAACTGACGTCGTCTACCACGGTATTCCCCGCAGCATTGACGCTAGTGATGTGCTCGGCTTCAAGAATGGCAACGCCAAATTGGCGACCTGGTTTCAGGAAGCTGGATACGGGCTCGCTGCCGAGCATTTCGCGCACAATCCACGGCACGTCGATGTCACACACCTGCGCTTCGGCCTGGAATTTTCCATCACGCAGAATGGTTATCACATCGCCAATCGCCATTAATTCTTCCAGGCGATGGGAGATATAGATGATGGTGACGCCCTGGCGGGTGAGTTCGCGGATCACACGAAACAGGATGTCGACTTCGGTTTTACTTAATGCCGAGGTCGGTTCGTCGAGAATTAAAATGTCGGCGTCTTCGGCCAGAGCTTTGGCAATTTCCACCAGTTGTTGCTGGCCGACCTTCAGATTTGCCACCAGTTCTTTCGGGGAAATTGGTTGGTCCAGGCGTGTAAGCAATTCCGCGCTGCGTGCTTGCTGGGTGGCTTCATCAATCGGTGAAACGCCATGTTGCAGCTCGCGGCCAAGAAAAATATTTTCGGCAACCGTCAGGTTTTCAAACAGATTGAGCTCCTGATGCACCATGCCAATACCGTGAGCCGCCGCCTGGCGAGTGCTATTAAATTGCACAACTTTGCCGTTGAGCTGGATTTCACCGAGGCTCGGCTGCTGCACGCCTGCCAGAATCTTCATTAACGTCGATTTCCCGGCACCGTTTTCGCCGATGATAACGTTGACTTTGCCGCGCCAGACATTGTAATCAATGTTGTCCAACGCCACGGTGCCGGGGAACAGCATCGAAATACCACGGGTACGCAGAACTATCGGATCTTGCGCCATTATGGTTGCCCCCGTTCCAGTGAAATTGCGGCTGCATCACTTAACGTACCGTCGTGGTGCAGGGTAACGGCCATCACTACGGTGACCGGTTGTTGTTGCCAGCTTTCGTCGACCTTCGGCAAGTGTTTTGCGGCTTCGCGGTTATACGCTTTCGAGAGCTGAGCAAACTGTACCTGGTTGGTGAAATCTTCGAATTTGTAGCCAGTAGCATCGCGGATGGCGTTGCCACGAATCATTGGCCCCACTTGTACCTGCAACGGTTGGTTATTAACGGTGACGGTCAATGTCCTTTCGCGTTCGTTACTCAGCGCAACACTGTCAACTTTTCCCTGCACCTTAACGAAGACGCTCTCATTGTCAGCACTGGCCGCGCGGATTTTCAGTGCGCTGCTATCCAGAGCATTTGTCTGCGCGGGTGTCAGCACTTTACTGTTCCAGGTTTGTTGCGCTATCTGCGCGGGTGTTTGGTTTGCGAAACTTGCTTTCGCATTCGGATCAGGTGGAATAATTGGTTGCCCGTTTTCATCCAGATCCACCACCCGACAGGCAGTGAGCAACAGGGCACTGCTACATAACAAGCCAATACCCCATTGTTTAAGCGACATACAGCCTCCTGAACTACTTAGCCAGCTTGAAGGTTTTCAACTGAGATGCATTGCTGTCGTCAACTAATACGCAGTCCATCAGTTGTTTTTCCTGCATCTGTGGTTTGCCGTTTTTCAGGAAGTAATCGGCCTGAACCACTGCCATTTGCGCCTGTTCCCAGCCGGGTTGCAGCACGGTAGCTTTGATGTTGCTTTTGGCAATAATGGAGTCGCGTACGGAATCGCTGCCGTCAAAACCGACCACGATGACATTGGTTTTCCCCGCGGCTTTTAACGCGGCTTCAGCACCGAGCGCCATGGTGTCGTTACCGGAAATTACACCAACAATGTCAGGCTGGGTTTGTAAGATGGTTTCCATGCGCGTGAAGGCTTCAGTCTGGCTCCAGTTGGCAGTTTGTTGCGCCACCATTTTCATATCCGGATAGTCATCGAGGATGTCGTGATAGCCCTGCGAACGAACATGCGCGTTGGTGTCGGACTGGCGACCCAGCAATTCTACGTATGTCCCCTTGCCGTTAAGCAATTTGGCAAATTTCTCGGCACCCAACTGCGCACCCTGGTAGTTATTGGAAACAATCTGCGCGACTGCCACGCCGGTTTTATTGATTTCGCGGTCGATAAGGAAAGTCGGTACGCCTGCAGCTTTTGCTTTTTCTAATGGGCCAACCGTGGCGTCAGCACCGGCGTTATCCAGAATGATGGCTTTTGCTTTGCGGGCAATAGCCGTTTCAATCAACTGATTTTGTTTGTTCACGTCATCATCGTGAGACGCCACTAGCGTGGTGTAACCCAGCTCTTTGGCTTTCGCCAATGCACCATCGGCTTCCGCCTTGAAGAATGGGTTGTCATGGGAAGGGGTAATAATGGCAATCAGACCATTATCAGCAGCATAAATATGGGCAGATGAAGCAAACAGAGCGACAACGAGTGAGGTCTTAAGTAGGGTCAATTTCATTCTTATCTCCACATTGAATATATATTCAAGCATGATTTATTATTCAATGTAACGATATGCCCGAGTATGAAATCTGTCCATGTGGATTTCAGTAAAATGATGAAAAGGCGAAAGCGATCACAAATCGAACAATAATGGAGCAAAAGGAAAGCTTTCTTGTTATTTATGCAGCCTTGAATAAAAATACAGGGAGAGAATCAGGAGGCGCTAATGTCAAAGCAGGATGAACA
>DATERH010000195.1:0-12770 GCA_035271785.1 Buttiauxella sp.
CCTGGGGAGGTTCACTGATATGTTGTACGATAAATCCCTTGAGAAGGATAACTGTGGTTTCGGCCTGATCGCCCACATAGAAGGCGAACCTAGCCACAAGGTAGTGCGTACTGCTATTCACGCACTGGCCCGAATGCAGCATCGTGGAGCAATACTCGCCGATGGTAAAACCGGTGATGGTTGTGGCCTGCTGTTGCAAAAACCTGACCGTTTCTTCCGAATCGTTGCGGAAGAGCGTGGTTGGCGTTTGGCAAAAAATTATGCCGTCGGCATGATTTTCTTAAATAAAGATGATGCGCTGGCCAGTGCTAGCCGCCGCATTGTTGAAGAAGAGTTGCAAAACGAGACCCTGTCGATTGTTGGCTGGCGCGAAGTGCCAACTAATGAAGACGTACTCGGTGAAATCGCCCTCTCCTCAAAGCCTCGCATCGAACAAATTTTTGTTAATGCTCCGGCTGGCTGGCGCCCACGCGATATGGAACGTCGCCTGTTTATCGCCCGTCGCCGCATTGAGAAGCGCATTCAGGACAAAGAATTCTACGTATGTAGTCTCTCCAACCTGGTCAACATCTATAAAGGTCTGTGTATGCCGGCAGATTTGCCGCGCTTTTACCTGGACCTGGCGGACTTACGCCTGGAATCTGCAATTTGCCTGTTCCACCAGCGTTTCTCCACCAACACGGTTCCACGCTGGCCGCTGGCTCAGCCGTTCCGCTACCTGGCGCACAATGGTGAAATCAATACCATCACCGGTAACCGTCAATGGGCGCGTGCGCGTACCTACAAATTCCAGACCCCGCTGATCCCGGACTTGCATGACGCTGCACCATTCGTCAACGAAACCGGTTCCGACTCAAGCTCAATGGATAACATGCTGGAACTGCTGCTGGCAGGCGGCATGGATATCGTTCGTGCGATGCGCTTGCTGGTACCACCAGCCTGGCAGAACAACCCGAACATGGATCCGGAGCTGCGTGCCTTCTTCGACTTTAACTCGATGCATATGGAGCCGTGGGATGGCCCTGCCGGTATCGTTATGTCCGACGGGCGCTATGCGGCCTGTAACCTGGACCGTAACGGCCTGCGTCCGGCACGATATGTCATCACTAAAGATAAGCTGATCACCTGCGCTTCCGAAGTTGGGATCTGGGATTACCAGCCTGACGAAGTTGTAGAAAAAGGACGTGTCGGCCCTGGCGAGTTGATGGTTATCGACACCCGCATTGGCCGTATTCTGCATTCCGCGGAAACCGACGCTGACCTGAAAAGCCGCCACCCGTACAAAGAGTGGATGGAAAACAACGTGCGCCGCCTGGTGCCGTTTGAAGATTTGCCAGACGAAGAAGTCGGCACTCGCGAAATGGATGACGATAGCCTTGCAAGCTTCCAGAAACAGTTCAACTACAGTGTTGAAGAACTGGATTCTGTGATTCGTGTGTTAGGTGAAAATGGTCAGGAAGCTGTAGGTTCAATGGGTGATGATACCCCGTTTGCCGTACTTTCCAGCCAACCACGCATTATTTACGATTACTTCCGCCAGCAGTTTGCGCAGGTGACAAACCCGCCAATCGATCCGCTGCGTGAAGCACACGTGATGTCCCTGGCAACCAGTATTGGCCGTGAAATGAACGTCTTCTGTGAAGCAGAAGGCCAGGCGCACCGCCTGAGCTTCAAATCCCCAATTCTGCTGTGGTCTGATTTCCAGCAGCTCACCTCACTTGAAGAGCAGCACTACCGTGCCGATACGCTGGACATCACTTACGATGTTTCCGCTCAGTCGCTGCACGAAACCGTGACTGCACTGTGTGACGAAGCTGAACGCATGGTTCGCAACGGTACTGTTTTGCTGGTGCTTTCTGACCGTAACATCGCTAATAATCGTTTGCCGGTTCCGGCTCCGATGGCGGTGGGTGCTATCCAGACTCGCCTGGTTGAAAAGAACCTGCGTTGCGATGCGAACATTATTGTAGAAACCGCAAGTGCGCGTGACCCGCACCACTTTGCTGTACTGCTTGGTTTCGGCGCCACTGCAATCTATCCATACCTCGCTTACGAAACGCTGGCGAAGTTGGTCGACAACGGTGCGATTGAAAAATCTTACCGTGCAGTGATGCAAAACTACCGCAACGGCATCAACAAAGGGCTGTACAAGATCATGTCCAAAATGGGCATCTCGACTATCGCCTCTTATCGTTGCTCGAAGCTGTTTGAAGCGGTTGGCCTGCACAAAGAAGTTTCTGAACTGTGCTTCCAGGGCGTTGTGAGCCGTATTGGCGGTGCTGGTTTCAACGACTTCCAGCAAGATTTGTTGAATCTGTCCAAGCGTGCCTGGCTCGCGCGTAAGCCACTGGATCAAGGTGGTCAGCTGAAATACGTCCACGGTGGCGAGTATCACGCTTACAACCCTGATGTGGTCCAAACACTGCAAAAAGCGGTGAACAGTGGTGATTACAAAGATTACCAGGAATACGCGAAGCTGGTTAACGAGCGCCCAGTGGCAACACTGCGCGATATGCTTGCCTTGGATCCACAAGGTGAAACAGTCAAAATTGAAGATGTTGAACCAGCGACTGAGCTGTACAAACGCTTCGATACTGCCGCAATGTCTATCGGTGCATTAAGCCCGGAAGCGCATGAATCCCTGGCTGAAGCGATGAACAGCATCGGCGGGAATTCCAACTCAGGTGAAGGTGGTGAAGACCCTGCGCGTTACGGCACCAATAAAGTGTCCCGTATCAAACAGGTGGCTTCTGGTCGCTTCGGTGTGACCCCGGCCTACCTGGTGAATGCTGATGTTATCCAGATTAAAGTCGCTCAGGGTGCTAAGCCTGGTGAAGGCGGTCAGTTACCGGGCGATAAAGTCACGCCATATATCGCAAAACTGCGTTATTCCGTACCAGGCGTGACACTGATTTCCCCTCCGCCACACCACGATATTTACTCTATCGAAGATTTGGCGCAGCTGATTTTCGACCTCAAGCAGGTCAATCCGAAAGCGTTGATTTCGGTCAAACTAGTTTCCGAACCAGGTGTTGGCACCATCGCAACCGGCGTGGCGAAAGCCTACGCAGACTTGATTACTATCGCCGGATACGACGGTGGTACTGGCGCAAGTCCACTGTCTTCAGTGAAATATGCTGGCTGCCCGTGGGAACTGGGTCTGGTGGAAACACAACAGGCACTGGTGGCTAACGGCCTGCGTCACAAAATCCGTCTACAAGTTGATGGCGGCCTGAAAACGGGTCTCGACATCATCAAAGCCGCGATTCTTGGCGCAGAAAGCTTTGGTTTCGGTACCGGCCCAATGGTTGCTCTGGGTTGTAAATACTTGCGTATTTGCCACCTGAATAACTGCGCAACCGGTGTTGCAACTCAGGATGAAAAACTGCGTAAGAACCACTACCACGGCCTGCCATTTAAAGTGACTAACTACTTTGAATTCATTGCGCGTGAAACACGTGAGTTGATGGCGCAGTTAGGCGTTAAGCGCCTGGTAGACTTGATTGGCCGGACTGACTTGCTCAAAGAGTTGGATGGTTTCACCGCTAAACAACAAAACCTGGATCTGTCTAACCTGCTCAAAACTGCCGAACCAATGCCGGGCAAAGCGGTGTACTGCACCGAAAATAACCCGCCATTTGATAAAGGTGACCTGAATGCTCAGTTGCTGAGCCAGGCGAAGCAGTATGTGGACGACAAACAGAGCAAAACGTTCTGGTTTGATATCCGCAACACTGACCGTTCTGTTGGTGCCATGCTGTCGGGTTATATCGCCCAGCACAATGGCGACCAGGGTCTGGCAGCCGATCCGATCAAAGTGCATTTCAGTGGCACTGCTGGGCAGAGCTTCGGTGTGTGGAACGCCGGTGGCGTTGAACTGCACCTGACTGGCGATGCTAACGACTATGTGGGTAAAGGTATGGCGGGCGGTTTGATCTCTTTGCGTCCTCCGGTAGGTTCAGCCTTCCGCAGCCACGAAGCGACCATTATCGGTAATACCTGTTTGTACGGTGCAACGGGCGGCAAACTTTATGCTGCTGGCCGTGCGGGCGAGCGTTTCGCGGTGCGTAACTCCGGTGCGATTACCGTTGTTGAAGGCATTGGCGATAACGGTTGTGAATACATGACTGGCGGTATTGTCTGCGTCATCGGCAAGACAGGCGTGAACTTCGGTGCAGGTATGACGGGTGGTTTCGCTTACGTTCTTGATGAAGACGGTGATTTCCGTAAACGTGTTAACCCTGAACTGGTTGAGCTTATCAACGTTGAAGAGCTGGCCATTCATGAAGAGCACCTGCGCGGAATGATTACCGAGCATGTGCAATTGACGGGTTCCCAGCGTGGCGAAGAGATTCTGGCAAACTGGCCAGCATTTGCTTCTAAATTCACGTTGGTTAAACCGAAGTCCAGTGATGTCAAAGCATTGTTGGGTCACCGTAGTCGAAGCGCCGCCGAGCTGCGGGTGCAGGCGCAGTAAGAGGTCACGATGAGTCAAAACGTTTATCAATTTATCGACTTACAGCGCGTTGATCCGCCAAAGAAACCGCTCAAAATCCGTAAAATTGAATTTGTGGAAATTTACGAGCCGTTCTCAGAAGGCCAGGCCAAAGCACAGGCAGACCGCTGCCTGTCTTGTGGTAACCCGTACTGTGAATGGAAATGCCCGGTTCATAACTACATTCCAAACTGGCTGAAGCTTGCCAACGAAGGGCGCATCATTGAAGCAGCTGAACTGTCTCACCAGACAAACAGCCTGCCGGAAGTGTGTGGCCGAGTGTGCCCACAAGACCGTCTTTGCGAAGGCTCTTGTACGCTCAATGATGAATTTGGTGCCGTCACCATCGGTAATATCGAGCGCTATATCAACGATAAAGCGCTTGAAATGGGGTGGAAACCAGACCTGACTGGCGTGAAGCAAACCGGCAAACGTGTCGCCATTATCGGCGCAGGCCCTGCGGGGCTTGCGTGTGCTGATGTGTTGGCGCGTAACGGCGTGAAAGCGGTAGTTTATGACCGTCACCCAGAAATCGGTGGCCTGCTGACCTTCGGTATTCCGGCTTTCAAGCTGGAAAAAGAAGTGATGACTAAGCGCCGTGAAATCTTCAGCGGTATGGGTATTGAGTTCAAACTGAACACCGAAGTAGGTCGTGATGTGCAAATTGACGATCTGCTGGCAGAGTTTGATTCCGTATTCCTGGGGGTTGGTACTTATCAGTCGATGCGTGGTGGTTTAGAGAATGAAGATGCGACAGGCGTGTATGATGCCCTGCCGTTCCTCATCGCTAATACCAAACAGATCATGGGCTTCACTGACTCACCAGAAGAACCGTATGTGAATATGGCAGGCAAACGTGTTGTGGTACTTGGCGGTGGTGATACCGCGATGGACTGCGTGCGTTCTGCTATTCGCCAGGGTGCAACGCACGTAATCTGTGCTTATCGTCGTGATGAAGAGAACATGCCTGGTTCTAAGCGCGAAGTGAAAAATGCGCGTGAAGAAGGTGTGGAATTCCAATTCAACGTACAGCCACTGGGTGTAGAAGTTAACGCTAGCGGTCGCGTATCTGGTGTGAAAGTTGCCCGTACCGAACTGAGTGCGCCAGATGCACATGGCCGTCGTCGTCCAGAAATCGTTGCCGGATCAGAGCACGTAGTGCCTGCCGATGCAGTGATTATGGCGTTTGGTTTCCGTCCACATGCCATGCAGTGGTTGGAAAAACACAGCGTTGAACTCGACAGCCAGGGCCGTATTCTGGCACCAGAAGGCAGCGACAATCCATTCCAGACCAGTAACCCGAAAATCTTTGCTGGCGGTGACGCTGTTCGTGGTTCTGACCTGGTGGTTACTGCAATCGCCGAGGGCCGTAAAGCGGCTGACGGGATCCTGAACTTCCTCGAAGTGTAATGTAGTTCGGGCAGCGTTTCGCACACCCAAACTACAGAAGAAAAAAAGCCCGGTGATATTCCTATCTCCGGGCTTTTTTTATCATTCAAGCAGACTGCGATGAACCTTTATGACTACTTTTTTGATTTCTTCCGGTAACGCTGCCACACAACCTGGTTTGTGAGGTTCATTCGGCATAAACACTGCAAACATTCCAGGACGCAATGTCAGTGTTTGTGGATTTTCGATATTGCTGCAAAGCTGATAATCCTCATCAGCATGGAATTCATCACATTGCCGCGCACTTCCTGTAATGCCAAAAGATATCTGTTCATTCCCTTCCAGCAGCACCTGAATATCAATGTATTCCTGATGAAGTTCGGCCTTTTTCTCTGATGGAGGCTGGGTTGAAAACTGCATCACGTTCATAAATAGCGTGTCACCTTGTAGGGTATAACGCCCTGGCTCACGATACTTTGGCTCTTGCGCCAAAGCTGTATGAATGGCATCAACCAGCACCTTGGGTAACCCGGCTGATTCTGGGTGGCTACAATCTCCGATAATCATGACATGATTTCCTGTGCCAGTAGTGCTGCCCCAAACAGGCCTGCATTATGTTGATGTTGTGCCCCAAGTAGTAGGGGGCGGTAGATTTCCGGCTCCTGCTCAAGAAATGACTTAACTTGCTGTAAGTATCCACAAGCCAGGCCAACGCTACCCCCGATAACAACGCATTGGCAATCGGTAGTCGCTTTTATATCCGCAATCAGGCGGGCCAACGTTTGGGCAGAGCGCTGTACTAACGCATTTGCCTGCGAATGCCCAAGAGCTGCATGAGCAAAAATAGCTTTTGCATCACATCCAGCCAGATCATCCCTGGCTGCTGCCGCAATACCTCGCCCGGAAGCAATCGCCTCCACACAGCCGATGCGCCCACAGCCGCAACGGGGCCCATTGGGATCAGCAAGCGTATGCCCGAAATGGCCACTAAGCCCACCGCTACCAAACTGCAATTTTCCAGCGCTGACAATGCCACCACCGACACCGGTCGAAACCGTAAGAAAAACCATGTCGCTGAAATCTGCTGAAAGTATGTGATATTCCGCCCATGCGGCAGCCTGTGCGTCATTCACCGCAATGCAGGGAAGATGAGTCAGTCGCTCCATCACCTCTACAAGCGGGAAATGGAGCAAACCGCCAAGATTGGCAGGGTTAATGGCATTGAGCCTCCCCTCTTTGATAACGCCAGTGGATGCTATCGCCACGCGCTGCGCCCGAGCTATCAATGGCGCAACCAATTCGGTAAGGCTCGCTTGTAATACGTCAGGTGTTTTGCTGGCAGGCGTGGGTAACTCGCGTCGCTCGATGATGTGTTGTTCGTTATTCACCAACGCTGCTGCGAGTTTGGTTCCGCCAATATCTATGGCAAGTGTCGTCATTTTACTGCCTCCGTGAGTGCATCACGGTACCATTGGCAGATATATTCCAGCCGCGTGATGGCTGAGCCCACAGTCACTGCCCAGGCACCATGCTCAATAGCCTGGGCCGCCAGTTGTGGCGAGTTATAACGCCCTTCGGCGACAACGCGACACCCTTCATCGTGTAGTGCTTTAACCAGCGCAAGGTCGGGTTCATCGGGTGTGTCCACCGTTAAATAGCCGGATAACGTGGTGCCAATCAGATCCGCACCTTGCTGGCGGCAATACAACCCGTCTTGCACGGAAGAGCAATCGGCCATCGCAAGGCACTTATGTTGATGAATACGCGCTAACAGCGTATTGATGGGCACCGGACGTTCGCGATCAGTACCATCAAAGGCAATAATATTGGCACCTGCATGAGCCAGCGCATCGACATCCTCAAGAAATGGCGTGATACGCACCGGTGAATCACTAAGGTCACGTTTTATAATCCCGATAATTGGCACCGAGACCCGCGCCCGCGCAGCTTTCAGGTTCTCAATTCCTTCAATACGCAACGCAACAGCTCCTGCCTGTTGTGACGCTAACGCCATAGCAGCAACGATTTCCGGTTTATCAAGCGGGCTACCTGTAACAGGTTGGCACGAGACGATCAGCGCACCCCAGATATCAATCTGCGAGTCCAGTTTTTCGAGCAATGACATATACACACTTCCTCAAAATAAAATTGCCCGCGCACAAGGCCGGGCAATACAACGCAGCTTACTCGCTAATCAACTTGGGCTTAGAGCTTCCAGACTTCACCGCTCCACTAAATGGTTTACCGTCTATAGCATCATGCGTTCTTACCGCCCCTGGATGAATCCAGCGCTGAACGCGGGATGGCATATCCAGACCAATCAGCAAAATAACGACAAATGTCAGGCTGAATGAAAGCGAAGCCAGGGCGGTGCCCAAATCCAGTCTTTGAGCAATGGTGGCACCAATAACCGGAGCGAGTGCGCCGCCCAGCGCGCCGACGTTATAGGTAAAGCCAAGCCCTGCGGCACGTTGTTCAGTATCAAAGTAGCCGCCTATCAACTTAGGCAAAATCCCCGAGATCCCCTGCCCGAGCATCTGTTGGAAGAACAGCAGGAAACCCAGCACCCAGATGTTTCCGCCACCAATGGCAAACACAGGAATGATCAGTAATTGGGAAGCCAATAGGCTACAGACATATGCTTTACGCGTTCCTAACCAGTCACCGAGGAAGCCACCCACGCAGCAGCCGACTGCCGCCCCAAAGCCGCTAAAGAACAGCATATGGGCAACCATCTTAGGATCGTAGGCCAGCTCCGTTTTCAAATACGTTGGCAACAGCGCCTGAATCGGCCACGAGTAGAGGAAGGCAAAGAACACCACAACCATCAGCGTGACGCCCGTCGGCCAGCGCTTGCCGCTACTTTGCACCATAAAGCTGATAAATATGGCTGCACAAATTAAACCTAATACTGCGATAAGAACCGCGTTGCCAAGATTCCCGGCAAAGCAGAAATAGAGCGCCGTTGCGACGACAATCGTCAGGCCGAAATTGATAAACCGGTGTTCACCACGGTAAAGAATATCCACCATTGTTTTGGTTGGTTTTTTATCGGCGAACTTCTGCTCCCAATCTTCAGCTTCGGGGATATTCTTACGCAGCCAGAGCGCGAAAATAATTGGTAAAATGCCGATGAAAAACAGCGCACGCCAGCCCCATTCAGGCACGACGACGCTATATACTTGAGCCGCAATTACCGCGCCAACAGAAAAACCTGATATCAAAAAACCACTCGCTTTGTTTCGCAGCTGTTTTGGCCAGCTTTCAATAACATAAGTGGCACTCGAGCCATATTCTCCCGCCATTCCCATGCCAATCAGCAGTCGGGCCAGGAACATGGTGGTGAAACCTGGTGCGAAACCACAGGCCAGCGTACCGACCGAGAACAGGACGATACTGGTGATCATGGCGAGTTTGCGACCGTAACGATCGCCCATCGCGCCTAATACCAGCCCACCAAACCAGCGCGAGATAAACGCCGCTGAGATCAAACTCGCAGCCTGAACCGTTGTCAGGCCAAATTCACTTTGAATTTCAGTCAGTACTAACGCTATCAAGACAAAATCAAAACCATCCAATAAGTAGCCAATCCAGGCTGCTGAAAATGCTTTCCATTGCGGCTTAGTTAAATGGCGATACCACGGGATCTGTTGGGCAGTGTTATTCATAAAGCACTCCCGGTGCGGGTTCGTAACGACCCGCCCTTTGGTTAAGTCTGTTTAGATATGGTTTACGGCACCACGGTTTTTATCGGTTGTTCAGAACGCGGCACGTTCTTTTTGAAGCTGCGCGGCTAACGCTTTGAGTTCAGGTAGATACTGCTCTTCAACCGGTGCAAAAGGTTTGCGACAAAGTGGGACTGCCACGACATCCATATAGTGCAGAATGGTTTTCAGGCCGCGGAACACGCCGACTTTAATCAGCAAATCAATGACCTTATTGCATTCACTTTGCAGTTGGCTGGCACGCTGTATATCGCCTTCTTGCACGGCTTTCCTGATAGCCATATATCGCCAGCCCATCACGTTGTAAGTGCTGCCAATGCCGCCATCAGCCCCTGCGATCAGACCAGATGCAAAGATCTCGTCATAACCGTTATAGAGGACAAGATCTGGATGCGCGCGGCGGATCTGCTCCATCTGGTAAAGATCGCCGGAGGTTTGTTTTAATGCCCCTACGCCCGGCAAGTTGATCAGCGTATCAATTTGCTCAAGCGAGAGTTTTACCCCGCTTAATGCAGGAATGTTATAGACCACCATTGGTAATCCGCCAGAGGAATCAATAACCGCGCGGTAGTGATCGCAATGTTCACTGAAACTGAACGGATAGTAGAAAGGCGTGACGGCGGACACGGCATCGAACCCGTAACGATGTGCGGCACTTGCCAGCGTCTGGCTCTCATGAGTGCTGATACCGCCCACGTGGGCAATTAACGTCACTTTCCCTTTGGCTTCTTCAGCCACGATTTCCAGCACTTGCTCACGTTCCTGCGTACTTTGTAAAAACGCTTCACCGGTCGAGCCGCCAACATAAAGGCCGTCAACGCCCTGTTCAATATTGAAACGAACCAGACGCCGCAAGCTATCGGTATCAATCTGTTGTTGCTGATTAAATGGAGTGAGCAGAGCGGGCATCACACCGCGAAGATTCTGTTTCATAAACGCCTCTTTGTTGTCTGGTTTCTGTAGTTAACGATATACCTTTATACCTGTTATACCAGATCAAAAAACAAACATCACATTACTAAGAGGTCAGAATGCGATCTGGCTCATATGAATTTATGATGATTGATCGAGTGTTACTAAGAAAGGCGCGAGAACGATCTCAGAAAATGCAGGCTACTTTTTCACTGAGCGTTTGCGTGGCGCAGGGTAATAGGAGGCGAAAACACTTTTCAGGTGAGCCTTTAATGCCGCATCTGCCGCGTCAGGATCGCGGGCCTGAATAGCATTATAAATCTCAATATGCTGCTGATAACTCACATTATTGTGAGCATGCAAAACATCCTGAGCAACCGTTGGGCGGGCGGCAATCAACCAATCGAGCAAGGCAACATGCACGGCCATAAAGATCGGGTTATCAGGGATCTCCGCCAGCTCGCGGTGGAATTCAATATCGGATCGAATAAACAGATCGTTATCGTCCAGCGTCTGGCTGTTCATTTCCAGTGCCTTACCAAGACGGGCGATTTGTTCATCGCTTGCAAATTCCGCAGCGTAGCGCACCAGGCTGGATTCAAAGAACATGCGCAGTTGTTCGAAATGCGCAATGCCACCGGGGCGAGAGAGGAAATCCTTCGCCACACCGGATAACTCACCAATAATCGTATCTGCGGAAGGACGAGATACGCGAGCGCGCTCGCCATTGTTGATTTGCACTAATCCTTTGCGCTTCAGCGCCGCCAGAGCTTCGCGCACCGACGGGCGTCCAACATTGAAAAATGCCATCAGTTCACGTTCGGAAGGCAATTGCTCACCCTCGGCAAATTCGCGTCGGCGAATCATCTGCTCAAGTTCTTCTTCCACCATTTCCGAGAGTTTTTTGCGCGCAAGTGGACGACGGCGCATCGAATGCCCGATGGTTTCTGTCATCTCTGGAGGTTGCTCGTCAAATGTGCTCATTACGTCCGAATCATGCCGTTTAATGGAAGAAGCATCGCAAATAATATTGTCGAATCATAACACAGCAAATCCAGGCTGACGTAAAGATGCCGTTTCCAGGTTTGTTTAAGGCGATAAAAAGCCAGTCCTGAGACTGGCTTCGATTTGCGTTTTTACCGGCAAACTACGCGAATGATTTAGTGAATTACTTCACTACGCGCAGCGCTGGACGACCACCACGTGGAGGGGGCTCATCGTCCGGGTCGTTGTCATCTTCATCATGATCGGGGCGTGAGCCATCAATCACTTGCATAACCATTTCTGGTTCAGACGACAACTGCTCGCTGTCATTATGACTTTCACCGTCTTCGTCATAACTGGCTTCTGGCTCGAACATCGTACCAGCGCCATTTTCACGAGCATAAATAGCCAGAACCGCGGCCATAGGAACAAACACCTGGCGTGGCACGCCACCGAAGCGCGCATTAAATCGCACATCGCCGTTGGCCAGTTCCAGATTTCCTACAGCACGTGGGGCAATATTCAGCACAATTTGCCCGTCGCGCGCATATTCCATCGGGACATGCACGCCAGGCAATGTCACATCCACCACCAGATGCGGAGTGAGCTGGTTATCCAATAACCACTCGTAAAAAGCACGGAGCAGATACGGACGACGTGGTGACAATTGTGACGTATCCATCAATTAGCCCCGAGTTTGCAGACGCATTTCACGCTCAGGTTCGGTCAGAGAAGCGAGGAATGAATCACGCTCAAATACGCGAGTCATGTAGCCTTTCATCTCTTTAGAACCTGCGCCTGCCAGTTCAATACCCATTTGTGGCAAACGCCACAGCAACGGCGCCAGGTAGCAATCTACCAGACTGAACTCATCACTCAGGAAGAAAGGTTTCTGAGTAAATACAGGTGCGATAGCCAGCAATTCTTCACGTAATTGCTTGCGAGCAGCTTCAGCTTCTTGAGCAGAACCGTTCATCACGATGTGCATCAGGGTGTACCAGTCTTTCTGGATACGATGCATGTACAGGCGACTTTCACCACGAGCAACCGGGTAAACCGGCATTAATGGTGGGTGTGGGAAACGCTCATCAAGATATTCCATGATGATGCGGGATTCCCACAGGGTAAGTTCGCGGTCAACCAGGGTCGGTACGCTGTGATTTGGGTTGAGGTCAATCAGATCCTGAGGCAGGTTATCCGTTTCCACATGCTCAATTTCAACGCTAACACCTTTTTCGGCCAGTACGATACGTACCTGATGGCTA
>DATERH010000196.1:0-5320 GCA_035271785.1 Buttiauxella sp.
ACTTCGTGTTCTGCTGACTTGCCACCAAACACGATACCCACCCGCAGTTTTGCCATGCCTGAACCCATCCTTAAACTGTACAAAGGCGGACAACATACCACGCTCATTACGAGGATTCATGTGCTTCCTGCAGCTTAAAATCGTGCAACTTCTATAATGATTATTCCGTAATCAATATTGGGAGATGGGATGGCAAAAGGAGCGAAGATTGTGATTGCACTCACCCTCACAGCAGCCGCTGCATTCTGGCTTTTTGAGCGCCTGCCCGCGCAATACAACCCGTTTGCCCCGCTTTCCATTGACGACCCACCGACGCTAGTGACCCGCTATAAACTGCGCCAAATGGCAAACCATCCCCAAGCCTGCCTTGCATTACTACAGCAGGCGCAAGCGCGTGGGCAATTAAATTTTCGCAAGTCTCCTGATACCAGCGGCGATTGCCCACTGACTCATGTTGTGCGAGTGCAGAGTTTTGGCCGCGTGAGGCTGAGCAACAGCTTTTTGGCTAGTTGCCCGCTGGCACTCAGTAGCACGATGTTTGTTCATCAACGTGCCGTGCCCCTGGCGCAAAGCATGTATGGAAGCGAGCTGACTCGTATCACCCACTTGGGCAGTTTTGCCTGCCGTAATATATACCATCGTGAAGGGGCACGACGCAGCGAACATGCCACCGCAGATGCACTGGACATCAGTGGTTTTAGTTTTGCCAATAAGCAACAACTTAGCATTCTGAAAGGCTGGCAAGCGAATGGAAAGGGGCGTGATTACTTGTATGCGGTATTCGACAACAGCTGTCAATTTTTTGGTAACTCGTTGGGACCGGAATATAACGCGGCACATGCTGATCACTTTCATCTCGGGATGCGTGGCTACGACATATGTCGATAAATGAGATTTATATGATAGTGTTTACAGTATTCCGCTTCATTATTTCACTTATAAAGCGTGCACGGTATGGAATCCTGGAAGGTCAATATTATCTCGGTATGGTTCGGGTGTTTTTTTACCGGACTGGCCATCAGCCAAATTCTGCCGTTTTTGCCACTCTATGTTGAACAGCTCGGCGTTACGTCCCATCAAGCGTTGTCCATGTGGTCCGGGTTAACCTTTAGCGTGACGTTTTTGGTTTCTGCCATTGTCTCGCCAATGTGGGGTAGCCTTGCCGATAGCAAGGGCAGGAAATTAATGCTGCTGCGAGCATCGCTTGGAATGGCGATCGCTATTTTATTACAGGCGTTTGCAACTAACGTTTGGCAGCTTTTTATTTTACGCGCCGTCATGGGGCTCACTTCCGGATATATTCCCAATGCGATGGCGTTAGTGGCCGCTCAAGTTCCCAGAGAACGCAGCGGCTGGGCATTAAGCACACTTTCAACGGCACAAATCAGCGGTGTGATTGTTGGCCCACTTCTTGGGGGATACATGGCTGATACCCTCGGATTACGGATGGTTTTTTACGTCACGGCAGCGTTATTACTGGTTAGTTTTTTAGTGACACTATTCCTGATTAAGGAAGGCGCAAGGCCTCAGATAAGTAAAGCCGATCGATTATCTGGCAAAGCGGTGTTTGCTTCACTTCCTTACCCTAAACTAATGATAAGTTTGTTTTTCACGACCATGGTCATTCAGCTTTGTAATGGTTCGGTGGGGCCAATACTCACGCTTTTTATCAAACAACTTTCACCCGAAAATAACAATATCGCGTTTATCAGCGGTTTTATCGCAGCTGTTCCTGGTATTTCGGCACTTATTTCGGCCCCAAGTTTAGGCAAGCTAGGGGACAGAATTGGTACCCCTCGGGTATTAATGGCGACGCTGATTATTTCGGTAATATTATTTTTTGCTATGTCATGGGTGACCTCACCTATGCAATTAGCAGTATTACGTTTTTTACTGGGTTTTGCCGATGGAGCGATGTTACCGGCAGTTCAAACATTACTTGTGAAGTATTCAAGTGACCAGGTGACCGGACGGATTTTTGGATATAACCAATCGTTTATGTATCTGGGGAATGTAGTTGGCCCTTTAATCGGTGCTGGTGTATCAGCAATGGTGGGATATCGTTGGGTATTTATTGCTACGGCGTTAGTCGTCTTGCTCAATGTGTGGCAGTTGGCCGTGATGCTCAGGCATAAAAAACGGCAAGAAGCTTCGCGAAATCAGAAGTTGCCATAGTTTTTAATATGTCTGCTATGTATTGTTTCTTTTTAGGGGGGGGGAACCAAAAGTAATTACATTGGTTATTAAATGTGTTGTTAATTTGAGAGCTGAAATAACCACGTGATAATATTTTCAAGTAAACATACTTAAGATATTGTTGCGATCCAGCACAGATTCTTTAAATCATATGAAAATAGTCGCTTCCACCTCTAGGCAACATGAAACCAGAATGATAGCTTCATGTTTCAAATCCTTTGGGACAATTTCGATGAGAAACCTCACTTTTGAGTTACTGACTAGGCTTGCCAAAAAAGAAGAAGAATCAAAAGAGTTAGTTGCACAGACACAAGCCCTGGAAATAGTCGTTACCGCAATTTTCCACAGAATGGAACGCAGTGAGCAGCATGCTGTAAAAAGCAGGATTGAAGATGCTTTATCTAATGTCAGATCTGGTGATACCGTCACACTTTATGACACTGAACTGCTGAGGCAATATTTAACCAAGCTCCTGAATCTCCCGTGTGTTTAATTTCTGTATTACTTTTGTCTACCAGGATTTATTGTAACGCCCTTAATTGTTACTAAGGGTAATGAATATAGTAATATTTCGATCTTTCTATCTTAGCCAATCTTTTTTAATCCTCTATATTCCTCGGAAACGGCTTTCAATAAAGAACTACCAGACGGGATATCCCCGTCTGGTAGTTCGCCTTTTCGCCCACAGTAGTCCAAAATTAAAACACCAGATTAGAAAAGAGGGTGCCATGAAATCCGTATTAATAATGGCTTTATTGGCAGGCGTTGCTGGTTCACCTGTGTCGGAAGGCAATATGATAACGCCGCAACAACAGCGTATGACGACGTGTAATCAACAAGCCACCGCGCAAACCATAAAAGGGGATGAACGCAAGACCTATATGAACAACTGCTTGAAAAATAGCGAGTCACTTCCTGTGGATAAAAGTCTGACTCCGCAACAGCAGAAGATGAAAGTGTGTAATGCTCAAGCCGATGAACAAATATTATCTAACGATGCGCATAAAACCTTTATAAGTAATTGCATGAAATAACAGTCCATGTAAGTAAAAAGGGTGAGTCGTGCCGTTGACTCACCCTAAAAATCATACTTTCCCCCAAAGTAAGCTTTCTATAATTACGGCAAATGTTTCAGAATATTCCTAAATATCATGAATAATGATCATAACTCTGGTAGATGGCTTCCTGGGGGGTTTATGGATAGCTCGACATACCTCGATGATGACCGACATCGCTCGGGGCAACGATTTGCCCGTCGCCTTTATATTCCGAGAATTGTTGGATTAGGAACTGGTTTTTTCTGTGTCACCTCGGTACTGGTTATGCAGCCGGTGTCGGGGTGGTGGTGGTTACTACTGGTTGCCTATGGTTTTATCTGGCCGCATTTCGCATGGAAAACGGCCGACCATGCTCCTGACCCTGCTCAGGCAGAATTCCGTAATTTAATGATTGATTCTTTTATGGCTGGTGTATGGATTGGGGTGATGGGAATAAATGTGCTTCCATCTGCTTTGATCATGGCAATGATGTGCATGAACAATGTCGGTTGTGGTGGGCTGAAATTGTTTCTCAAAGGTCTAGGCTTTATAGGACTGGGTTGCTCACTGACGCTGGGCATTTTTCAGATACCCGTTAACCTGGAAACCATGCCATCTCAGGTATGGATTTGCTTACCATTTTTGTTGATTTATCCCGCTTATTTTGGGCTGGTTAGTTACCGAACCGCGCTGAAACTTTCAGAGCATAAAAAACGATTAATGCACATGAGCACGCGTGATGGCATGACGGGGGTATACAACCGCCGCCACTGGGAACATCTGCTGATTGGTGAGTATGATAACTGCCAACGCTACCAGCGAAGTGCAACCTTACTATTGATTGATATCGACCACTTCAAATCGATTAATGATTCATTTGGTCATGATGTTGGGGATGAAGCTATTCTGGCAATTACCGAACATTTGCAACTCACATTGCGTATTACGGATGTAGTGGGGCGCTTTGGCGGTGATGAATTTGGTGTGATTATGTCCGGCACATCGCAAGAAAGTGCGATACAAGCAATGGCTCGTGTACGAGATTATCTGGATGAGTTCCGTTTACCCCATGCACCACATATCTTGCTGAGTATCAGCGTCGGCGTGGCTGAATTTGATCACAGCATGGAGAGCTACCGCGAATGGCTGAAAGCGACTGATGTGGCGTTATATAAAGCTAAAAATTTAGGGCGTAGCCGTACAGAAGTCGCTGATATTGCAGCTTAAAACCCTCTTCTGCAAACTGAAGAGGGTCACAAAATTATGATTTACCCAAGTGTTCGGATTTCGCCATACATTTCACCACGGCTTCCATTACTGCTGATCTAAAGCCTTTTTCTTCCAGAACTTTCACAGCTTCAATGGTCGTACCGCCAGGCGAGCACACCATATCTTTTAGCTCACCCGGATGTTTGCCGGTTTCCAGTACCATTTTGGCTGACCCCATGACTGCCTGCGCAGCAAATTGATACGCCTGTTTGCGCGGCATTCCGCCCAGTACAGCGGCATCAGCCATGGCTTCGATAAACATAAACACATAAGCTGGTGCTGAACCACTCACCCCCACGACTGGATGGATCATGTTCTCAGTGACGACTTCAGCAAGCCCGAAGCTGCGGAAAATGTTAACTGCATCAGCAATATCTTCGGATGTGACCAGTGCGTTTGGCGTAATGGACGTCATACCTGCATTCACTAACGCTGGGGTATTTGGCATTGCGCGAATGATTTTGCGATCATGACCCAGTGCTTTAGCCAGAGAATCCAGCGTCACGCCCGCAGCAATAGAAATCACTACCGAGTCTTTATTCAGACTGGAATTGACTTCACTCAGTACTTTTAGCATGACATTAGGTTTCACAGCGCCGAAAACAATATCTGCAATTTGTGCCACTTCCTGAGCGCTTTCTGCCGCATTTATTCCATATTGCTCGTGCAACGCTTGTACTTTATCGGGTGAAGGCGTGTAGACCCAGATATTACCTGGAAGCACCTGTCCACTGGCTATCAGACCACCAAGGATGGCTTTTCCCATGTTGCCGCAACCAATAAAACCAATCTTCTTATCCATAGTCTCACTCCATCTT
>DATERH010000197.1:0-26141 GCA_035271785.1 Buttiauxella sp.
GAAAGGCGAAGGCTTCAAACGCATCGCAGAAGAAGGTCAGCGTGTTAAGAAAGGCGACGTAGTTATCGAGTTCGATTTGGCCCTGCTGGAAGAGAAAGCGAAGTCTACCCTGACTCCGGTTGTTATCTCCAACATGGACGAGATCAAAGAGCTGATCAAACTGACTGGTAGCGTAATTGTGGGCGAAACTCCAGTTATCCGCATCAAGAAGTAATGTTCAATCTGCGGGATTAATCACCCAGCAGCAAAAAAAACCGGAAATGTTTTCACTTCCGGTTTTTTTTCGCCTGTACTACGTGTACTACGTGTACTACGTGTACTACGCGCGCAGATACTCCAGCTGATATTCCCCTGAACCGACTTTCACGACTCCATCAGTCCCCTGTTTTTCAATCACCAAATCCTGTGCTGAAATCACCTCGCGCAAAGCGGCGAGTTTGATGGTGGCGTGAGCATTGTGGGGAACCTTAACCTTCAGCGTCACTCTTTGCTCGCCATTGCTCTCCTGCACCTGCCAATGCACGGCGATCTCACCGTAGTTTGAATGCCAGGAAGCCTGCGCCCAGGAAAGCCCGCCGCCGATAACCGGTGAGATAATCATATGTTTAAAGCCTGGCTCATTTTCATCAGCCTCAATACCCGCCACCGCACGATACAGCCACTCCCCCACCGCGCCATAGGCGTAATGGTTAAACGAGTTCATATCCGCGCTCCACATTGAGCCATCGGGCTTAACGCCGTCCCAGTGCTCCCAGATGGTCGTGGCACCCGCCTTAACCTGATACAGCCATGACGGGAAATCGTCTTTTAACAGCAGTTCCCATGCCTCTTTTTCACGCCCGTTTTGACTCAGCGCGTGGCAAAAATAAGGCGTCCCCACAAATCCGGTCACCAGATGGCCATCATGCTCCTTCAGAAGATCGACCAGCGTGTTCACGGTGCGTTCCTTAAACGCCGCAGGCACAAGGTTAAAATAGAGCGCGAGGATATGAGCGGTCTGGGTTCTTGCCGCAAGCCTGCCGGATGGCGTAAAGAATTCGAACTGAAAACGCTCAACGATTTGCTGATGCAGATCGCGGTATTTCCGATGATCGTCTTCCCGCCCTAACGCTTTGGCGGCTTTGCTAAACAGATCCGTCGAATAGGCAAAATACGCGGTACAAACGAGGTCTGAAGGCGTGGCACCAAAATAGCTCCCCTCTTTTGCGTCCAGCGCTACCCAGTCGCCAAACTGCAATTTATAGCCCCAAATCAGGTTCTGCGAATGGGCGAGCATAAAATCAATCCAGGCCTTCATGCTGTCATACTGGTTTTCCAGCACACGGGTGTCGCCGTACATCAGATACAACGTCCACGGATTAATCACCGCCGCATCAGCCCACGCCGCCGCCGAATGCGTTCCGCCCTCGGCAAGATTGATATCGTTCGCGCAATGCCCGGTGAGAATATCAGGCACCACGTGTGGCACTCCGCCCTCGGGCGTCTGGTCGTGTTTCAGATCGGTTAGCCATTTAGAGAAGAAATTAGTGGTTTGCATCAGGTAGCTGGCGGTGCGGCAAAAAATTTGCGCATCCCCCGTCCAACCCAGGCGCTCATCACGCTGCGGGCAGTCGGTCGGCACATCGACAAAATTCCCTTTCAGCCCCCAGAGAATATTATGATGCAGCTGGTTTAAATCATTGTTTGAACAGTTAAAGCGCCCTATCCGCACCATTTCCGAATGAATGACGAGCGCACTAAAGTTCTCAAGCGACAGCTCCCCTGGATACGCTTCAACTTTCACATAGCGGAAACCGTGATAGGTGAAGCGAGGATGGTAAACCTCCCGCTCGCCGCCTTTTAAAATATACTCGACGCGCTGTATCGCAGAGCGCAGGTTATCCAGATAGACATTCCCATCGGTATCCAGCACCTCGAAATGGCGCAGTATCACCTTCTCGCCGCGCTGGCCACGAACCTTAAATTCGACCCAGCCGCTGAGATTCTGCCCAAAATCAATAACCGTATCGCCCTGTGGAGTGGTTATCAGGCACAGTGGCTGGAGCACTTCAATCTGTTTGACCTTGCAGGCTCCCTGCGCGGCAAGCGTTTTTTTATCATGCGAAACAGTTTCCACAGGCCGCCAGTGCGACGCGTCAAAACCTATTTTGTTCCAGCCGCTACGCTGCTGGCCCGCATCGTAAATCTCGCCATCATAAATTTCAGCAAATAAAACCGGCGAATCTTCGGCACGCCAGGAGCTATCCGTTACGACAGTTTCTGTGGTTCCATCTTCATAATTGATTACCAGCTGGCAGATAAATGCACATTGCTCACCATAATAATTTCTGTCCCGGGTGAAACCCATATCGCCTTTATACCAACCGGCTCCAACTTCTGCGCCAACCACATTTCCGGCGAGCTGGAGTTGCTCCGTCACATCGTAGGTCTGATAAAGCAAATGATGATGGTAGCTGCTCCAGCCCGGCGTTAATTCATCGCTCCCCACTTTGCTGCCGTTAAGGAAAAGCTGATAAATCCCTAACCCAGACGAGTGTATAAAAGCAGATTTTATTGCGACGCTATTTTTTAGCGCGAACTCTTTTCTTAATAGAGTCACTTTGGAGTTAGCTTTATCCGGAACGCTTTCCCCAGAAATAAAATCAGCCTGCCATAAATTATCAACCACGCCACTCACAAACTGAGTGACAGAACTCCACTGACTTATCTCACCGCAATTATCATTAATTCTCACCCGAACAAAATAACGCGTAGAAGGACGCAGAGAAATATCATTAAGGATAATATTAGCGGAAGCATTACTCATAATCACACCGCTATCAAATAAGACCTCAGTAAAGCCTTCATCGTAACTACACTGCAATTGATAAGAAACCTGCTCGACATTTTTATGGTTGCTGTCAATTTCCCAACCTAAAACCGGAAATTGATCAACGCCACAGAGCAACAGCTCATGGTCAAGCGTAATTTTATTGACTACCAGCATGA
Source organism: Buttiauxella sp. (assembly GCA_035271785.1). Classification (GTDB taxonomy): domain Bacteria; phylum Pseudomonadota; class Gammaproteobacteria; order Enterobacterales; family Enterobacteriaceae; genus Buttiauxella. Next base: position 2,989 of record DATERH010000197.1, read on the forward strand.
TTTATAATCCTTAATAAAAACCCGTTAATGAGGAGATACCGGTGCGGCCTGAAGTTCAGATGCGTCAGAATAAATGTCGGTAATGGTTTCACTTTCGCTGGAAAATTCATTGCGCTGCTGGCGATGGAAACACAGCCAGCCAATAAACATGCCCAAAGCGATAATCAAAGAGAGAATGGTATATAATGCGACAGGCCCGGCATCCAATAACACGGGAGTAATAAAGGCCAATAATGCGCAGGATAATCGAGCCACGCCGACAATAGCGCCCTGCGCCGTGGAGCGCAGCATTGTGGGGAACGATTCCTGCGACCAGACTTTCATAATGCCTTCAAAAGCCATCCCACTGCCCACAGCGGTAAATAAAATAAAGCAGAACCACGAGAGCGGAGAGAAATTAAGTAATACCGGCATAAAGAAACCACCGGCAAAAAAGAATGCGCCAATCACAAAAACCAGCATTCTTCTCGAGGTATCCACCATTTTCATAAATAACAGTCCGGACAGCACGCCCACTGGCATGAGCAAAAGATTCCACAGGGAATTTTTCTCTACCGAAATCCCGACCACATTGACCGCAACATAAGTCCCAAACTGCCCGCCCGTATTGGCGGCAAGATTCACCAGGGTATAGAAAAGACACAGCGCGATAAACGGCCATAAATATTTGCCGCGTAACAGATCTTTAAACGATGACTTTTGCGCGCGAATGGTTGTAGCGCCCCGAAGCCGTTCATCGCGTGCCACCAGCCACATCGGTGATTCTGGGATTTGCCAGCGCAACAGTAACAGCACGACGGCCACGAAGCCGACATGAAGATACATAACCTGTGCGCCTAATTGCCCCCATCCTCCGACCACGGCGGAAATAGCCATCGTCGCACTGATGCCAAGCAGCCACAGCAGATTGGATAAACCGATAATTTTGCCGCGATTTTTATCGCTGGCCGCTTCAGCAATGGTGGCTAATGAAACCGGCAGATCAGCCCCGGTCGCCAGCCCAACAAATGCCGTGCCAATCAGTAAAACCACGAACAACTTGCCGAACGCTAACATCAGCGCTCCTGCGGCAATCATCGCCATGGTGACAATAAAAACTTTACGCCTGCCAAAACAATCCCCCAGTCTGCCGCCGACAAAAGCCCCGACCGCGATACATAACGTCAATACGCCGGAAAGAATACCGATTTCAGCCGAGGTCACACCAATGGCTTTCTGATAAATCACTAATGCCGTACCGTTAGAAACAATAGCCGCTGAATCAATATAAGAGGCCATTCCCGAAACCACCCCAATATACCAGGGGTTAATATCTTTGACTTTATCCATATAGGATACTCCTTTAATCAATACATTAACTTCATTAACCGCTTACCTTTCTTTAAAGATGAGAAAACAATACGCACGATAAAAAACAAATAGCTTTTCAGAGAATTTAATTAGAAACAGACTGGGTTAAGTGTCGTTCCTGAGAAGGTGTGCGAAAAAAACGTTTCTTATAGCTTTCGTTTAAGCGTGAAGCAGTAACAAATCCGCAGGCCAATGCGATTTCATTAACCTGGAGATCGGTCGTTCGCAATAATTCTTGCGCCTTTAATAAACGATATATCTGCTGAAATTTTTCAGGCGTTGTTCCGGTCATTTGTTTAAAAAATCGAAACATAGTGCGTTTCGCCATTCCACTCTCTTCACATAAATTGTCCCAGTTAATATTTTGCGTATAGTTCTTGCGTACATAGCTGAACATTTTTTGCCGACAGTTATCGGCCGTACGATTGCGGTCTACTTTTCTGCCAATACAACAGCAAAGCAGCGATATGATTTCCAGGATAACGGCTTCAGCGGCAGAGAAATAAACGGCGTCATAATTGTCATCGCGCCGCGCGCTAAGTTCATCGGTCAATTTAACAATTCTCGCCAGTTCGCTCTCTGACAAACAAACGTTATGATGCGTAAAATTTTTTCTGTGCATCCTGACGACACCCAGTAATTCATCAATATTTTGTATGAACCTAAAATGGCGTTGCTTATGGAATAATAAATTTATCAGCGACAGATTATTAGTGGATTCGTAATGGTGAATATCATTTGCCGTGACAAAAAAGAAATCACCCTGCCCGATTAATTCCACCTGATCGTTAATAATATGAAAACCACTGCCGCTGCGTACAATCACCAGTTCATCAAAATCATGGCCATGCATATCCGCCATTTCTTGTTTATCCAACATAAACAAACAGAAAGCATGTTCTGGAGTGAGAAAGAAATCCTCCGGTTGTTTTATTTCCATCTTTTCACCTGCTTGTTATTTATTTTCGGGGTGAGATAAATATTAAACCCCATTATTAATGTCAAGTCATTATAGGGAGATGGCAGTAGACCGTAAGTCACCGTGACATTACTATCATTTTATCCAATCAACTCACCTCATAATCCAGACGCAAAAAAAACGGCACCTTTACGGTACCGTCATTGTTTGGCTGTAAACCTGATTAAGATTTAAATACCGGAGCCTTGCGAATAACTGTCTTCGCCAAAAACCCCGGTGGATAAATAACGGTCGCCGCGGTCACAGATAATAGCAACCACAACAGAACCAGGGTTTGCCTGTGCGACTCGTAATGCACCAGCCACTGCACCACCTGAACTCACGCCGCAGAAAATCCCCTCTTCGCGTGCCAGACGACGCATGGTTCTTTCTGCTTCGACTTGTGACATATCAATCACTTCATCAACCAGACTCGGGTTGAAGATCTTCGGCAACCACTCTTGCGGCCAACGGCGAATGCCTGGAATACTGCTGCCATCTTCTGGTTGTAAGCCGACGATTTTTACCGATTTTTCTTGCTCACGCATGAACTGGCTTACGCCGGTTACTGTTCCGGTCGTTCCCATGCTTGAAACGAAGTGCGTGATACGGCCTTGGGTCTGCTCCCAGATTTCCGGCCCAGTGGTGCTGTAGTGTGCGTAGGGATTATCGGGATTATTAAACTGGTCGAGAACTTTGCCTTCGCCGCGCTCATCCATCAAACTCGCCAACTCGCGAGCCCCTTCCATACCCTGCTCTTTGGTCACAAGAATCAATTCCGCACCATAAGCCTGCATCGCCGCTTTGCGCTCCATACTCATGTTGTCCGGCATCAACAGCTTCATACGATAGCCTTTCAGGGCGGCAATCATCGCCAGCGCAATTCCGGTATTCCCGCTGGTCGCTTCTATGAGCGTATCTCCAGGTGAGATTTCACCGCGAGCTTGCGCACGCACAATCATTGAGAGTGCTGCGCGATCTTTTACTGAGCCTGCGGGGTTATTCCCTTCAAGCTTTACCCAAATTTCACTGCCGTTTTCGAGCCCAGTGCGCTGTAATTTAACCAGAGGTGTATTGCCAATTGTGCTTTCTAAGGTATCCACTTGCCTGCCCACATACTTACCTAAAAATAAGAAAAGCGGCCACGTGGGCTAACACCGTTAGTTTAAGAACGATATATCCGGGGCGACCACCGGGTTTGGCGTCCCTCCGGGAACCAAATCCCGGTGTTGCCCCTCATTCATTGGCTTTAGTGAACGGTATTAGCCACGTGGGCCGCCTTTGCGTGTCGTGTTGTACGGTAAAGTTATCAGGCAGTCTGTGCGAGGTCTACACCTTGAATACGGTTATTACCTTCGTACAAACGCGCATGTTGCAGACCAACGAACAGTCGCTCGCCACGCACAGGGACATGATTTTCACGCAACACAACGGTTAATGGTTCGTCATACCAGCCAAGCGGCTGAACAACCAACTGCATGTAATGCCCACGCGGACTGATTTCCAGCACCTGTACCGGCAGCGGGGAATCCAGATTGGTACGGCGACTGACATCCACTTCCCACGGACGCAAGAACAAATCCACGGCCCCCTGATAGGCAGGAGTGAAGCCGAGCGGCCAGCGGTGCGCACCGACATGGAACTGACTTCCGCGTACAGTGCCTTTCATGCGGTTAACTTCGCCGAGGAACTCCAGCACGAAGCGGGTCGCAGGTTCACGCCAAACCGCTTCAGGCGTATCAACTTGTTCGATATTCCCCTGGCTCATCACCACCACGCGATCCGCAACTTCCATCGCTTCTTCCTGATCGTGGGTGACAAATACGCTGGTGAATTTCAACTCTTCGTGTAACTGACGCAGCCAGCGACGCAGCTCTTTACGTACTTGAGCATCCAGGGCACCGAACGGCTCATCAAGCAGCAAGATTTGCGGTTCAACCGCCAATGCACGCGCCAGCGCCACACGCTGCTTCTGCCCACCTGACAACTGTGCCGGGAAACGATCAGCCAGATGCGCTAACTGCACCATCTCCAGCAGACGGGTCACTTTCTGTTTAATCACCGCAGACGAAGGGCGCTCGCGGCGCGGTAATACCGTCAGGCCAAAGGCGATATTGTCGAACACCGTCATATGGCGGAACAGTGCGTAATGCTGGAACACAAAGCCCACTTTACGTTCACGGGCGTGAATACGGCTGACATCGGTACCGTGGAAGCTAATGCGCCCACTGTTCTGATGCTCAAGACCGGCAATAATGCGCAGCAGCGTGGTTTTACCGGAGCCAGAAGGCCCCAACAACGCCACCATTTGACCAGTAGGGATATCCAGAGAGATATCGTTCAGCACCTGGGTGCGACCAAAAGATTTCTTAATATTGGTAATATCAATGCTCATGATTTCCCTCCTGTTGCAGGCGTTTTTCCTGGCTACTCAGGCGCCACTGCAACGCACTCTTTAAGAACAACGTAACGATTGCCATCAGGGTCAATAACGCCGCGGCAGTAAAGGAACCCACGGTGTTGTAATCTTGTTCTAGCAATTCAATCTGTAATGGCAGTGAGAAAGTCTCACCGCGGATAGAACCGGACACTACTGACACCGCGCCAAACTCGCCGATGGCACGGGCGTTGGTTAACACCACGCCATAAAGCAGCGCCCAACGGATATTGGGTAATGTGACACGTCTGAACATCTGCCAGCCCGAAGCACCCAGCAAAATCGCCGCTTCGTCTTCATGGCTACCCTGGCTTAACATCACCGGCACCAACTCTCGTACCACGAATGGGCAGGTCACAAAAATTGTCACCAGCACCATACCCGGCCAGGCGAACATAATCTGGATGTTATGTGCATCCATGAAGCCAGCTAACGGGCCATTTGAACCGTAGAACAGCAGATAAACCAAACCTGCAACGACCGGTGAAACCGCAAACGGGATATCCAGAAGCGTCAACAGCAGTTGGCGGCCCGGGAAGTCAAAACGCGTAACAAGCCAGGCAAGCAAAATACCGAACACCAGGTTCACTGGCACGGTAATCAGGGCAATCATCACCGTCAACCAGATGGCGTGCAACATATCTGGGTCGACAATATTCTGCAGCGCAGGCATCAACCCTTTTGAGAATGCATGGACAAAAATAGAGGCGACTGGCACCACCAGCAGCAGAAACGAAATCAACACACCGAGGCCAATGAGAACCCATTTTCCCCAGTTAAAACCAGTGCGCCTATAGCTTTTCAATTCAGTTACGTCCGTCATCAGTGACCTACCACTCGCCGACCAAAGCGACTTTGCAACGTGTTAATGGTGAACAGCAACAGCAGTGAAGCCGCGAGAATGACCGAGGCAATGGCGCTGGCTGCCGGATAATCAAACTCCTGCAAACGCACGAAAATCATCAACGACGTTACTTCGGTTTTCCAGGCGATGTTACCGGCGATAAAAATCACCGCGCCAAACTCACCCAGGCTACGCGTAAACGATAACGCAACCCCCGCCATCAGCGCCGGAGAAAGCTCCGGTAAAATCACGCGACGGAAACTCTGCCAGCGCGTCGCACCCAGGGTTTCAGCCGCTTCTTCGTATTCGGGTCCTAACTCTTCAAGCACTGGCTGAATAGTTCGGACCACAAACGGGATGCTGGTAAATGCCATCGCAACGGCAATCCCCAACCAGGTGTATGTCACCTTGATACCAAACTGTGCCAACCATTCGCCGTACCAACCGTTCACCGAAAACAGCCCTGCAAGCGTTAAACCGGCTACCGCCGTGGGTAACGCAAACGGTAAATCCATTAATGCATCAAGCAGGCTGCGCCCCGGAAACTGATAGCGAGTCAGGATCCACGCCATCAGCATGCCAAAGAAACCGTTAAAGATAGACGCCACACCCGCAGACAGTAGCGTCACTTTATACGCAGCCACAACCTGTGGATTGGTGATCACTTCCCAATACTGAGCCAACGTCATCTCAGAAAGTTGCATCACCAGTGCGCTCAGAGGCAGCAGCAAAATCAGGCAAACAAACAACAAACTGGTGCCAAGGCTTAACGTGAAGCCTGGCAACACACGTTTGGAGGCAACAGCAAACATTACTCACGCCCCTTGCCGAGCAACTTGTCGAACTCACCACCGCTCACAAAATGGGTTTTCATCACTTCAGGCCAGCCACCAAATTCATCTTCCACGCGGAACAATTCAGTCTGCGGGAATTTATCCTTCAGTTTGTCCATGACCTGCGGGTTATTCACGCGGTAGTAATAGTCAGTGATGATGGTTTGCGCCGCCGGGCTATACAGGAAGTTGAGATACTCTTTCGCTGCTTTTTCAGTGCCGTTGGCTTTGACGTTTTTATCCACCCACGCCACCGGGAACTCAGCCAGAATATTGACCTTCGGCACCACCACTTCGTAGCCGTCTTTCGCATACTGGTTACGGATGTTGTTCACCTCAGATTCAAAGCTAATCAACACGTCGCCCAAACCACGCTCAACGAATGTTGTGGTTGCGCCACGACCGCCGGTATCAAAGACTTCGACGTTTTTCAGGAACTGCGTCATGAACTGTTCGGTTTTAGCTTTATCGCCACCGTCAGCTTTGTTCGCCGCACCCCATGCGCCTAAGTAGGTGTAACGTGCGTTACCTGAGGTTTTTGGATTTGGGAAAATAAGCTTCACGTCCGGGCGAACTAAATCACTCCAGTCGTGGATATTTTTCGGATTACCTTTGCGCACCAGGAAACCCATAGTGGAGTAGAACGGAGAACTGTTATTCGGTAAACGGGTCTGCCAGTCGGCTGGGATCAGCTTGCCTTTGTCGTGCAGGATCTGCACGTCAGATACCTGGTTATAAGTTACAACGTCTGCTTTTAAACCCTGTAAAATCGCCAACGCTTGTTTTGATGACCCGGCATGAGATTGTTTAATCACCAGCTTGTCGCCTTTATTTTCCGCATCCCATTGCTTTTGGAAAGCAGGGTTCAATGCGGTAAATAGCTCACGAGACACATCATAAGAGCTGTTCAACAGTTCTGTAGCATGGGCTGAACCTGCCAATAACGCAGAAACAACGAAAGCACTCCAGACTTTTTTAACCGACGTCATGGCCATTGGGTACCCTTATAAATGTGATATACCAGTCATCTTTCAAGTTGCAGATGCGTTGGCTGCTCTCGTTCACTCGAATCACTTACCTGGATAAGCTCATCGGGATTCGCTCGTTTGCCGCCTGCCTGCATCTTGAAATCTTTTGGGTATTACGGTCTGCTTAATGATGACCAGTGTATTTATAACGAGTGTCAAAGCTGTAACGGTTTTATATATCGTTTAGTGATTTGCAATAAGAAAGAGGTATAAGCTCAGAAAGATAGGGTGTTAGCGGCAAAGGCAGGCTGACCACGGCCAGCACGCAAAAACCGGAGCGTACATGAAGTACGTGAGGATTTTGAGCACTGCCCGGTGCCAGAACGGCGAGTAAGGTAGCCCTTACAGGCTTAACAGCTTGTCGAGAGACGGAGCGAAGTAATACCCGCCAGTCACAGGCTTTGTGAAACGCAGCATGCCATCGCGCTTGCCATCTGTTTCACCAAACATACTCATCAACTGCTGTTCTATGTTATGCAAACGGGAACAGTAGGCGATGAAATAGAGGCCGTGTGTACCACTCGCAGTACCGTATGGCAGGCTCTGGCGCAGAATCTTCAGGCCTTTACCATTCTCTTTCAAATCAACACGGCTTAGGTGCGAAGTTTCCGGACGTTCATCGCCATCAATCTCTTCATTGGCTTCTTTGGTACGCCCCATGATCATTTCCTGATCACTCACGCTCATGCGGTTAAGCTGCTTCAGATTGTGTTCCCAACGCTGCACAAACACATAGCTGCCACCGACATCAACGCCGTCATTAATCACGGCGACTGCACGACGCGTTTCTTCACCCTGCGGGTTTTCAGTACCATCAACAAAACCGCTCAGGTCACGTTCTTCAACCCAACGGAAACCGTGGATTTCTTCTTCAATTTTCAGAGCATCGCCGAATGCGGCAAGTGCAGCTTGCGCCACAGAGAAATTCACATCATGACGCAGGGACAGGATGTGGATCATCACATCATGCTGAGTGGCTGGTGCCAGGCCTTTACCTAATGGGGTAAAGTTTTTCAGCTCTGTAGCACCTTCGCCACCACTTAAATCACGCCACAGGTCATGACCAAACGCGACTACCGCGCCTAAATGCGCATCAGGAAATTTTTCCTGAAATGTCGTTAGCGACTGATTAAAGGTTTTGCAGCCTTGACGAAGCGCATCGAAATCGCCCTGAAAACTCGCCTCCAGCCAAACGGCGGCGCGGCAATGCTCCGGCAGAACGCCAGATTGAACATCAGACATGAATCCTCCTAAAAAAAACACGCCACTCTACGTGGCGTTTATCCCTTCATAATACCCAATTACGGCCGCGCCTTCTTGAGAAGACGCAAACCCTGGGTTAATTTTTATCGGCGCCAGATAATTTTGCTGATTTTCCAGTTTTTGAGCGTGTCATCAGACGGCATCAATTCCTGCGCGCCATGCCATTGGCCGCTAAACAGATAACTAATATGCTGGCTGTTGGGCGCCTTGCACTCAACGCTGTCGCTGTCATCACCACTGGCTTTGACACATGAGTCAAACGCTTTGTCGTACAGGGTGCTGAAAGTCGTACCAATTTTGACACCACTATCGGTTTCAATATCGCTATCCATGACATCTACACGGCTGACTGTGCCTTTTTCGCCGTTAACAACCACCATCACCGTTTTGTCAGTCATTGCTTCATAGAAACGCACTATTTCGCCGTTATCGGTTTTCATACCACTGCGCAGACGGTAGTTATCGTTCAATGCACTACTGATGACTTTTTCATCCATTGGCGTGTCAGAAGTTATCTCACCCACACCTTGCTCGCTCACTTCAAGCGACGAGCCAAACCAGTTCATTGGATTTGCCGCAGACCAGTTGACCGCAGACAGCGTCGAACAGCCGCTTAAAACCAGTGGCAACCCTAATAACATCAGGCGCAGTGTTTTCATCAGAAATTCCTTTATTAAGCATAGGTACGCGCTTTGGAGTACAAACTTTCCCAAAAGTGCCAGTTTATTCACAGCTAAGCGTGAAGTAATCCCGTAAACGGCGGTTGCGACACAACCACCACAAGGCAAAGATATCAGCGATCAGCAGCGACAATGTCACTCCGGTTAGCTCCTCGCCCTGCCATAACGACAGCAGTTGCCAGGCTAAAACGACGCCTTGCGCAGCAACCAGTACCCAGCGCCACATCGCCCATAAACGAGGGCGCAAATGACGGCGGCCACTCATCATAAATGCCAGTGCAGCAGGAATACCGGGCAGAAGCCCAAACCAAAAAGTATCCCGGTCTGGGTAGAACGCACCGAGAATGGCATCACCCTGCTGGCTCGATGCCGCAGCTAACACGAGTACAAACCAGGTTCGCGCCTGCAACAGGAGGATGCACCAGAGTAAAATGGGTGTTTTGAGATTACCGTGGGTATCGTAATCTGACGGTGGATACAGGTAAGGCATTAATATTCTTGGTCTTCAATCAAACGCTTGCCGAGTAGCACCACATCTTGCTGCTCGTATTCCAGGCGTTCGTACATGCCAATCACCAGGTCGTTTTCTTCACGCACCATGATATGAATTTTTGGGCAACCGCGCGCGATAAGCTTTTTTTCCAGGCGGCTGAGCAACGCGTTGGCGATGCCACGACCACGATATTCTGGATGTACACCGAGATAATATGCGGAGCCACGGTGTCCGTCATAGCCGCCCATCAATGAGCCAACCACTTCCCCCCCCACTTCAGCCACTAAGAACAGATCCGCATCATGATTGAGTTTACGTTCAATATCCATTTCAGGATCGTTCCACGGACGCAGTAAGTCGCAACGTTCCCAAAGTGTAATGACTTCTTCGAAATCATCCTGGCGAAAAACACGTATTTCCATGGAATTAGCCACCTGAAAGTATAAAAGAGTGATTATGAAGGTAAGTGACCATTTCGCCAATAAGCAGCTAAAAAATGGCATACTATCCACTCATTAATTTTTAGAAATGAAAAAGATACCCAAAATAATTCGAGTTGCGGGAAGATGGTATGAAAGCGAGTCCCGCGGAGCTTACATGAGTAAGTGATTCGGGTGAGTAAGCGCCGCCAGCGCACCAGCAGCTTGAAGTCTGACGAGTATAATCATTTCAGGAAAATGCTTGTCGTTTACCCTTTACCGATACGCTATAAATGCCTATCTGCAATTTTAAAGATAAAAAACTAGCCGCATGAGCAAAATTAAATCACTGACGCATTTAACTACCCGCCGCCAGTTACTGCTTACTGGATTGGCTGCCCTAACCTTAACGGGTGTAAATAAGGCTTTGGCTAACTCTGAGACCAAACCACTCAAAACCACCACTAACCACAGTAAACCAACCAAGAAGTCGGGTGCTCGTCGGGTGGTGATGCTCGACCCAGGCCACGGTGGTATTGATACCGGTGCGATTGGGCATAATGGATCAAAAGAGAAACATGTCGTGCTGGCGGTCGCTAAGAATGTGCGCAACATATTAAGAAGCCAAGGAATAGACGCCAAACTCACACGTTCCGGTGACGAATTTATCCCACTGTATGATCGCGTAGAAATCGCCCATAAGCATGGCGCCGATTTGTTTATGTCGATTCATGCCGATGGCTTCACCAGCCCTACGGCTGCCGGTGCGTCGGTGTTTGCCCTTTCCAATCGGGGTGCCAGTAGTGCGATGGCGAAATATCTTTCTGATAAAGAAAACGCCGCCGATGACGTGGCTGGCAGTAAAGTGAAACACAAAGATCAATACCTACAACAGGTTCTGTTCGATCTGGTGCAAACTGATACTATCAAAAACAGCCTGACGTTGGGGTCGCATATCCTCAAGCAGATAAAACCGGTGCATAAACTCCACAGCCGTAGCACCGAACAAGCCGCGTTTGTGGTGCTGAAATCGCCGTCGATTCCATCGGTGTTAGTCGAGACGTCGTTTATTACCAATCCCGGTGAAGAGAAGTTGCTTGGCACTACCGCGTTCCGCCAAAAAATCGCAAATGCGATTGCCTCTGGTATCATTAGCTACTTCAATTGGTTTGATAACCAAAAAGCTCACAGTAAAAAACGTTGAACCCTATGAACACGCCTGATATTCACGCCGTAAAACAATTCCTGCTGCAATTGCAGGACACCATTTGTCAGCAACTTAGCGCCGTTGACGGTGCCTCGTTCGAAGAAGATAGCTGGCAGCGTGAAGGTGGCGGTGGCGGGCGCAGCCGTGTATTACGCGGTGGGACTATTTTTGAGCAGGCGGGCGTGAATTTCTCCCATGTGCATGGCGACGCAATGCCCGCCTCAGCGACAGCACATCGTCCGGAACTTGCTGGGCGTAGCTTTGAAGCGATGGGCGTGTCGTTAGTTGTGCATCCGCTCAATCCATACATCCCCACCAGCCACGCCAACGTGCGCTTTTTTATTGCCCAAAAGCCGGGCTGTGAGCCCGTGTGGTGGTTCGGCGGTGGTTTTGATTTAACGCCATTTTACGGTTTTGAAGAAGATGCGATTCACTGGCATAAAACAGCACGTGATCTGTGCCAGCCATTTGGTGATGACGTTTTCCCGCGTTACAAAAAGTGGTGTGACGATTACTTCTTTATTAAACATCGCAATGAGCAGCGCGGTATTGGCGGCTTGTTCTTTGACGATCTGAACACGCCAGATTTCGATTATTGCTTTAACTTTATGCAAGCGGTAGGAAACGGTTATCTTGCGGCGTATCTGCCGATTGTCGAACGCCGTAAAGCCTTGCCGTGGGGTGAACGCGAGCGCGACTTCCAGCTCTACCGCCGAGGCCGTTATGTCGAGTTTAATCTGGTGTGGGATCGCGGTACGTTATTCGGCTTGCAGACGGGGGGGCGCACAGAGTCGATTTTAATGTCGATGCCGCCACTGGTGCGTTGGGAATATAGCTATCAGCCAGAAGAAGGCAGCCCGGAGGCTGCCTTGAACGAATTTATTCGGGTGCGTGATTGGGTTTAACCTGTCGCTAGCGAATAAAAAAAACTCCACGGCACATATAAAATGCTACACCCAACAACACCTAAACTTAGCCCTATATAATTCATCAACTCTTTTATATGGAATGAGCAGAACCCTATTTTGGACTTCACTACCTTGCAGCAAATAGAAATCCTGAAAGGTCTGTTCATTCCCCTGCAACGTATAGCCTGACTCCAGTAGACTCCTCACTCGATACCGACTTTTAACGCCTGCGTATCACCAGGTTGACTGGCAGGTTAAACGCGTTTTAACCCCGCAAATGTGAAAACGGTAAGAAGTGAAAATCAGAACTATCCTTAATACAAATTAATCATCTTATTAAAAATTGGGGCAAAAATGGCCTACCGCAAACAGATTGCAGACTGCATTTCGCTGGTTTTGCTTTTCATTCTTTATTGCGGACAAGTCAATGCCACTCGCGTAGAACCTACCGGGCGCGACACGCAGGTAGAATTTACTTTTGATAAATCCAGCCAGCCGCAAAGTGTTGCAATCTGGACCAATGAAAGCGGAGGGTACGATACCGATGATAAAGGTCTATGGGGTCGGAATGCCTGGGTTTGCCTGTCCAGTTCGAGTCCAGCCGCCGGCCAGTGCAGTACATCAGTAACAGGTGTAAAATCGGGAAAAACTTCGATTCCACTTATTTTTACCGAGAAACGAAGCGGTATGACTCAGATTATTAATCTGGAAGGCTTTCATAATATCCTCGATAACACCGGGAATGGATGCTCCGGTTCGGGCGTGATTGGCGGGCCTTACCAGGTTTATGCGGCTAATCAAATAAACTGTTATAGCACTCACGTCAACGATGAATCACAGCTCACGCTTTCAATACCAGCCCAGGAGTTGAGCAAAATACCCGTTGGCGGGATATGGCAGGCCGACGTAAAAATGAGCTTAATGCAATGGGATCCGAGAATTAAACTCGCAGACTGGCACGCAGCGATCACCCTGAATGTTTCCGATACAAATAACCAACAAATTTACATCCCTGACTTTGGTACTGCGACTCCACATGTCGATTTAAATCTTCGGCCATTGCCCGGCACCACCGGTAGCGGTGTTAAATTAAACGGCAGTGCAACCCTCGACCTGTGTCTCTATGACGGCTATAACTCCAACAGCAGCGAGTTTATTATTTCCCCTAAAGATGATTACGACGGACTGCCTGGACGTGATTATGGTCTTTTTTCTGTTTATCACGACGGCAAAATTGACGATTCCAACCGTATCGACTACAAGCTTGAGATATTAGATCTCTCGTCAAGAGCCTATGTGGCTTTGGACAACTGGCAAAATTACGTAGCAAAAGATATTTCCAGCTTACCGTTGCGCTCGGTGCATCTGCCCGGTATTCCTGAAGCTGTGCTGTGTGTCCCTACAGCGCTACGCTTCACCACGCCTGAATTTGCAATCACCAGTAAAACCGCAGGGCATTATACCGGTACCTTGCACCTGACATTGACGACACAAATGTAGAGGGGCCTCCCATTGTCCCCTTCCCTCGTCAGCACACCTTTAACGAAGAAGGCAGCCCGGAGGCTGCCTTCTTCGTTATTTCTTACCGGTTAGAGATTGGGTTTAAATCACAACGGCTGTGTCTGCGCTTCGACCACCGCCAACGCCACCATATTCACAATACGACGAACAGAGGCAATCGGTGTTAACACATGCACCGGTTTCGCCACCCCCATCAATACTGGCCCGACAGTCACCCCTTCTGAGCTGGAAACGCGCAGCAGGTTGTAGCTGATACGCGCGGCTTCAACGTTTGGCATGATCAGGATATTTGCCGAACCTTTCAGCGGGCTGTCTGGCATACGTTCGTGGCGAATACTTTCCACCAACGCCGCATCACCGTGCATTTCGCCATCGATTTCCAGCTCTGGCGCACGTTCGCGAACCATTTCCAGCGTCTTGCGCATTTTGCAGGCTGCTTTGGAGTCGGAAGAACCGTAGTTGGAATGCGACAATAGCGCGACCTTCGGTTCGATACCAAAACGACGCACCGTTTCTGCGGCAAGCAACGTGATTTCCGTCAGCTCTTCCGGGGTTGGATCGTCGTTCACATAGGTATCGGTAATAAAGGTGTTGCCGCTTGGCAGCAACAGCGCGTTCATAGCACCAGCGGCTTTAACCCCTTCACGATAACCAAACAGCTTTTCAACCACCTCGAAGTGTTCATGGTAGTCACCGACAGTCCCACAGATCATCGCATCCGCTTCGCCACGATGAACCATGATTGCGCCGATAACCGTAGTGTTGCTGATCACCGCACGCTGCGCCTGTTCCTGTGTGATACCGCGACGTTTCATGATGTTGTAGTACTCGTTCCAGTACTCTTTGAAACGCGGGTCGGATTCGTTATTCACAATCTCGAAATCAATACCGGCGCGAATTTGCAGGCCTAATTTCTTCAGACGCATCTCGATAACAGCCGGACGACCGATCAAAATTGGCTTCGCCAGGCCCAAGGTAACCAGTTCCTGAGTCGCATGCAGCACACGCGCCTCTTCGCCTTCTGTCAGAACCACACGCTTAGGATCCAAACGCGCCTGGGAGAAAATCGGCTTCATGAACAAGTTGGTTTTGTAAACGAATTCGGTGAGCTTATCTTTATAAGCATCGAAATCCTTAATTGGGCGTGTTGCGACACCCGAATCCATCGCCGCTTTCGCCACCGCAGGGGCAATTTGCACAATCAAACGCGGATCAAACGGTTTAGGGATCAGGTACTCAGGGCCGAATGTCAGCTCTTCTTCGCCATAAGCAGAAGCCACCACATCGCTTTGCTCGGCATGAGCCAATTCAGCAATCGCGTGAACCGCCGCCAGTTTCATCTCTTCGTTAATGGCTGTGGCACACACATCCAACGCCCCACGGAAGATGAACGGGAAGCACAGCACGTTGTTCACCTGATTTGGGTAGTCGGAACGGCCTGTGCAGATAATCGCATCCGGGCGCACTTCTTTCGCCAGCGGCGGCAGAATCTCCGGCTCTGGGTTTGCCAGCGCCAAAATCAGCGGCGCACGCGCCATCTTCCTGACCATATCTGGGGTCAGCACTTTCGGGCCGGAACAGCCAAGGAAGATATCAGCACCTTCAATGACATCATCCAGGGTGCGTTTACCGCTATCTTCCACCGCGTAAGCCGCTTTGGTTTCCGCCATGTTCTCTTCACGGCCTTTATAGATAACACCCTTGGAATCGCAAACCACGATGTTGTGCTTCTGCATGCCCAATGCCACCAGCAGGTTCATACAGGCGATACTTGCAGCCCCTGCCCCGGACACCACCAGACGGATATCAGAAATATTTTTCTCAACCACACGCAGACCATTAAGTACCGCAGCGGTACAGATAATCGCGGTGCCGTGTTGGTCGTCGTGGAACACAGGAATGTTCATGCGGTCGCGCAGCGTTTTCTCGATATAGAAACACTCTGGGGCTTTGATATCTTCTAAGTTGATGCCGCCAAAAGTAGGCTCGAGTGCCGCAATAATGTTAATTAATTTGTCTGGGTCCATCTCATCGATTTCG
Source organism: Buttiauxella sp. (assembly GCA_035271785.1). Taxonomy (GTDB): domain Bacteria; phylum Pseudomonadota; class Gammaproteobacteria; order Enterobacterales; family Enterobacteriaceae; genus Buttiauxella. The sequence continues at coordinate 18,970 of DATERH010000197.1, forward strand.
ATATCGAACACGTCGATACCGGCAAATTTCTTGAACAGAACACCCTTACCTTCCATAACAGGTTTGCCTGCAAGCGCACCGATATTGCCCAGTCCTAGCACCGCGGTACCGTTAGAAATCACACCCACCAGATTACCGCGCGCCGTATATTTGTACGCCGCAAGGGGGTCTTTTTCTATCTCAAGACAAGGTGCCGCAACCCCCGGAGAGTAGGCCAATGCCAGATCACGTTGAGTGGCCAGTGGTTTGGTCGGGCAGACCTGAATTTTTCCGGGAATGGGGAATTCGTGAAAATCGAGGGCACTTTGCTTCAGTTGTTCATCCATTTCTTCGTTCCTTTTTTCATAATCAATACCCAATGGGTTTCGGGTTGCAGGAAGGCGGCAAGAAAGCGTATCCCGCTGAGCTTACATAAGTAAGTGATTCGGGGCGCGAACGCAGCCAACACACCTGCGGCCTGAAAGCCGACGGGTATAAAGGGTCGGTAAGGTCTTGGTAAGGCCATGTAGTATCGCGCTTGCTCGCGCTCTAAACTTTGAACATCGCCATACAATCAACAATACCTGGCAAAATTGTTAGGAAATCAGGGTGATTATGTTACCCATCATTAACAACAATGCTATGCCTATCTGCTATGCTTTTTAGTTATGTCTTTGATGAATTTTCGTCGAAAGCGACATGGAGCACTCAAGCAACACCTTGTATCTCAAGGAGATAGCCATGAATCAGCTAGACAGCATCAAACAATTCACCACCGTTGTTGCCGACAGTGGTGACATCGAATCTATCCGTCATTACCAGCCCATGGATGCAACGACTAACCCCTCGCTACTACTGAAAGCAGCCGGATTAGCCCACTATCAAACACTCATTGATGATGCCATTGCTTATGGCAAACAGCGCGGAGGCACGCAAGAAGCTCAGGTGACACAAGCCTGCGACAAACTGGCAGTCAATTTCGGTGCGGAAATTCTGAAAAGCATTCCTGGGCGTGTCTCGACGGAAGTCGACGCTCATCTCTCTTTTAACAAAGAAAAAAGCATCGCTAAAGCCCGCCATTTGATTGAACTTTATGAAGAGCTTGACATTGATAAATCGAGAGTTCTTATCAAGCTTGCCTCCACCTGGGAAGGTATTCGTGCCGCTGAAGAGCTGCAAAAAGAAGGTATCGATTGCAACCTGACGCTGCTGTTCTCCTTTGCCCAGGCACGTGCTTGTGCCGAAGCAGGCGTATTCCTGATTTCACCGTTCGTTGGCCGTATCTACGACTGGTATCAGGCACGTAAGCCGATGGACCCATATGTCGTTGAAGAAGATCCGGGCGTCAAATCGGTACGCAATATCTATGATTACTTTAAGCATCATAGCTACAGTACCATCGTGATGGGTGCGAGTTTCCGCCGCACCGAACAAATTCTGGCGTTAGTGGGCTGCGACCGCCTGACTATCGCCCCTAATCTGCTGCAACAGCTGCAGGAAAGTGATGAACCTGTAGTGCGTAAATTGGTGCCGACTTCGCAGGGCTTCCATCGCCCAGAACCGATTAGCGAAGCTGATTTCCGGTGGGAACATAATCAGGACCCAATGGCCGTCGAAAAACTCGCAGAAGGCATCCGCCTGTTTGCCATTGACCAACGCAAACTGGAAGATTTACTCGCCGCCAAACTTTGAACGACAACCACGGAGTGAAACATGTCATCTCGTAAAGAGCTTGCTAATGCCATTCGTGCCCTGAGTATGGACGCGGTACAAAAAGCAAATTCGGGCCACCCAGGTGCTCCGATGGGAATGGCAGATATTGCCGAAGTGTTATGGAACGACTTCCTACACCATAACCCTACCAACCCCACGTGGGCTGACCGGGACAGATTTATTCTTTCCAATGGTCACGCCTCGATGCTGCTCTACAGCCTGCTGCATCTGAGCGGGTATGACTTGCCGCTGGAGGAATTGAAAAACTTCCGCCAGCTTCACTCTAAAACCCCAGGACATCCGGAAATTGGTTATACGCCAGGTATTGAAACCACCACGGGGCCGCTTGGCCAGGGGCTTGCCAATGCCGTCGGTATGGCGATTGCTGAACGCACATTAGGGGCGCAATTCAACCGCCCCGACCATGAAATTGTCGATCACTTTACCTACGTATTTATGGGGGATGGCTGCCTGATGGAAGGCATCTCCCATGAGGTTTGCTCCCTGGCGGGCACCTTGGGCCTGGGTAAACTCATTGGCTTCTATGATCACAACGGTATTTCCATTGATGGCGAAACCGAAGGTTGGTTTACCGACGATACGGCCAAACGCTTTGAGGCTTATCACTGGCATGTGGTGCATGAAATTGCCGGTCACGACCCCGAAGCGCTGAAGAAAGCGATTCAGGAAGCGCAAAGCGTCAAAGATAAGCCGTCGCTGATTATTTGTCGCACCGTCATCGGTTTCGGTTCACCGAATAAAGCAGGTAAAGAAGAGGCACACGGCGCGCCTCTTGGTGAACAGGAAGTCGCACTCGCCCGCAAACAACTGGGTTGGGACTATCCGGCATTTGAGATCCCAAAAGAGATTTATCACGCCTGGGATGCCAAAGAAAAAGGCGAGCAAGCAGAAGCCGCATGGAATGAAAAGTTTGCCGCCTATGCCAAAGAACATCCTGAGCTCGCCGCTGAATTTAATCGCCGGATGCACGGTGAATTGCCAGAAAGCTGGCAAGAAACCACGCAGAATTTCATTGAAAAACTGCAAGCTAATCCGGAGAAAATTGCCACCCGTAAAGCCTCGCAAAACGCGCTTAATGCCTATGGACCAAGTTTGCCAGAGTTGCTGGGCGGTTCTGCTGATTTGGCCCCGAGTAACCTGACCATCTGGAAAGAGTCCAAATCCATCAAAGAGGACATCGCCGGGAATTACATTCACTACGGTGTGCGCGAATTCGGTATGACGGCCATCGCCAACGGCATTGCGCATCATGGCGGCTTTGTGCCGTATACCGCCACCTTCCTGATGTTTGTCGAATACGCACGAAACGCTGCGCGTATGGCGGCACTGATGAAAGCCCGGCAAATCATGGTGTATACCCACGATTCAATTGGCCTTGGCGAAGATGGCCCCACGCACCAGGCGGTTGAACAACTGGCGAGCCTGCGCATGACCCCTAACTTCAGTACCTGGCGACCGTGCGACCAGGTTGAAGCCGCAGTGGCGTGGAAAACGGCAATCGAGCGTCATAACGGGCCAACGGCGCTGATTCTTTCGCGCCAGAACCTCGCGCAAATGGAACGAACGCCAGAACAGCTCAGGGCTATAAGCCGGGGCGGTTACATTCTCAAAGACAGTGAGGGCACGCCGGATGTCATTCTGATTGCGACGGGATCTGAGATAGAAATCACGGTGCTGGCGGCAGATAAACTCGAAGCCGAAGGGCATAAAGTTCGCGTGGTTTCGCTACCTTCAACTGATACTTTTGACGCGCAGGACGAAGCTTATCGAGAGTCTGTTTTGCCTTCAGAAGTTTCTGCGCGCATCGCTGTGGAAGCCAGTATTGCGGACTATTGGTACAAGTATGTCGGCCTGAAAGGAGCGATTGTCGGAATGACGACTTACGGTGAATCCGCTCCCGCCGATAAGTTGTTCCCGTTCTTTGGTTTTACCGTTGAGAATGTGGTCGCTAAAGCGAAGAAGGTGTTGGGCGTTTAATCTTTTTTGAAAATTGACGGTAACCCCTAAATACTTCGAGTTGCAGGAAAGTGGCAAACTCAAGAACCCCCAGGAGCTTACTAAAGTAAGTGACTGGGGTGAGTGACCGCTGCCAACGCACCTGCAGCTTGAAGTATGACGGGGTATTGAGTCAGTGATTCGGGAAAGTGACCGCCGCCAACACACCAGCAACTTGAAAGACAGCGGGGATTAGTTAGTCACCCATAAAGTTGGCCAAGAAGCACTCCCATTCCACTCATCGCAAGACGGCTCTTCTGCATACCGCACCAAACGAAATTGTTGCCCGTCAAAACGCCAGCGCGTTGCGACTCCGCAATCACCGATACCGCGTCCTTTCGCAAGTGTCGTCAGCTCTTTATTGTTTTCGTCGTACCCGGTATTCATCAGTTCAAGTTCCGTGTTACCACTGCCTGGCGTGAACGGCAGTTTTAGACGGATTTGCTGTGCAGCAAACGGCTTCTGGCGTGATACGACCCACGCGAGATCGACAATATTGTATGCTCCGGCTTCACAGCCCACCATCAGCAGCGCTTTGTCGTCACTGAGGGCAAACACGCGCACTTCTCGACGAGCCGGATCTAACGAACACTGGGTGTTATTCATGCGCCAGGTGCCGTAATCCATCAAGTCGCTCAGTTCCGATTGTGTAAGCGGTGTCGGCGTTGGGTTAGTCAGCTTGACGGCTTTCAGTGCGGGCGCAGGCGGTACACTCAGTGGCGGATCGGCACCTTTCTTAACCCAAGCGGTTTCGCTGCCCACTCGCTGTTGCTGGCTATCAATAAACAGTAACGAGGCTTTCAGGCCGCTGAGCGAGATGTTTCCTTTCCCTTGTTTCAGGGTAATGGCATCCGCATTGGCCACTTTATCGAGGAAACCATTGATCGCATCCGCATCGTCGGTTTTGAGATGATGAGGGCTGACCTGCCATTTCGGCAGATCCAACACCAGCGATTCGCCATCCAACAACATTTGTGGCGCAATCGGTGGGGCTTGCAGTTCGGTGGTAGTCAAATTGCCCAAATCAATTCTAAGAGTCGCATCGGTACGCGCACCAGCACTGCGAGTCAGCGTCATGACCAGACCATGATGAAGCCCGGTGTTACGGGCTGAACAAAAATTTTGGTTGTTGCAGGTGACTTGCCAGTCGGAGAATAATTTTTGTGCCGCTGCCGCGAAAACAGAGTTCGCTATAAAGAATAAAAAGAGAAACAGCAATTCTTTGCGCAGAAACATTGTCGGCACATATCCTGAGAAGACGAAGAGAGATTAACTTATACCCTAAATAATTCGAGTTACATCACGGCGGCAAGGGAACGACTCCCTGGAAGCTTACATAAGTAAGTGACCTGGGTGAGTAAACGCAGCCAACAAAGAGGCAACTTGAAGTATGACGAGTATACAAAATGTGGCGATATCTTCGTCGGATTAACGTTTACGCTCAATCGGATTTATCGGATAGCTAGCGTTAAAGCCAACCACCTTCAACCTATTGAATTATATTGTTTTTAGTCCATCACTCCGCGTAATTTCAGCTGTTGTAGCAGAATGACTGTTTTTCCGTCACGAATATCACCACTTGCGACCATTTCCATCGCTCGTTTAAAGGGTAATTCGAGCACATCAATATCTTCGTCATCAATCCCACCCCCTGCGTTTTCACGTTGAGCGTCGCTGTATTGCGCAAAGTAGAAATGAATGAGTTCTGTGACACCACCCGGTGACATATAAAGCTCGAATAATTTTTCGACTTCACCCACTTCGTAACCCGTCTCCTCAATCGCTTCTTTACGCGCACAGGTTTCCGGCTCGTCAGCATCTAACAGACCCGCGCAGGCTTCAATTAGCATGCCATCGGCATTGCCATTGACCCACGTTGCGACACGGAACTGGCGCGTCAGCACCACAGTTTTTTTATCGCAGTTATACAAGAGTATCGTGGCACCGTTACCCCGGTCATAGACTTCACGTTTGTGACGGATAGCTTCCGCTTCGTTACGGTATAAATCGTAGGTGATATTACGGAGGATGAAGTAATTTTCTGAGAGAATTTTATCTTTGATGACTTCGATTTTGACTGACATACCGTCTCCACAGTGAGTTAGGGGAGCCGATAATCATAGGCTTTGATTTAGCGTTTGTCTTGCTCCCCGTCATACTTCAAGCTGCAGATGCGTTGGCTGCAACTGCTCGCCCCAGTCACATAGTTCACTATGTTCCTGGGGACTTGCAGTCTGGCCGCCTTCCTGCAACTCGAATTATTTAGGGGGAAATAATTAATTAATAGAAAAACTAATAGCCATTTTTGACTTCGCTCATATCGGGCAACTTATGCGCAATCCCCTTATGGCAATCCACACAGGTCTGCCCATCTTTGACTGCCTTATCATGCATTTTCGCCGCGACGGTTTTCTGGGCGGTAAAATCCATGTAATCAAAGTTGTGGCAGTTGCGGCACTCTTGCGAGTTGTTGTTTTTCATCCTGCGCCACTCGTTTTGCGCCATTACCAGACGATGCTGATCAAACTTTTGCGGCGTGTCGATTATGCCAAACGCTTTGGCATACAACTCTTTGCTGGCCTGAATTTTACGGATAATTTTCGGCACCCACTCATGCGGAACGTGGCAATCCGGGCAAGTGGCACGCACGCCGCTACGGTTGTTGTAGTGCACGGTCTGCATATACTCCTCGTAGACGTTGGCGCGCATTTCATGACAGCCAATACAAAACTCTTCGCGGTTGGTCATCTCCATGCCGGTGTTAAAGCCACCCCAGAAAATAATCCCACCAGCGAAGCCAATCAGCAGTAAAGTGCCCAGCGCCAGGCGGCTCGGGCGACGCCACCACTGCCATATACGGCGGATGATGCCCGGTTTGCGGGTTGATTTATCCATAATGGCCTCTAGTTTCCAAAACCTTTAGACGGCGTGAATGTGTTCCCGACAATCGGTGGCGCATCGGTTTGAGGAACATGACATTGCAGGCAGAAATAGCGGCGTGGCGCGACGTTGGAAAGCACCTTGCCGTCGCTGTCCATAAAGTGCGTCGGGCTGACGCGCGGCGCCCCTGTCGTGCGGTAATGTTCAACGCCATGGCATTGCAGACAACGATTGGTATTTTTGCTCACCTGGTAGCCGTCAACGCTGTGCGGGATAAGTGGCGGTTGATTGACATAGTTCAGCGCCATACGCCCCTGCTGCTTAGGCATTTTTACCGAACCTTCCGGCGTGCCTGAAACTTCAGGTGACTGTGTAAAATCGACCCCGCTGGCAGCCCACAACGCCCCACTCACTAGCAGAGTAAACGCGGCAATCCATTGAACAAACGTCTTGGTCAGGATGGTTTTTTTCATGATGTTATCCCCTTACACCTTCGCCAGTTTGACGGCGCATTTCTTATAATCCGTCTCTTTCGAAAGCGGATCAGTCGCATCCAGCGTCAGGTTATTCACCAGTTGAGCAGC
>DATERH010000198.1:0-23212 GCA_035271785.1 Buttiauxella sp.
ACCAGAAACAGCAACATTGCCAGCATGTCAATAAAACGCGCTAGTACCGGCATATTCAGGCGGCTAGCAGGGTCAAAGAAGGTGGCAAAAGACAAGCCCATCTGTAGTCCGATGATTTCCCCTGCGGTACGTATGGCGGCAAAGGCAAACTGCATGGTAAAGCCCAGTGCAATGCCAATCAGTATTTGTTGTGCCGCGAGCCAGAAGCCTGCGGCCGAGAAAATCGTCACATCTGCGGCAGGAATTGTCGGGGCAATTATCCAGGTAATCATTAGCCCAAGGCCAATTTTTACCTTCTTTGAAATGGAGCGTTCGCTCAGAATGGGGGCGGTAGAAATCAGGGCCATAATGCGTAGAAATGGCCAGAATCCCATACTCAGTAATGTGAGCCACTGCCCGCTATCAACGTGAATCATCCAATGTTCATCGGGATGTTCGTTAGCATGGTGCGCATGTAGTCCAGCAACAGATTAAGCATCCATGGCCCTGCCACGATAATAGTGACAAACACGGCAATCACTTTTGGGATGAACGAAAGCGTCATTTCGTTAATCTGTGTGGCGGCTTGTAACATGCTGATGATAAGACCTGTAACCATTGCCACCATCAACAACGGTGCGGCGAGCATCAAAGCCACTTTCATCGCTTCGGTGCCCATCATCATGACCGACTCAGGAGTCATCTTTTTCCCCTCTAACTGTAGAAACTTTGTGCCAGTGAGCCGACAAGCAGTTGCCAACCATCCACCAACACAAACAGCATTAATTTAAAGGGCAGAGCAATGGTTGCGGGTGGCAACATCATCATCCCCAGCGCCATCAGCACGCTGGCAATCACCAGGTCGATAATCAGAAACGGAATGAAAACGGTAAAGCCAATCTGGAAGGCGGTTTTCAGCTCGCTGGTGACATAGGCCGGTAGCAATATGCGCATCGGTACGACTTCCGGACCTTCGAGCGGTGGGGTATTTGCCAGTCGGGCAAACAGCGCCAGATCCGCTTCACGGGTTTGGCGTAGCATGAACTCGCGCAGGGGCTGAGAACCTTTTTCCAGCGCGTCTTCCATCTGGATTTTGTTCTCGCTAAATGGCTGATACGCGTCGGTATAAATCTTATCGAACACGGGGGCCATAATGAAAAATGTTAAAAACAGCGCAAGTCCCAGCAACACCTGGTTTGGCGGTGCTGACGGGGTACCCAATGCACTGCGCAGCAAACCAAAAACAATAATGATGCGCGTGAAACTGGTCATCATCAGTAGGATGGCGGGTAAAAAAGTCAGCGAGGTAATAAAGACCAGCGTCTGCACCGGTAACGACCAACTTTGGCCGCCGTTGGACATCGGCTGGCTGACAAGACCCGGCAATTGAGCAAAGGCGGCTGGCATCACTAACAGCAGCCCGAGCAACGAGAAGGGGAGCCAACGTTTCATCAATCTTTCCCGTTACGTTTAAGCAGGTTTTTCATCAGACTCTGAAAATCAGCAGGGGCCACTGGGGACACAGTTTCACTCACGGGTACGGGTGGCAGAGTATGTAAATGGGTAATTTGCCCAGCGGTGACGCCGAGCACCAGACGCGCGTCTGGTACATCAACAATCACCACCCGTTCGCGGGCTCCAACGCTGCAACTGGCGCTGACTTTCATCTCTTTGCTGGAGCCCGTTTTCGGTGTGAAACCGAAACGTTTTGCAACCCAGGCGGCAAGCAAAATCAAAATAATAATCGCCGTTAATGCTCCGCTCACCTGAACAAGCGGAGAACTGGTGCTGGCGGCAGTCTGTGGTTGTACAGCCTGCTGTACTGTTGCCTGGGTCTTCATCGAATTAACGGCTCAGACGACGCATACGTTCAGAAGGTGTAATGATGTCGGTGATACGTACGCCGTATTTATCGGCCACCACCACCACTTCACCCTGCGCAATCAGATATCCGTTGATGAGAATATCCAGCGGTTCACCTGCCAGGCCATCCAGTGCCACGACTGAACCTTGCGATAAACGCAGCAGTTCTTTGATGGTCATGCGCGTACGACCCAGCTCCACGGTCAGCTTGACCGGAATGTCCATAATCAGGTCGATATCTTGCATCGCCCCGGCAATGTCATTACTTTCCAGCGCACGGAATACGCTGTCTGCCGTACTTTTAGTGGAGACTTTTTGTTCGTTTAGCGCGTCAGCCCACAGATCGTCCACGGAGCCTGCATTGTCGTCGGACGGTTGATTAATATCACTCATTTGGGCTGTTCCTCGTTCAGCGAATTCAGTATCGGGTTGATCAAATGTTCGACGCGCAAAGCGTACTGACCGTTAAGCGTGCCGTACTGACTGGTCAGCACTGGAACACCATCAACGTGTGCCAGAATTCTGTCCGGCTTATCAATTGGCAGCACGTCACCAGGTTTCAATTTTAAAATTTGCGACAGACGCAGCGGAATGTCTGCGAAGTTGGCAATCAGCTCCAGCTCAGAGTGCTGTACCTGACGTACCAGCGTATCGCGCCAGCTTTGGTCTTCCTGGCGGGAGTTTTCCAGCGGTGGATTCACCAACAGCTCACGCAACGGTTCAATCATGCTAAACGGCAGGCAGATATTAAACTCGCCGGTCAGGTTGCCGATTTCTACATGGAATGGCGTGTTCACCACGATGTCGTTTGGCGACGTCGTGATATTGGTAAATTTCACCTGCATTTCGGAACGCACATATTCCACATCGAGTGGATAAATGGCTTTCCATGCGTCGCTGTACGATTCCAGCGCCAGTTTCAGCATGCGGTTAATGACACGCTGTTCGGTATGGGTAAATTCCCGACCTTCAACTTTGGTTGGAAAACGCCCATCACCACCAAACAGGTTATCAACGGCGATGAACACAAGGCTTGGTGAAAACACAAACAAGCCAGTACCGCGCAGCGGTTTGAGGTGCATCAGGTTGAGGTTAGTGGGTACCGGCAGGTTGCGGGCAAATTCGTGATAAGGCTGTATACGAATCGCCCCGACGGTAATGTCCGGACTACGGCGTAACAGGTTAAATAGCCCCATACGGAACTGACGGGCAAAACGCTCGTTAATGATCTCCAGCGCCTGCAAGCGTTCACGTACCACGCGACGCTGGGTATTAGGATCATACGGACGAATGTTCGTTTCTGTCGACGCACCCGCAGTCGGTTCGTTGTTGCTGTCACTGTCGCCATTTAACAGTGCGTCAATTTCGGCCTGAGAAAGAATACTATCGCCCATGGGATTACCGCAAAATGAAGGCGGTATACAGCACGTCGCTGACTGCCTGTTGTGGTTGCCCGGCGACCAGTGGCGGAGCCAGCGCGTTCTTTATGGCTTCGACTAGTTTTTGTTTCCCTTCATCGGTGGCAAGTTGTGCGCCATCCTGACGGGAGAAAAGTAGCAGTAAGCGGCTGCGCACTTCTGGCAAGAATTCGCTCAGACGTTGGCGCGTAGCATCATCTTTCAGGCGCAAAGTGATACCGACATACAAAACGCGGTCAGCATCACCGAGGTTAACGGTGAACGTATCCAGCGCTAAAAAAACAGGTGCTGGTGGTGGTGCAGGCGCCTTAAGCTGAGCAGAAGCGGGTTGCTGCTGCATACGCCAGTAGCTGTAACCTGCGGTAGCACACGCAGCAAGAGTAATCAGGACCAGTAAAAGAATCCAGATGGACCTCTTGCGGCTTTTGGGCAAAGCGATGTCAGTCATAAAACGCATCTTTCCTGTATCGGTACTGCATATTGGTTAATTATCACGTGTTTTCGGGCGTTCAAAGGCCCGAAAACACGTGATTTTTGTTGTTACCTTTCTCGTTTAGCTTAGGGAAAGCTGCTCAGGCAAAAATATCCACTGCATTATTACCTGATGCTAAACGTTGAATACTGCCAGGAACGGCCAGCGATTCAGACTCACCCAATGACGGGAAAGCGCCTGCTGAACGCTGTGTCTGTTGCTGCTGTTGGCCAGATTGTTGTTGCTGCCCGGCAAAACTTTCGCTGCTGATACTGCTTTGCCCCAGCTGAATACCACTTTCTGCCAGCGCAATACGCAAGTTAGGCAATGTGGCCTCAAGTGCTGCACGCACGTGGCTGTGGGCCGAGACCATCTGTAATTGCGCCTGGTTATCGTCAAGTTTCATGCTGATTTGAATTTGGCCGAGATCTTCAGGATGCAGACGTAACTCAGCGCTTTGCTGCCCTTGGCGTGTGAACAAGGTAATGTGCTGGCTCACTGATTGCTGCCATTCCTGGCTTCCCAGTTGCGCGCTAATCTGTGGCGCAACAGGCACAGCAATTTGTGTCGAGGCAGGCGTTGCTACAGTCGCAGTACTGAAGGCTGGTGCTGTAATCGTCGAAGCGGTAGTCGTGTTGTTTGCCGTATTGTCACGGCTGCCATTGTCCGGACTGTTGAAAGCGGTGAAGGTTTTAGTCTCTGCTAACGGTTCCTTGCTGGTGGAGAGTGCATTAGCTGCAACAGGAGACTTTTCCATCCCGACGGTTTTGTCCAACACCGTGGAATTGCCACTCGTATCACCAGGGATGAGGTTTTTAATTCCGCTGCCCGAGAGCAAAGCATTTAACGTGTTGGTTTGATTCCCATCCACATCCCCATGCGTTTCAGGCTGGATCTTCAGGGGGCTGGCGGCTGTCAATTGCTGTGGCAACATGGCAAAAAGCGCGCTCAAAGCCTGCATATCAGCGTTGCTCAGCGTAGTGGTTTGAGCATTCTGCGCATCAATTTGGGAGATTTTATCGTCGCTGCTGGTTTTTTTTATATTAGAGAGCAGGGCAGATAACGCTTCTGGCGTGTCGAGATTGTCTAACAGTGAAGTGAGGGTGGTTTTTTCATCGACTGTGCTTATGCCTTTACCCGCCGTTTTATTCAGCGCAGCTTCAAGCGACACAGTTTTTCCGTCTGCAAGTGTCACTGTTTTGCCGTCTGTAAGTGTCAACTGGTCAGGTAACGCTTTACCGAGCAGGCTCAGAAAGTCTTCGCTAAAACCTTTATCTGTTGTGGTTGCGCTACCTGTAGTAGGCAAAATACCAGCGACGTCAGGAGAAATTACTATCAGGGGCGGTGTCATCATTCTACTTTCCTCAGTGTTGCCCGCTGGGCATATTCATCCATCATTTTTTGATCGAGTTTGTTTTCAGCCAATAACACCTGCTCCGCCTTTCGGTCTTGTAACGTTTGCCAGGCTTGTAATCTTTTTTGTTTCTCTTGCCAGAAATTGAGTGCCTGGGTGACCTTATTGTTCCACTGCATTAATTGTTGGTGGTGTTGGTCAATGGCTTTCTCAAGGGTCTGAATAAACTGCTGATAATTCTGCCAACGGTTACTGGCAATGCCCTGACTCATGTTGTCATTGAGACTGGTGCTGTATTCAAACTGATAGTTAACCAGCATGTTGAGTTGTTCTTCAGCCTGCTGACAGCCGCGGCGCATTTCCCCTAAGCGTACTGCGGCATTGTCGACCTCTTTTTCTGCGAGGTCGCGCAGGGTATCCAGTGCGGTGCTTTGGTTCATGATGACCTCTCAATTTCTTCAAACATCAAACTGTCGGGAAAATAATTTCCAGTGACTGACAAGCCTCTTCCCAGCCGCTGCATTCTAAAATTCCTTGTTGCAAAAAGGCTTCCAGCTGCGGCCACAGCACAATGGCTTTGTCGAGAAGCGGATCGCTACCTTTGGCATAGGCCCCGACGCTAACTAAATCGCGGTTACGCTGGAAACTGGATAACAGTTGCTTGAAATGACGAACCTTTGCGTAGTGCGGGTCGGTAATTAATGACGTCATGGCGCGGCTAATTGACGCTTCAATGTCGATAGCGGGATAGTGACCCGCTTCTGCAAGACGGCGCGACAACACAATGTGGCCATCAAGAATGGCGCGTGCGGAGTCGGCAATCGGGTCTTGTTGGTCATCGCCTTCGGTTAAAACGGTATAAAATGCGGTAATCGACCCGCCGCCATGTATGCCGTTACCCGCACGTTCAACCAGCGCCGGGAGTTTGGCAAAGACCGACGGTGGATAACCTTTGGTCGCGGGAGGTTCACCAATGGCGAGCGCGATTTCACGTTGCGCCATCGCATAGCGGGTAAGGGAGTCCATAATCAGCAACACATGCTGGCCACGGTCACGGAAATCTTCGGCGATTCGCGTTGCATATGCAGCACCCTGCATGCGCAACAACGGTGAGACATCTGCCGGGGCAGCAATCACGACCGAACGTGCACGACCTTCAGGGCCGAGAATGTTCTCGATAAAATCTTTTACTTCACGCCCACGTTCACCGATTAAACCCACGACTATCACATCAGCCTCGGTATAACGCGCCATCATGCCCAACAGCACGCTCTTGCCGACGCCGGAACCGGCAAACAGGCCCATACGTTGCCCACGGCCGACAGTCAGCAGCGCATTAATGGGGCGCACGCCGACATCCAGTACATGTTCGATAGGTGTTCGTAGTAACGGGTTGACGGGAGCGGCACCCAGCGAACCCATGGTGGTGGTTTCGGGGGCCGGAAGGCTGTCGAGTGGACGGCCACTGCCGTCGAGCACGCGACCCAACAGTGCCGGGCCGAGCGGTAATTGTTTTCCGTTGTGCAGGCCACCTTCACCGCTGACACGGGCGTATACGCGCGCACCAGGCAAAATACCTTCAACTTCTTCAAGTGGCATCAGGAACAGTTTTTGGCCGTTAAAACCCACGACTTCGCACTCGATGTCTCTGGAGTGCTGTTCGATAATGCAAGTTGAACCCAAAGGCAGTTGCAAGCCGGTGGCTTCAAGCACCAGACCGGTTGCACGCGTCAGTCGGCCATAACGGCGAACGGTGGGTAACTGTGACATCCGCGCTTCGAAATTATCGAGCGTAGTGAGCCAGCGGGTTAAACGGGCGGTCATCACAATACTCCAGGTGCTGCAAGGCGACAGAGTTCCTGCCAGCGTGTTGCCACACTTGCGTCGAGATCGCCTTCATCAGCGGAAACCTTGCAGCCTCCCTGATGCAGGCTCGGGTCACCGCGCAACCGCCAGCCATGTAGACTGAGTGTTGCGCCAAGCATCTCTTCAACGCGTTGTAAATCATCGGGATGTACACGCAGTTGCGGTTTGCCACTGAACAACGGTTCTTGCTGTAATAGCACCTGAATCTGTTTAATCAGTGCACTGTTATCAATGCCTTTTGTCTCACCGATAACCTGGCGTGCTGCTTCCAGAGCCATTTGCATCAAACGCGAAGCGATGACGCTATCGAGGGCATCCAGCGTGTACTGGAACTCGCTGACCAACTGCTGCATCCTTGCGTGAACAGGCGCTTGCTGCTGTTTTGCTTCAGCCAGACCCTGTTCCAGGCCTTGCTGAAAACCCGCTTTGCGACCTTCTTCCGCCCCAGCAGTATGCCCTTCGGCATAACCCAACTGATGACCTTGTTCATGCGCCTGCATCTGCATTTTCGCCAGAGTTTGCTCTAAATCAGGCTCGCTCTCCTGCTGAGGAAACTCGTCCTCGGCAGCAGTAGAATCGGACGAGAACAGCGGTTCGAATGCCTGCAAAGGCGGTGCCAGATCGTCTGGCGTCCAGATTTTCCAGGGAAGTCCGTTAGACATAAGTATCCTCGCTGGTGCCAATTACCATCTCGCCGCTTTCTGCCAGACGACGAACGATAAGCAGAATCGCTTTCTGTTCGTTTTCCACCTGCGACAAACGTACCGGGCCGCGGTTGGAAAGGTCGTCGCGCAGAATATCGGCTGCACGCTGCGACATATTGCGCAGGAACTTCTCGCGCAGTGGCTGTTCTGCCCCTTTGAGTGCGATAAGCAGCGATTCGGATTCCACTTCCTGCAACAGGCGCTGGATGCTGCGATCGTCGACTGCAACGAGGTTTTCGAACAGGAACATCTCGTCGATAATTTTTTGTGCCAGCTCGCCATCGAAGTCGCGAACGGCGGTGATAACCGCTTCTTCCTGATGCGTTTTCATCAGGTTGATAATCTCTGCTGCAGTCCTCACGCCGCCCATTTTGCTGCGCTTGAGGTTTTGGCCATCGAGCAGGTTGTTGAGCACTTCGGTCAATTCGGCCAGTGCTGCTGGCTGGACGCCGCC
Source organism: Buttiauxella sp. (assembly GCA_035271785.1). Classification (GTDB taxonomy): domain Bacteria; phylum Pseudomonadota; class Gammaproteobacteria; order Enterobacterales; family Enterobacteriaceae; genus Buttiauxella. The sequence goes on from DATERH010000198.1 coordinate 8,111, forward strand.
GAAGGTAGCAATACGCAGCATCACGTCGTGACGTAAACGCTCATCGAACAGCGCCAGAATATCTGCCGCCTGGCCACGTTTTAGGTGCACCAGAATGGTGGCGATAATTTGCGGGTGCTCGTCGCGAATAAGGTCCGCGGCACTCTGCGGCTCCATAAAGTTGAGCGTTTCCATACCCGAAGTGGTTTCGCGAGTTTCCAGAATATCTTCCAGCAGACTGGACGCACGTTCTTCACCCAGTGCTTTTATCAAGACTGAACGCAGATAGTCGTTAGCGTTAACCGACAGGGCGGCGTACAGCTCGGCTTCTTGTTCGAACTCGGCCAACACGTCGGTCAGCTGTTTATTAGATATCTGGCGAACGCTGGCCATCGCGGCACTGATGTGCTGCACCTCGCGCGGGCTGAGGTGTTTGAACACCTCGGCTGCACGATCTTCGCCTATGGTCATCATCAGAATGGCGCTTTTTTCTGTGCCGGTAATACTCATAGTTCGGTACTCATCCATTGGCGGATAACCAGCGCAACGACGCGTGGATCGTTATCTGACATCTCGCGGATACGTTGGCTCATCACTTCAGCGCTGAGACGTTGGTTAGCTTTGCGTTGCTGTTGTTGTTCGTCTTTCGACAGGCGCACAGAGACCGCTTCTTCTTCTTGCTCGCGTTGGCGTTGTGCTTCAACCTGAGCTTGTTGTGTCACGACTTTGCGTTGCAGTTGCGGGCGAACCACTTTGCGCCACAGCAGCCATGCGACAATCAACACCAGCAACCAGCGGCCTGCCGACATCAGCATTTCGAAGAAGGCTTGCTGTTTCCAGAACGGCAACTCAGTACTGGTTTCCTCGAATGCGCTAAACGGCGAGTTAACGACGTTGAGCGTATCGCCGCGCTTATCGGAATAGCCCATTGCTTCACGCGTCAGATTTTCAATTTGCTTCATCTGATCAGCGGTCAATGGCAAAGGCTTGCCATCGGTAAGCTGGCGGTAATTCACCACAACTGCGACCGACAGACGCTGAACATCACCGACGTTCAACTTGGTATGGAGAATCGTGCGGTCAACCTCGTAGTTTGTGGTCTCGTCACGCTGGGTGTTACTCGAGCCAGTTTGTGAAGATGTTGACGTTGCCTGAGCTTGTTGTGGCTGGCCATTAGCAGGAGTGGCTGGCGGTGGCGTTGAAATGGGGGCGTTATTCGCTGGAGCTGGTTGGTTTGACAGCGCACCCGGCACACCACCAGGGTTGCGGCCATTCACTTGTTCGCTTTGGTTGAGCTGGCGAGAACGCACCGCGGCCTGAGAAGCATCGCCGTTCGGGTGGTACTGCTCTTGTGTTTGTTCTTTATTCGAGAAATCGATTTGCGCGGTGACCTGCGCATGAACATTATTGCTACCCACAATAGGGCCAAGAATCGCTTCGATACGGCGCTGATAACGGTTTTCGACATCCATCGCATATTTAAGCTGCGCATCGTTGAGATCACGGCCTGCGGTATTGGACTGGGTAAGCAGATGCCCGCCCTGATCAACCAACGTGACATTACCCGGTGGCAGTCCAGCGACAGCACTTGAAACCATATGCACGACGGCACTGACTTGTCCTTCATCTAGCGCACGACCCGGTTCCAGGCTAATAGTCACGGAAGCTGAAGGGGATTTTTGTTCACGGACAAACAAAGAAGGTTTTGGCATCGCCAGATGCACGCGTGCTGTTTTGACTGGGCCCAGGGTTTCGATGGTACGGGCAAGTTCACCTTCCAGCGCTCGCTGGTAGTTCACTTGTTCGCTAAACTGGCTGATACCAAATTTTTCTTGATCCAGTAATTCAAAACCGACCGCACCGCCTTTCGGCAACCCTTGTTGCGCCATGCGCAAACGCAGGTCATAGACTTTTTCGGCCGGGACCAGAATCGCGCTGCCATTATCAGAGAAACGATAAGGCACATTCATCTGAGTAAGCTGAGTGACGATGGCACCGCCGTCCTGATCCGCCAGGTTGCTATATAGCACTTTATAATCAGGCGTTTTGGCCCACAGCACCATCGCGACAAGAATAGCGATAGCCGCAGCGCCAGCGATGACCAGAGGGATTTTAGGATTTGCACGGATGCGAGACAGCCACTCCTGGGTTTTGTTTTGTGGCGTTTGTGCCTGGGCCGCGGCGGTCATTGAGCACCCCGCAGCAGAGCGTAGACAACATATTTAATAGACAGAGTGAACAAAACGGGCTCCCACAACAAAAGTTCCAAAAAGATGGCACCGTTATTATTTTCTTTCTCAAGATTTTCGATGGCTGAATTAGGTCTATTTATTGACGCTATTTACCGCCTTTATCCTATTGACAAGGTGTTAATCTTGCCGCGTTTAAAATTATTGGGGCAGGGAAATGGCAATTCAGGGCATCGAAGGTGTACTTCAGCAGTTGCAGGCAACGGCGTTGTCTGCGTGGAATCCGGTTCAGAATTACGAACCAAAAGTGAGTTTTTCCGGTGAGTTGCAGGCAGCGCTTGGCCGTATCAGCGAAACACAAACCTCTGCCCGTACTCAGGCCGAAAAATTTGCCATGGGTACACCTGGTGTTGCGCTCAATGATGTGATGGTCGATCTGCAAAAATCCTCGGTTTCGTTACAGATGGGAATCCAGGTGCGGAACAAGATGGTATCGGCGTATCAGGAAGTGATGAACATGCAGGTGTAGTGGTTTAAGCTAATTGATACATAAAGGAATTATCATCAAACCGCTTTTGCGTGGGGCATGGATGGGACAAATGATGATAATTTCTGGTTCAAAATGGCAATCTGGTCGCTGTCACTATCAGCCATCCACTTACCGTAAACCTGATAAACCATCTGTGCATTTGAATGGCCCATTTGCGAAGCGATAAAGTTTGGATTCGCTCCCGCAGTTAAAGACCAGCAAGCATATGTGTGCCTGGATTGATACGCTTTGCGATAGCGTAATCCAGCGCGGCGCATTGCAGCCTCCCAGCTCTGATTTACCGAACCAACGGCATAGTGATGTCCTGAACGACCGTTCTTCGCATGCAGGGAAGGGTTGAACACAAAGGTGCATTTGTGGACTTCCTTCTTTTTGTACTCCCTGAGTAGCACATCAATCTCATATTGTTTTCCTAATCTGGTCATCTCGGACTGATCACGGAGAATATCTTTTGCTGCATCAATCAGTGCGATTACCCGATCCGTAAGGTGCCTTACGTGTATCTTAATAAAGCACCACCCAATTTTAAACCTCGCCTTGTGCGGGGCTTTTCTCGTTTTGCGCCCAACCAAACAGCTAACCAACTCCCTTTAACGCAACCTGGTTGTGACGCTTTCCCGACTACATGAACAGCACCTGCTTTCGATAGCGAGGTGATGAGATGCACAGAATGAATCCAGCAGACGGACACAACTTACCCTACTGGTGGTCAACTGCCCTTGGGGTGTTTTCATTGCTCAGCCTACAGGACTATGTGTTTATCCTTGGCGCATTGATATCCGCCTTCTTCACCATTAAAACCTACTATGCCAAGCGCAAAGAAGAGCACCAGCGTGCTGAAGAAGACCGGGCCAGAACTCAGTTACTCAAAAAATACCTCGAAGAAGTTCGCGACACTCCTCACCCGGATAAACCTCGCACCGCTACGGTGGTCGCCGAGTCTTTAAGGATGATTAAAGATGAGCCTCTTAAAGTCGAATAAGACAGGCGCTGCGGGAATAGTTTGTTCGGTCGCTGCCATTATCGCCATTGTCCTGAATGCCGGGCATGTGCGAACTAATGAGCTCGGCCTTGAGTTGATCGGAAATGCAGAGTCATGCAGGCGTGACCCGTACATTTGTCCGGCTGGCGTACCCACTGATGGCATGGGCAAGACTCATGGAGTTAAGCCAGGCACCGTAAAGAATGACCAGTAGATTGCAGCGGAATGGGAGAAGAACATCCTTGAAGCTGAGTCCTGCGTCAATCGCTACGGCAACGGCAAGAGACTTCCTGATAATGCATTCAGTGCAGCGGCATCCGTAACGTTCCGTGCCGGGTGTGGCAACTTGCGAAACTCCACCATGTTCACGCTGCTACGCGCCGGGAATATCTCAGCGGCATGCGACCAGTTCCCCCGCTGGATTTATGGCGGCGGCAGGATACTTCCCGGGCTGGTTACTCGCGCAGGGAATGAGAAGGCACTGGATTATGAAGACGAGTTATCAAATCCTCATCGCGTTATTCGTCCTGACCCTGCTCGGCGGCGTGTGCTACTCGGCATATCACTACCACGACAAATACCAGCATGAGAAACAGCGAGGCGACACAGCAGAAGCAATCACGCTTAACTTCGTCACTGCGATGAACCTCATCAACGACATTTCAAAGGCTGCACGTGAAGAAAAGCAAAACCTTGCTGAGAAAGGCTCGACGCATGTGGTTTACATCCACGAGACGCTTCAAGGCGATCCCTGTGCTAATCAGTTTGTTCATTCTGCCGCAACTGGCAGCCTGCAATAGCTCAAAGATAGTTTACTTACCGGCACCGGTCGCACCAATCAGCGCTGACCTTACCGCAGACACTCCGATTCCCGACATTCCACAGCCATTCATATACGGTTCAAGTGTTGAGCTAAACGCCACGCTCTACACCGCATTAGGCCAGTGCAATATCGACAAGGCAGCCATACGAAAGATTGAATCCTCCCGACAAGGACAGATTGAAAAACCCCGATAAGGTGGTGATCGCAATCTTGCTGACGGGTAAGACGTAAGTGGGGAAGTCCTGCTGTGAAGCACCGCAACCCTGCGAAATTCATTCTTAATTCACATTCTTGTGTAAAATGACTTTGCTAGAAACATTAGGAGTCATTATGAAAAATATGCAGCTATACATTGGCGGCGTTAACGACATCACCTACCGGTACGATATTCAAAAGGCAGGCGATATCTTTAACGTTCGCATTTTCAGCGTTGCGGATCGTAAGCACACAGAAGCAGGAACCAAATCCATGCATCACATAACCGTACAGGATGTGATTGATGAGTGCTTATTGCATTACAACAAGAAGGCTAATAGCATTAAAGGCTTCCTGCGCTGGCTGGGACTAAGATAAATATCAAATCAATAAGAGGTCGCTTCGGCGGCCTTTTTTATGCCTGTAAGAACGTGAGAGCCGCCTCGTCTCCACGTAAACCCGTGACAGCATTAACGACGACTCAGCCTCAATTGAGGATGAAGTGGAATACTAAATCGGGCCAACTGAATAGAGGTGATATCATCACCTCATAGTCAAAACAGGTGACATTATGACCGGACGTAACAGACGCAATTTTAGCCCAGAGTTCCGGCTTGAGGCTGCCCAGTTTATACTCGATCAGCACTACACCGTTGTCGCTGCTGCAACGGCAATGAATGTCGGTAAATCCACGATGGATAAATGGGTTCGCCAGCTTAAAGAAGAACGCGCAGGGAAATCCCCAAAGGCCTCTCCGATGACACCTGAGCAACTTCGCATTCGTGAATTAGAAAAACGACTGCAACGTGTTGAAATGGAAAACGATATATTAAAAAAGGCTACTGTAGATTCAATTGGTCAACGCAACAGTCATGTGAAAACATGGGGTTGCGGAGGATTTTTGAATGAGACGGACATTTACAGCAAAGGAAAAAGCATCTGTTTTTGAACTGTGGAAGAACGGAACAGGCTTCAGTGAAATAGCTAATATCCTGGGTTCGAAACCAGGAACAATCTTCACTATGTTAAGAGATACTGGCGGCATAAAACCCAATGAGCGCAAGCGGGCTGTAGCTCACCTGACGCTGTCTGAGCGCGAGGAAAAACGAGCCGGTTTGTCAGCCAAAATGAGCATTCGTGCGATAGCTACTGCGCTAAATCGTAGTCCTTCGACGATCTCACGTGAAGTTCAGCGTAATCGAGGCAGGCGCTATTACAAAGCTGTTGATGCTAATAACCGGGCCAGCAGGATGGCGAAAAGACCAAAACCGTGCTTACTGGATCAGAATTTACCGTTGCGAGAGCTTGTTCTGGAAAAGCTGGTGATGAAGTGGTCTCCTGAGCAAATATCAGGATGGTTAAGGCGAACGAAGCCGCGTCAAAAAACACTGCGAATATCACCTGAGACAATTTATAAAACGCTGTACTTTCGTAGCCGTGAAGCGCTACACCACCTGAATGTACAGCATCTGCGCCGGTCGCATAGCCTTCGTCATGGCAGACGCCATACCCGCAAAGGTGAAAGAGGTACGATCAATATAGTGAACGGAACGCCAATTCACGAACGCTCCCGGCATATCGATAACAGACGCTCTCTGGGGCACTGGGAAGGCGATTTAGTATCAGGCACAAAAAACTCGCATATAGCCACACTTGTAGACCGAAAATCACGTTATACGATCATCCTTAGACTCAGGGGCAAAGATTCTTTCTCAGTGAATCAGGCTCTTACCGACAAATTCCTGAGCTTGCCGCCTGAACTCCGGCAATCACTGACATGGGACAGAGGAATGGAGCTGGCCAGGCATCTGGAATTTACTGGCAGCACCGGAGTTAAAGTTTACTTCTGCGATCCTCAGAGTCCGTGGCAGCGGGGAACAAACGAGAACACTAATGGGCTAATTCGACAGTACTTTCCCAAAAAGACATGTCTTGCCCAATATACTCAACATGAGCTGGATCAGGTTGCAGCTCAGCTAAACAACAGACCGAGAAAGACACTGAAGTTCAAAACACCGAAAGAGATAATTGAAAGGGGTGTTGCGTTGACAGATTGAATCTACAACCGCGCTCTTGATGTCAGACTCCCTGAACAATTCTCGTTAGTTGAGAAACTCAGGATGCGGTTTCCTGTTGCCTTTATTTTCAATGTGTTCGGGATCCATCGCAGTAGCTATCGGTACTGGCTAAGCCGACCGCAGAAATCTGATGCAAAACACATCGTTATACTGAGCCTGGTTCGTGAAGTTCATCATGCCAGTAATGGCTCCGCGGGGGCCCGGAGCATTGCCGATATGGTCAGCGCAAAAGGTGTTCCGTTGAGTCGCTGGCGGGCCAGTAAGATAATGTATTGTTAGTTGCCAGCAACCGGAGCATCGCTACAAAAAAGCCACAAAAGAGTATGTGGATATCCCTAATCATCTGGATCGCCAGTTTGCAGTAACGGAACCTAATCAGACCTGGTGCAGCGACGTTACCTACATCTGGACGGGCAAACGCTGGGCTTATCTGGCGGTTGTTCTGGATTTATTTTCCCGCAAGCCAATAGGCTGGGCGATGTCGTTTTCTCCGGACTCAGCTCTGACAGGAAAAGCATTAACGATGGCCTGGGAAGCCAGGGGAAAACCGGCTGACGTTATGTATCATTCTGACCAGGGAAGTCACTATACCAACAGGGCATTCAGACGGTTACTGTGGCGTTATCGTATAAAGCAAAGCATGAGTCGACGTGGGAACTGCTGGGACAACAGCCCAATGGAACGATTTTTTCGCAGCCTGAAATCAGAATGGGTACCGAACTGTGGATACGCTAATTTTAGCGAAGCAAATAGATCAATAACGAATTACATCATTGGTTATTACAGCCAGCTCAGACCCCACCAATATAACGGTGACTTAACACCCAATGAATCAGAACGATTGTTCTGGAAAAACTCTAAAACTGTGGCCAGTTTTTGTTGACCACTTCAGCTGCAATTGGAAGGCCAATTCGTAGAGATATATATGATAACATTCCACCCTCTGGAGGGATGACAGTTACTGAGCTAAATAGATATAGCGGTGGGATTACAGTAAATCTCGTAACGCCAGGTTCAAGTACTGCCAGTATAAATTTCAAATCTCCAGATTGGAATTATGGCGTCATGACAATTATGGTATCAAACGCTGGTTTAAACTATTCTTTTGATATTGATATTGATATTGATATTGATATTGATATCAGGATCAAGATTACAACTTATCAATCAGTATTTTGTACAGTAGGGCTGCTGTAATTACAACCACATATTCGGGTGGTAATGCTATTGTACTTTCTGCAAATACTGGATGGTCTATTCAGACGATTATACTACATAACTAAAATTAGCTTCACAGAATAACTAAGGGGCTAGGTGTTAGCCCCTTGTCTTGTTTATCGTGTTATTGAGTACTCAATGTCTCTATGTTTTGTTTTAGTATTGTAAATCCCAATATTTATTTTTGAAATCTTTTCAAAATCTATCTTTCCGGTGCTCTTAGATACAAGGAATCGTCCATCAACATTGGCTGGCGTTATATCAAGCACTGATTTAAATATTTCTCGATTATCATTAATATATACATCCATAAATATTTTATCTCCATCCTTCATTTCGGTATTTAATGGCCCAGAGAAGTCAAGAATTACAGTGCGCCTTATACCTACAGTTTCACTATAAAAATAAATATTATTTAGCTTATAGCTGTTATAAAACTTCAAATCAGTTGAAATATGCTTGGCTTTGTTTATTTGAGAGTAATCAAAACCAATTCTGTATGCTTCAGCTGATTTCAATTCATAGTATTTAGCCATGAATTTACTATTTGATAATTCAAATCTATCATTGTATTTCAATAGCATAGGGAAATAAAAGTCAGGGACTTTAACATCGCTAATGCCGTTTTGTTTTGCTTTAAGCATCATGCTGTCTCTGATCTTAGCCTGACCGTACGTTGCATGCATTGCTGCATTGAATAAATAATATGAGGGGACGAAATAAAATAAACAGAAAAAGCCAGACGCAGCAACCATGCCACGCTCAAACTTTCCGCATGCCCTCAAAGCATCAACAAGGACAAATGATGTTGATATTAGCAAAAAGCAGAGTGCGCCATTCATTGAGCGCGGAGGAACAACTGGTGATCCTGCCATTGCAGCATTCGCGAGCAGAGCGCCTACAAAAAAGACAGTCATATAAATAATAGTATTTTTACGCAAGGTTCCTGCGAATGCAGCAACCACGATAGAGGCTATCAATACAATATATACCTGCCAATATCCTGACATAGCATCAGGGAATCTGTAATAAAAATGAGTTAGAACCTTTCTTATTAGACCGAATTCATTCCAGTCTTTGAACAGGGATAACCTATTGAAGTTACCTGGTGATGAGATGAGAAGCATTGCACCGATGACCACTCCGGAAATAGAAGTGATCTTCACTTTTTTTGATGCTGATTCGAAGAAAACCATAAATATGGTTACACATACTACTACTATCGCAGTATTTTCATTTGAGCAACCAGCAAGGAATGCGAGAACGAATAGCGCCACACTATTACACTGTTTACCAGTAATAACTCTAAGTAAATAAGTTAAATAGGCAGCAATAAACATATTCGTCCATAGGTAGTTCGCAGAGCCAACTATCCAGAATGATGTTTGCCCAAGATTTGGGTTTGCAATCCAATAGAGTACAAAAACAAATGTGGATCTGGCAATGAAGCTGAACTTCCCAGATGCCTTTTCACTTAATGGTATTGATGAGATAAACAAGACCAACATGGCAAAAGCAACACTATTTACTATTTCATAACCAAAATGAGGCAATGACGTTAGTAGTAATGGGCTAATAATGTCAGCAATTATGCGACCACTCCAACTCAAATAGTGTGCAGTATGAGCGGATGGAGAGAGCCCCATAAGGTAGTATGAATAGTCATCAGAATGCATTGGTATGTAAAGCGAAGGAGCTAAAACCACCAAGAAAATTATTATACCAATAACTATTTTATCTATTCCAATATCCTTCATTTTCCATCCCTTGCTTTTAAAATGTATTTAGGTCGTTTTTTGACCTCGACATAAATTCTTCCAATGTATTCACCCAGAACGCCAATGCCAATGAGTTGTATGCCCCCCAAAAAAAGCACCGAAACTAGAAGGGATGGATACCCACGCACAGGATTTCCGAATGCAACAGTGTCCAGAATCATCCACGCGCCGTATAAAAACGCAAACCCTGCCACAACTAAACCTATGTAGGACCACATGCGTAGTGGGAATGTTGAGAAGCTTGTTATTCCTTCCAGCGCAAGATTCCATAGCTTCCAGCCATTGAATTTTGTGCTGCCAGCCACACGCTCAGCTCGTGCGTATTCAACCACATCAGTCTTGCCGCCAACCCACGAAAGAACGCCTTTCATGAAAAGGTTTCGTTCTGGAAGAAGTTTTATATTTTCTACAACTTCTCGTGACATGAGACGAAAATCACCAACGTTCTCTTCAATCTTAGGGTTGCTGATTTTGTTATGAAGTTTATAGAACATCTCAGCAGATTTGCGCTTAAGGTGGCCATCAGTTGAGCGGTCGGTTCTTTTAGCCAGAACCATGTCAGCACCAGCCTGCCACTTAGCAATAAGGTGAGGAATAACTTCAATCGGATCCTGTAAATCCACATCGATTGGAATGATTGCATCACCGGTTGCGTGGTCAAGGCCAGCGAACAGCGCGGGCTCTTTTCCGAAGTTACGGGTGAAGGACAGCACCTTCACTTTCTCATCTGCTACAGCAAGAGCATTAATAATCGCTTCAGTGGAATCTTTGCTGCCGTCATTGATGAACACGATTTCAACTTCATGTTCTTTCAGCCCATCGAATTCACGAACTGTTTTATAAAAAATAGGAATTGTGTCCTCTTCATTGAAGACAGGAACAACCAGAGATATTTTCACGCTTTTTCGCTCCGGAAAACGATGAGTTTAGAATAGAAGAAACCGCACACTAAACTGATCACTGAGAATGCAATCAGTGTAAATATGGCAGGCAGTCCGCATGCATCAGCAAGCCAGCCGGTAGCAGCGCTCAGCCCACCCATGAAACTGAGGTAAAGCATGTATCGGCCTGATGTGGCTCGAGCCTTGAATGTGTATTTGGCATTAGCGAAGAAGGAGAACGTAACTGCCACACAAAAAGCACCAAGGTTGGACAGAGCCTGGTTTGCGTGGAATACATAGAGAAGTACACCAAAAACTATCCAATGTATGATTGTGTTCACTACGCCAATAGTGAGGTATCGCGAAAATAACTTTATCATTAGTATGAAAAATAATCAGAATGATGGTGTGTTGGGCGTTATCTTAACACTGCCAAGTTTCATTATCGATCTTCACGTCGAACTGATATAAAATTTTCTGACTGACTTGATATGGCGGACTGAAGATTGGAAAGAAAGCAATGGCTGGACAACATCAGGGTGTTGGCATGCTTAATGGTGCTTGTTGTGCATGTAACAGCAATAACAAAATATAGCTATGGTAAGATTGATGACGTTTATTGGTATATAACAGTTTTTCTTGATAGTGCATCTAGAATGTGCGTTCCATTATTTCTTATGATATCTGGATATCTTTTTCTTGGTGGGAAAAAAATTAAGCCGAAAAATCTTTTAAAGATATTTACGGCACTTACATTTTATAGTTTTTTCTCTGTTGTATTTTACAGCGTATATTTTGGTTATAACTTTATAGATACACTGCTTACAATATATGAAAAGCCAGCCATGTATCATTTGTGGTATATGTTTTATATCTTTTCATTTTATATATTGTTTATGATAATAGATGTTAGAAAAGTTAGCCCTCTATTTGGATTGATGATTGTTGTTATAGTAATGACAATACTAAATGATAATTTAGCTGATATAAATAACTTGTTGTTTGGGCATAGATTTAGAAGCTACTTTGTTATAAATGCATACTACTTGCAACTTTTCATGTATTGCTTTGCTGGATACTTCATTGGCACGTTAGGTGATGGTGGGAAGTATATTAAACACGCTTGGGTTGTGTGTGTCATATCAATAGCGGCAGTTACGGCGTTTACGCTAATAAAGTCATTTGAAATTCATAAATTACATGTGCTTTATCAGCAATACAATTCTGCCCCAGTGTTTTTTTCAGCATTATCTGCATTTTACATAGTTAAGAATAGCGGTGAGTTTTACTCGGCAAAGAAATATATAAAATTTATTTCGGAGAGGTCGCTAGCAATCTATGGTGTGCATGCGATTATATTGGAAGTAATGAAGTATAATAAATATTATATTTTCAGTAATCCATTAGCCAACATTATATCTTCATTTTTTATTCTTTCAATATTAAGTGTAGCTGCCGCTAGCTTGATAAAGCATTATGATAAGAAAGGTTATGTAAGCTGAGTATATAGGCGTAAATTCTACCTTTTATAGATAACTAGTAAGTTATGTCCTGCATCATGACAGCCTCGTTAGCTATAACATCAAAATCTAGTTTCATCCTGGCTCTTGACCTCTTGGTTATTTAACTTGCACTGTGCGTATATACAGTGCAAGTTGAGGTGATCATCATGGCATTCCCATCCCCAGCGCTCGATTATGAAGAGCAGCGCATCAGTCTCGATGCGAAATGCATCGTTCGCTCGGCTTCAACATACATAGTTAGGTGCTCAGAATCCCACTGGAAGGCTGGCATCATGAGTGGAGCTTACCTTGTAGTTGATGATAGCGCCATTACTCCATGTGATGGCTCAATAGTGGTTGCGACAGTACAGAGTGAGTTTCGCGTGTTGCGATACAAAACGATGCCGAAGCCTCAGAAGGAGGAAATCGACCAACCTGGTAAGAAACATTCGTTGCTGGATGACGTTGAGGATGATGGAGTGTTTGGCGTGGCGACATGGATACTGAACGATGCCAGGAGTGGAGAGTTCGACGATGTGCCGGTGATGTGATGGGGCATGGATGGGACAAAAAATTAGCGCGAACTCTCATGAACTGTGGCATTTGTTCTGAAAGTTCGCGCTAAGCATCTGTCTTAATGCGTGATGTTCCGTGTATTTACCTGTTCTACAAAATCAGAGCCTCATATAATGAACATGCAGGTGTAGTGGTTTAAGCTAATTGATCACTGTTTTTTCAACCATCCACATCTCAGTAAGATCCTTCACAGTTTTGAACGTTCCGGGGCACGATGACCTAAGCAGTCCGGCACACGAAGTCTATAATTTATAGGCGTCAACCTGATGCGTTCGTTTCTTTTGAGGGATTTACCATGATGAAATATGTATTGATGCTGCTGGCCACCGCGACCCTGGTAGCCGCTGTACCCGCACAGGCAACTGAGCAATCAGAGCAACGTCAAGATGCCCGTGGTGTGCGTCAAGACACGCGCCAGAATTCTCGGGAAGCCAAACAAGACTGCCGTAATGGCGTTTTCGGTAATGCTGATTGCCGCCAGGAACACCGTCAAAATAAACGCGAAGGCCGTCAAACCGCCCGCGACATCAAATACTGATAAGGCGATCAGGTCTGCGTATCTTTTGGTTAGGGCAATAAAAACCCGGCTCGATGGCCGGGTTAGTTTTATTTGTTCAGCGTTGAATCAAATAGCGGATTGTTGGACCGTCTTGCTGAATATCCAGCACGGTGTACCCGTGGTTTTTGGCATCTAAAGGGATGTTATTGATTGATTGCGGACAGTCGCTCACCACTTCAAGAATTTGCCCCTTCGCTAATTGCGGCATGGCTTCCAGTGTGGCAACTGCCGGATAAGGACAGGGTTCACCAACCATATCCAGGCGGAAATCGGGTACATAATTGTGGCTCATACGTTTTCCTTAATAGGCTGGCAATGCTGCAAATTTCTGCGGCGGAAGAAGTGTTTTTCCCAACCGACAATGAGCAAAAATGCTGCCAATAAAAGCAAATAAGTGACCAGCAATCCGCCTAGCGGACCAAAGGTGTTTAGCAAATTGACCTTGTCCCACTGGGTGGCGAGGGCGGGGGAAATATCGTCCCAGTAGTACGCCAGAATAGTGGAGCCGATAACGTTGCCTAATCCAACCCACCAGTAATGAACTTGTCCTTCAACGGCGCGATACATCCAGCCGGTTTCGCAGCCCCCAGCCAGCACAATCCCAAAACCAAACAGTAGCCCACCGATGACCGCGTTAGGCCCAGCCCACATGATTTTTGGGGCAACACCTAACTGAACATAACTGAAAATACCAATAGCACTAACGGCCATGCCCAGAACGATCGCTTTCGCCATATGAGTACGCCCGGTTATCCACATATCCCGGAAAGCGGAGGTGAAGCAGATTTGTGCTCGCTCAATCAACAAGCCAAATCCAACGCCAAACAGCATGGCGATACCGAGCTTCGGTTGATTCATCGCGGTAAGAACTCCCCAACCCACCATGCCCACAAATACCAGCATACCAATGCGGAAGCGGCGTTTTGCTTGCTCGGGTTTCTGGGTGAGAGGTGATGCGGCAGATACTTTTTGCAGTTTGACGGGGATGCGGAACAAGGGGAGAAGGGTGAACTTTGCGCCGAACCACGAACCTATCGCGGTCGCTAATGCGAAGAACCAGGCATGCAAAGAAAACTGGGGAATACCCGTGAAGAATGCAGCCAAATTACAGCCCATAGCTAGACGTGCGCCAAAGCCTGCAATGATTCCGCCCAGAATGGCCTGGATAATACGTATCCGATGTTGCGGCATTCGCAGTTTCACGTTATTAGCCCAAAGGGCAGCAGCAAAACACCCACCGAACATTCCGATGATCATCATGCCGTCAACGCGGGTCAGAGGGCTCCCGTCGAGATGAATGAGTTTGAAATAACCCCATTCTTCAGTGTGAACCCCCATCAATTGCAGGAGTTGCCCACCCCAACGGGTAAATTCACCCGTGACCGCCCAAAAGGTTCCGGTCAGGCCGAAATAGTAGGTTGAAAGGATACCAGCTGCGATAACTGCGGGCATGGGAGCCCAGAACTTAACCAGATAATTTGATTTGAATTGTTGCCAGAACATTTTTCCGCCTCTGAACTCAGAAGGTGTAGAACATCTTTAGGGACTATATTTAAGCATCTTTACTTTACCGTTTCGCACACATCCCTCGCTTTTGATGATTATCATCAAACAAATTATCTTGTGACGTTCTCATGCAGCCTATAGCGCTGCTATTTTTCCCGGCACAGAGAAACACTGGCGAGCTAAGTGCTTTAATGCGAAAATTATTTTTTCTCCGCAGTCAGGATAGATGATGAAGAAGATTGCATTATTGACAGTGTTGCTGGCATTGAGCGGCTGTGTGCAGGTT
>DATERH010000199.1:0-3640 GCA_035271785.1 Buttiauxella sp.
GAGTTGAAAATGCACATCCGCAAGTTCGGACAAACTGTTCGGCGATGCGCGAGTAAACGCCACAATCGACATCCCAACATTCTGTGCAATCCGCGCTTTATCCAATACCTGTTCGGTTTCGCCGCTACGTGAAATGGCGATAAATACCTGGTATTTCGATGCATTGCTCAGGAAAATCCCCCGACTATCGCCTGGTCCTGAAATAAACGCAGTTTTGCCCAGCACCTGAAGTTTCTTGGTGAGGTATTCAGCAAACAGATAGGAAAAACCCGCACCGTATAAAAAGAAGCTCTCTTTTTCGCGCAGCAATGTCGCGAATTGCGTCATTAGTTCGGGTGTCACCCAGCGAAAAGTTTGCTGGTAATTAGCAACAAACTTATCGAATAAAACCGGAAGTGTGGCAGCGAGTTGAGCGGGTTGCTGAGCAATATGCGGTGTATTGGAAAGCAGTTGTTTACAGTGCCAGATAAGTTCACTAAAGCCACTAAAACCGAGCTTATGACATAGCCGCATAATGGTCGCGCTGGAGACAAACGTCGCCTGGGCAAGCTCGCGAACCGTGATGTTACCGACCAACAAGGGATGATTAGTCAAGTGCGAGAGAACGCGATACTCAGCGCGGGTTAAAGACTCCCCGCGCTCGAGCAGACCGACCAGGCGGTTGTCCATTACAGTGATTGTGCTGGTTCGACAGGTAAATCAGGGCGTGCACCCCATTCACTCCATGAGCCGTCGTACAGCGAAACACCGTTGACGCCGAGTGTGGTTAACGCCAGTACCACCACTGCAGCAGTGACACCTGAACCGCAACTGGCGATAACCGGTTTATCAAAACTGACCCCCTGGCGAGTGAAAATGTCATTCAGCTCGTCAGTAGTTTTCAACTGCCCGTTTACGACCAGATCGTTCCACGGCACATTTAATGCACCCGGAATATGCCCGCGTCTTAAACCTGGACGCGGCTCATCCATTTGTGCGTTAAAACGCGGGGCAGGGCGAGCATCCACTATTTGTGCAGTGCCTTCATGACTGACCAGCAGAACATCGGTCAGACGTTTAATCACTAATGGATCAAAGTTCACATCGAACTCGCCTTCCGGTAATTCAACATCACCTTTTTCGAGAGGCAATTCTTCGCGCTGCCAGTCGGCCAGACCGCCAGCCAGAATCGAGACCTTCTCAACGCCAAAAGTACGCAGCATCCACCATGCCCGTGGAGCGGAAAACAGATTACCTTCATCGTACACAACCAGATGTTTGTCCTGGCTGATGCCCAGTTCACGCATCGCAACGGCAAAGGCTTCCGCACGCGGCATCATATGCGGCAGGGGACTTGTGTGATCGGAAAGGGCTTCGATATCAAAAAATACGGCACCGGGCAGATGGCCTGCGCGGTATTCACCAGCCAAATCACGCTGTTCCTGGCCAGGAGGAGCCATGCGAGCATCAATAATCTGAATATCCGCATCATTAACATGTTCTGCGAGCCAGTCGCCCGCAACGAAGAAAGTGGTGGACATGGGTGCCTCCGAATCATCAATTAATATCCCCTTAATACTTCAAGCTGCATCTTCGTTGGCTGCGTTCACTCACCCAAATCACTTCGTTTACTAAGTTCATTGGGACTCTTTCACTTGCCGCCTTGATGTAACTCGAATTATTTTGGGGCTAACGAATTGTCGGTGTTTTTCAGCAAACCGACAAGCAACCATGTCCACTGCTGCGAAGTGCGCCGTAAATATTAGATAAAGTTACGCTTTCACCGCTTCGCCGTCTTTCCTTGCCTGTTGCAGTTTCGGCCAGTAATCGCGATTGGCTTCAATCATGTCGTCCAGAATCGCTTTGGCGTGCTGCATCGTCGGCACGGTGCGGTTAAGGGTGAACGCCTGCAAGGCTTTCTCGTAGCTGCCTTCGATGGTCGCTTCAACCAGCAATTGCTCTGACGCTAGTTGTTGCATCAGCAATGTCTGGTGGAAGAGGGGAACTGCGCCCATGCGCACCGGTTCTGGCCCTTCGGAAGTAATGTAAGCGGGCACTTCGACCATGGCGTCATACGGTAAATTAACAATCGCCCCTTTGTTTTCCACAATCACCAGGTGGCGCTGGCGTAAATCAAAGGCCAGTGAGCAGGCGACATCAACAATAAACGCGCCGTGTACGCCAACATGGAATGCATCCGGCAAAATTCCGGTTTTTTTGTATTCGTCGGCTGCGGCAAACAGCTTTTTCTCGCGCCCGTCCATCACTTCGTTGGCGCGGGTGTAATCAGGGTTTTGATGCTCCACGATGTCGTTTGGCATCAGGTAATACTGCAAATACGGATTCGGCAGGAACTCCGGGAAATGATCCATAATCTGCTTGATATGACGCCAGGTTTTCACCCAGGACGGATCGGAATGCTGGGGATCTGTTTGCGCGGCGTCTTCCGTCAGCAGGCCAAATTTCGCGATATGGCGGCGCAGCTCCGGCAGACGATCTTCGCCGTCAACCCGCACACGCGTAAACCAGCCAAAATGGTTCAGGCCGAAGTAATCAACTTCCAGCTTATGGCGATCAACACCCAAAATCGCGCCCATGTTGCGCATTGCCGCAACGGGCATATCGCAAATATTCAGCACGCGAGCGTTCGGACGCAGGCGGCGCACACCTTCAGCAACAATCGCCGCTGGGTTTGAATAGTTAACAATCCACGCTTTTTGATGCGCATAACGCTCGACAAAATCGCACAATTCCACCATTGGTAAAATGGTGCGCAAACCATAAGCCAGCCCGCCTGGCCCACAGGTTTCTTGCCCGACAACTCCATGGCGTAAAGGGATTTTTTCATCCTGCTCACGCATTTTATATTGCCCCACACGCATCTGAGCGAAAACGAAATGGGCACCGCTAAAGGCGACTTCTGGGTCGGTGGTGACGGTGAATTTAATACTTTGGCTGTGGTCGCGAATCACTTTCTCAACAACCGGAGCAATGACCGACTGCCGCTCGCCATCAATATCGTAGAGGCGAATTTCAGCTAATGGGAAATCGGCCAGGCGCACCATCAGGCTCTTAACAATACCAGGCGTGTAAGTGCTACCACCACCGGCAATGGACAAAATAAATGGGGGTTTAAACATCATTGGCTCCTTTAGAGATTCGTCTCTACTGCTTCTCGCATTTTTTTGACATGCAGCCCGTAGACCACTTGAACGTTATTACCTTGCTTAATCACCCCTTTCGCACCGGTCGATTTCAGGCGGGGTTCATCGATAACTGAAACATCGCGTACCGTCACTCTCAGGCGGGTGTAACAGTTGTCGACCACATCGATATTGGCTCGCCCACCAAGTCCCTCAATAATGGCTTTACCCAATCCATCGTTGCTGCCTTTAGCTTGATACTCTTGTTTGCTATACAGTTTTGTTTCTTGCTCCTCGTCCTCTCGCCCCGGGGTTTTCATATCGAAGCGACGAATAAGGAAACGGAATACCAGGAAATAGATGACCGACATCGTCAGACCTACGGCGATATACATCGGCCAGTTGGACTTCTCGGTGCCAAGTGGCAGGTTATAAAGAATGAAATCGATAATGCCGTTAGCGCCGATAGCGTGAACACCCAGCAGGTAGAACAGCATCATGCCGATACCGGTCAGAAC
>DATERH010000200.1:0-7471 GCA_035271785.1 Buttiauxella sp.
GGAAGACATCGAAGCATCCGCGCGTTTCTTTGAAGACGAAGATGGTTTGCACATTCACTCATTCTTCTTTTATGAAGATGCCGACGATCACGCGGGTAACAGCACCGTGGCATTCACCATCCGTGAAGGCCGTCTGTTTACGCTGCGCGAACGCGAATTACCTGCTTTCCGTCTCTATCGAATGCGTGCTCGCAACCAGAGCATGGTGGACGGCAACGCTTACGAATTACTGCTCGACCTGTTTGAAACCAAAATCGAACAACTGGCAGATGAAATCGAAAATATTTATAGTGACCTCGAAAAACTCAGCCGTGTGATTATGGAAGGGCGTCAAGGTGATGAGTACGACGCTGCACTTTCAACGCTTGCTGAACTGGAAGATATCGGCTGGAAAGTTCGTTTGTGTTTGATGGATACCCAGCGTGCACTGAACTTCCTGGTACGTAAAGCGCGTTTGCCAAGTGGTCAGCTTGAGCAGGCTCGCGAAATTCTACGCGATATCGAATCTCTGTTGCCGCACAACGAATCGCTGTTCCAGAAAGTGAACTTCCTGATGCAAGCTGCGATGGGTTTTATCAACATCGAGCAGAACCGCATCATCAAGATCTTCTCGGTGGTATCCGTTGTGTTCCTACCGCCAACGCTTGTGGCGTCCAGCTACGGGATGAACTTCGAATTTATGCCTGAGCTAAAACTGAGCTTCGGTTATCCTGCGGCGATTATCGTCATGATCCTCGCGGGTCTTGCGCCATATCTGTATTTTAAGCGAAAAAACTGGTTGTGAGATTTCAATGAGAAGGGAGCCGATTGGCTCCCTTTTTTTACTTCTGAACCGCGGCACGAGCCGCAATCCGCGAATTACGCTGCGTATAAACCGCATCCATAATAAACAGCGCCAGCGCTGCCCAGATAAACCCGAAGGTCAATAGCTTGTCTTTGCCGACAACTTCACCATAGAACGTCACCGCCAACAGGAACATTAATGTTGGGCCGATGTACTGGAAGAAACCGAGTGTTGAGAGACGCAAACGCGTTGCCGCTGCGGTAAAGCACAGCAATGGAATGGTGGTGACAACGCCTGCTGCTATCAGCAGTAAATTCAACGATAGCGGGTTTTGCCCCATATGGCTGGTCGAGCTATCTGCAAATCCGAACAGATAAATGGCAGCAATGGGCAGCAACCAGAGCGTTTCAACCAGCATACCGGTTTGTGCATCAACGGCGATTTTCTTACGTACCAGCCCGTAAAACGCGAAGCTGAATGCAAGACCGAGTGCGATAATCGGCAGCGAACCGAATGTCCACAGTTGAACCAGAACGCCACAGGCGGCCAGTGCTACGGCAATCCACTGCATCCTTCGGAATCGTTCACCCAGAAAGATCAGCCCCAGCACCACATTCACCAACGGGTTGATGAAATAACCCAGGCTTGCTTCCAGCATATGATGGTTATTGACCGCCCAGATATACAACAGCCAGTTCCCGCCGATAAGCACCGCAGACAACGCCATCGCCAACACTTTCTTGCGATTCTGGCAGGATTTTTTCACCTGTGACCACTGACGGCTAATGCTAATTAGCACCACCATAAAGAAGAATGACCAAATCACGCGATGCGTGAGAATTTCATCAGCTGGAACGTAGTGGATTAATTTGAAATAGACTGGCGCGATGCCCCAAATAAAATACGCCGCCAGTGCAAGTAACACACCCTGGCGGGTTTGTTTCGCATCCATAAAAGAACTCGTTGATAAATAGTGCCCTAATTGTATCAGCTATAACGAATTCACCCCACCATGTAGGTTGCCGTGGCGCTGGCGATATGCACCTGATCTTCATTGTGTAATTCTACACGGGCAACCGCCACTTTATTCCCGGCACGCAGCAGGCTGCTACTGGCGGTAAAGCGTTGCCCACGACCCGGACGTAGGTAGTCAACACGCAAGTCGATAGTGCCCATTTTCGCCAGGCGCTGACGCAGTTCTTCTTCGCTAATGCTGTCGTGACGAGTCAGCGTACTTCCGACGCAAACCAAGCCTGCTGCGACATCCAATGAAGAAGCAATGACGCCACCATGCAAAATACTCTGTGCCCAATTCCCAACCATCATCGGTTGATTATTAAAGCTGAGCTCAGCGTAGTCTTTCTCGTATCGTATAAGTTCCAGACCCAGTGCGCGATTAAACGGCATGTGATAAACAAAAATCTCACCGACCAATTGCAGAGCGGCTTCAGGGGTCAGAAATGGGGTAGACATGGATCATCCTCGATCAAAACAAAATCACATACTCGTCGCTCTTCAAGATGCTGGATTGTTGGCTGCTCTGATTCACCCGACAAATCTGCCGGGAGCAGATTTGAACGCTGCCAGCAGTGCCCCGAAGGGGTGAGGCCCACGGATGGGCCGAATAATCACTTACTTGAGTCAGCTCATCGGGATTCATTCAATTGCCGCCTACCTGAATCTTGAAATAGCTTGGGTGCAATGTTAACCAATTGTTTATTTTATGCTTCGAAGTCGTTGATTTCCACTTTAAGAAATGTAGAGGAGCTTGCGCATCCATATCTATGTAGAATGTGTCTGAGAAAACAATTTGAAACCTTTTTGTTTAGGAGAGTTATACAGATGCGCAAGTTTCTGGGATGGTTAGTCGCCGCGAGCCTGTTGCCTATGACTGCTTACGCACAGGAAGCAACAATTAAAAAAGTGCATGACACACCTGCCGTACGCGGTAGCATCATCGCTAATATGCTTCTGGAACACGATAATCCATTTACACTTTATCCGTATGAAACCAACTATTTACTTTATACGGTGACAGACGACCTCAATAAAGAAGCGATTAGCAGCTATAACTGGTCTGATAACGCCAGAAAAGATGAAGTCAAATTCCAGCTGAGCCTCGCGTTCCCAATTTGGCGCGGTATTCTGGGGCAAAACTCCGTGTTGGGTGCGTCTTACACTCAGAAATCCTGGTGGCAGTTGTCCAACAGTGGCGAGTCGTCACCTTTCCGTGAAACCAACTACGAACCGCAAGTTTTCCTCGGTTTCGCGACTGACGAATCCTTTGCTGGTTGGACATTACGTGATGTCGAGATTGGTTATAATCACAACTCCAATGGCCGTTCAGACCCAACTTCCCGAAGCTGGAACCGTTTATACACCCGTTTGATGGCTGAAAATGGTAACTGGATGGTGGAAGCGAAGCCGTGGTTTGTCATTGGCGACACCGACGATAACCCGGACATCACCAAGTACATGGGCTATTACCAGCTGCGTGTGGGTTATCAGTTCGGTGATGCTATCCTAAGTATGAAAGGGCAGTACAACTGGAATACCGGCTACGGCGGCGGGGAATTAGGCTTTAGTTATCCGGTCACTAAACACGTTCGTCTCTATACCCAACTTTATAGTGGCTACGGTGAGTCATTAATTGATTACAACTTTAACCAGACACGCTTCGGTGTCGGCGTTATGCTTAACGATCTGTTCTAAAAATTTGGCGGTTTTTGTGGTGGGG
The DNA here is from genome assembly GCA_035271785.1 of Buttiauxella sp. Lineage (GTDB taxonomy): Bacteria > Pseudomonadota > Gammaproteobacteria > Enterobacterales > Enterobacteriaceae > Buttiauxella. The sequence goes on from DATERH010000200.1 coordinate 3,522, forward strand.
AAAGCGTGACACAGGCGGAAGTAATTAATCAGGCAGTGCTGGCCAGACAGGTTTTGCAAGATACCTTCGGCTATCAACAGTTCCGCCCGGGTCAGGAAACCATCATTGAAACAGTGCTGGAGGGGCGTGATTGCCTGGTTGTCATGCCGACTGGCGGTGGCAAATCACTGTGCTATCAAATCCCGGCGCTGGTGTTTGGCGGGCTGACCGTCGTGGTTTCCCCGCTTATCTCCCTGATGAAAGACCAGGTTGATCAACTGCTGGCAAACGGCGTGGCGGCGGCCTGTCTTAACTCAACACAAAGCCGTGAGCAGCAGCAAGAGGTGCTCGCTGGTTGCCGCACCGGGCAAATCCGCCTGCTCTACATCGCGCCAGAACGCTTGATGATGGATAACTTCATCGACCAAATCAGCCACTGGCATTTGTCGATGGTTGCGGTCGATGAAGCGCACTGTATTTCGCAATGGGGTCACGATTTCCGCCCGGAATATGCCGCACTGGGGCAGTTGCGAGAACGCCTGCCTACGGTGCCGTTTATTGCCCTCACCGCCACCGCTGACGACACCACGCGTGCCGACATTGTGCGTCTGTTAGGTTTGCACGATCCCTACATTGAAATTAGTAGTTTTGACCGCCCGAATATTCGCTACATGCTGATGGAGAAGTTTAAACCGCTCGATCAGTTGATGCGCTATGTGCAAGACCAGCGTGGCAAATCCGGCATTATTTACTGCAACAGTCGCGCCAAAGTCGAAGACACCGCCGCGCGTCTGCAAAGCAAAGGCATCAGCGCCGGAGCGTATCACGCCGGGCTGGAACACCAGGTTCGCGCCGAAGTGCAGGAAAAATTCCAGCGCGATGATCTGCAAATCGTCGTGGCGACCGTGGCCTTCGGCATGGGCATCAACAAGCCTAACGTCCGTTTTGTCGCCCACTTCGACATCCCGCGCAATATCGAATCTTATTACCAGGAAACGGGGCGCGCCGGGCGTGACGGCCTGCCTGCGGAAGCGATGCTATTTTACGATCCGGCGGATATGGCCTGGCTTCGCAAATGCTTAGAAGAAAAACCGGTTGGGCAATTACAGGATATCGAGCGTCACAAACTCAATGCGATGGGCGCATTTGCCGAAGCGCAAACCTGCCGCCGCCTGGTGCTGCTGAATTACTTCGGCGAAGGCCGCCAGCAATCTTGCGGCAACTGCGACGTTTGCCTCGACCCGCCGCGCCGTTACGATGGGTTGGTGGACGCTCAAAAAGCGTTGTCGTGTATTTATCGTGTCAATCAGCGCTTTGGTATGGGATACGTGGTGGAAGTGCTGCGCGGCGCCAACAATCAGCGTATCCGCGAGCTGCAGCACGACAAACTGCCGGTCTACGGTATTGGCCGTGACCAGACACACGAACATTGGGTCAGCGTTATCCGCCAACTCATTCACCTGGGCGTAGTGACGCAAAACATCGCTCAACACTCCGCACTGCAACTCACCGCCGCGGCTCGTCCGTTTTTGCGGGGTGAAGAACCTTTAATGCTCGCGGTGCCGCGTATCGTGGCAATCAAATCGAAATCCAGCCCGAAAGTGTTCGGTGGCAACTACGACCGTAAGCTGTTCGCCAAATTGCGCAAGCTGCGAAAAGCCATTGCTGATGAAGAGAATATTCCGCCATACGTGGTATTTAACGACGCCACACTGATTGAAATGGCTGAGCAAATGCCGCTGTCGCCGGGTGAAATGCTTGGCGTGAACGGTGTCGGTACGCGTAAGCTCGAACGCTTTGGCCGGGAGTTCATGGCACTTATTCGCAGCCATGTCGACGGCGAAGATGAGTAGTAGCCAGTCCTGCCCGAACGTGGCAGGATGATTGTTCACTGAATGATTCTCCTGCGAGTTATTTCCTATGATGATGCTTTTTCTGACCGTAGCGGTATTACATATCGTTGCGCTCGTCACTCCTGGCCCCGACTTCTTCTTCGTTTCGCAGACCGCCGTTAGCCGCTCACGCAAAGAAGCCATGATGGGCGTGCTGGGCATTACCGGCGGCGTTATGGTCTGGTCGGGCGTAGCGTTGCTTGGCCTAAATCTGATCCTTGAAAAAATGGCCTGGCTGCACAGCATTATCATGGTGGGCGGTGGTTTATATCTGTGCTGGATGGGCTACCAGATGCTGCGCAGCGCGCTGAAAAAAGAGCAGCCTTCCGAAGAATTGCCTGCGGTAGAACTCGCGCACGGTGGCCGCAGTTTCCTGAAAGGGCTGCTTACCAACCTGTCGAATCCTAAAGCCATTATTTACTTCGGCAGCGTGTTTTCGCTGTTCGTGGGCGATGATGTGGGAAGCGCCGAACGTTGGGGTTTATTTGTGATGATCGCGCTGGAAACCTTCGCCTGGTTTACCGTGGTCGCCAGCCTGTTCGCCATGCCGCAAATGCGCCGGGGTTACCAGCGCCTTGCTAAATGGATCGACGGAACAGCCGGTGCGTTGTTTGCCGGATTCGGCATTCACCTGATTATTTCCCGTTAATTTTTTCTTAGATACCCTAAATAATTCGAGTTGCAGTCAACTCCCGCGCAACTTGAAGTATGACGGGTAATTAAGCCTGGCGTGCTCCGGCGAGCAGCGCGCCAACCAGCATAAACAATGAACCAAACACCCGGTTCAACGCCTTCATCTGACGAGGTCCTTTAATCCAACCCGCAATTCGTGTCGCCAGCGTCGCATAGCCAATCATCACGATAATATCGACCACCACGGTCGTTACCCCGAGAACCAGATACTGCGCCGCCTGTGGCTGATCAGGTGCGATAAACTGCGGGAAAAGTGCCGCCAGAAATACGATGCTTTTCGGATTGGTGAGGTTCACAAAAATCGCGCGCTTGAACAAACGGCTTCGCGGTTGGCTGGTTGCCAGCGTATTCAAATCAATCGCGCCAGCGGCTCGCCATTGCTGAATGCCCAGCCAAATCAGATACGCAGCACCTGCCCATTTCAGAATTTCAAATGCCAGAAGCGAGCGCGAAAACAACGCACCAAGACCAATTCCAACCAGCACGATATGAATCGCAAGCCCCGTTTGCAACCCGGCAATAGACGCTGCCGCACCGCGGTAGCCGTGGCTAATGGCTGTGGTCATGGTATTTATCGCCCCAGAACCGGGGGAAAGACTCAGAATTATCGTGGTCAGAAGATAGGTTAACCACCACTCAACGCTCATGTGAAATTCCCTGAATGAACACTTTTATGTCACAATACGCTATTGTTGATGAGCGTGCTACGAATCACAAAAAAGCGATATGACTCCGCATAAAAATGGATGGAAAACCCGTGAAAATGCCTTTGCGGCTTTCACCACCGGTCCGCTGATGGACTTCTGGCGTAAGCGTGAAGAGTGCGAATTTTCAGGCGTCGACGAAGTGCCGGTACGCTATGTACGGTTTCGCTCGCCGAACCATGACCGAGTGATTGTTGTTTGCCCTGGACGTATCGAAAGCTACGTCAAATATGCTGAATTGGCGTATGACTTATTTCATTGTGGCTTCGACGTTTTAATTATCGACCATCGTGGGCAAGGGCGTTCCGGACGCATGCTTTCGGATTCACATCGCGGACATGTGGCGAAGTTTAGCGACTATGTCGACGATTTTGATCGCTTTTATCAGCATGAAGTCGCCACTGGACCGTGGAGAAAACGCTACGCGTTAGCGCATTCCATGGGTGGGGCAATTATCACGCTGTGGCTGGAAAAAAACTCACAATGCTTTGATGCCGTTGCACTGTGTGCGCCGATGTTTGGCATTGCCTTGCGCTGGCCTGACTGGATGGTTCGCCATATTCTGGATTGGGCTGAAGGTCATCAACGTTTTCGTGAGGGATATGCAATCGGAACAGGCCGCTGGCGCGCATTACCATTTAGCGTTAATGTCCTGACCCATAGCCGTGAACGTTACCGCCGC
>DATERH010000201.1:0-7709 GCA_035271785.1 Buttiauxella sp.
GTGCAACCTGTCGTTGAAACTGTAAATGTTGAAACTGCACACGTTGAAACAACGCACCCAGAAGTGATCGCGACTCCGGTGAACGAGCAGCCTCATCTGATTGCTGCGGTTGACGAAGTTGTTGCTGAACAAGTCATCGACGAAGTTAAACCTGCACAAGATGACATTGCTGTTGCGACTCAACAACAGGATGCCCCTGTTATTGTTGCAGAAACTGCTCCTGCCGCTGCGATTGAAGAAGTTAAGCCGGTAGAAGTCGTTGCACAGGATGCGGTTGTTGAAGAAACCAAAGTTGAAGAAGCCTCAGTTGAGACAACTGTTGTGGAAGAGATTGCGGTTGCAGCAGTACCAGAAGTGAAAACCATACAACCAGAAGTTGCGGTTGTGGCTCACGTCACTAAACATGCCACTGCTCCTATGACAAAAGCTCCAGCACCGGAATATTCTCCGGAAGCAACACGCCAGAGCGATTGGGTTCGCCCAACGTATGAGTTCAGTGGCCGCGGTTCTGCCGGTGCAAGCAGTGCAACTCACCAGGCAACAGCGCCTGCTACGCGCCCACAAAGCGCTGAATAATCACTAAGCGTTGTGAAAAAGCCGACCTGGCAACGGGTCGGCTTTTTTATTGTCTGTGACCCGTCCTGAATTCAGCGTAAAAAAAATGCCCACTTCGGGGTGCTGAAGTGGGCATATAAAGCGTACCCAGTTTCATGGCACGCCCAAAAAGGTAAAACTATTATTTATTCAGCTGGAACAAAGACATCCCTTGCATATCGCTGAACGCTTTGTAAGACGCCTGCAGGGCAGCCTGTTGCATCACATAGGAAGAGATCGCTGAGCTCATATCTACATCCACCAAATCACTCATTTGCTGCGACTGACCCAATGCACGGTCGGTGCCTAACTCATCAAGCTTTTCCAGCTCATTAAGCTGTGTGCCTAACTCTGCACGCACGGTTAGCACATTATTGAGGGAGTTTTTCAACCCGCGGTTAGTTTTATCAATAGCAGCGGTTAAAACATCTTTTCCTGCTTCATCCAGACCTTCAGCGGGTGTTCTCAGGGTTGCAATAGCGGAATCGAGCATATTAAACAGTTTTTCCTCGGATGTTCCGCCACCAGGCTCCGAGACGGCATTGCTGGTAATAGACTCAAAAACCTGAGTACCGGTATGCCCTATTGTCATCATTCGAGCCGCATCCACGGTTTGAGTGATTGCCTGGGAGCCGCCCGTATAAGTGATGCTGTTTGCCCCACCGCTAAACGGCGCAGACTCTGTTTTATAACCGGCAAAAATATAGCGCCCATTGCCGTCAGTACTGTTGGCCAGGTTTAATATTTGATTGCGGATACCTTCCAGTTCTGTGGCCAGTGATGCCCGGTCGTCATCGCTTAACGTGCCGTTTCCGGCGTAAACGATTTTCTCCTGCGCTGACTGAAGCGCCGTGGTCACCTGCCCCAGCACGTTTTCTTCCAGAGACACTTTTTGTGTAGCAAAAGTACGCGCCAGCGCATATTGGCTGTTTTGTGACTGAGCCTGAGACAACACCACCGCTTGCGATGCGGCAATCGGGTCATCAGAAGGTTTATTAATACGCTTGCCGGTCGACATTTGCTCACCGTAACGTAGCCACTCACTTTGAGAGTTGGTTACGCCACGCATGTTCTGCTGATACATCATTGCGGTACTGATACGCATGCGCCAGATTCCTTAATTAACGGATGGACAGTAACGCATCAAACAGAGCGGATGCTGTTTGAAGAACCTGGGCATTCGCCAGGTAATACTGTTGGAAACGCTGTAAGTTACCGTACTCTTCGTCAAGGTTGACGCCAGAGATTGACTGCTGTTGGTTACTCAGCTGTGTGACCACATTATTTTGCGTCGTCGTGGTGACTTTCAGGGTGCTGGTTTTATTCCCCACGTCACTGACCAGGGTTGCATAGGCGTCGTTAAACGATTTATTGCCGTTAACAACGTTGCTGCTTTGCAAATCCAACAGTGCCTGTGCATTACGGTTATCGCTATCGCCACCGGAAGGATTAGCAGCTAACGCCAGTTTACTTTCATCGGCAATGAGGACTTTCATATTAACGACAACGTCTGAAACCGGCTTAATGACGAAACTGTCATTCTTCGTCGCAGGCGTACCGCTGATATCTATTTTTAACCCGTCGAAACTCAGGCTCTTGTTGCCCAATCCATCATCGACTGCTGTTGCGGAGAATGCCTTATTGTCCGATAACCGAGTGATTTGCCACTTAGGATCATTAAATACAACTTTGTAGTCACTGGACTGTACCGCTTTGCTGTCAGTGACTTTCGCACTCAGCGTTGTCAAATCTGAGACGTTTTTAGCATTGCTTAAGACAGACGGTTCACCGTAAGCAAAGAAATCTTCGCCCACATCACCATTGGCATCAATACCTTTGCCATGTTGCTGGTTGATAGCATCGCCAAACGCCAGAGCCAATTGCCCCAAACGATTACGCGCACTGTCCAAATCCTCTGAACGGAAATTCAATACACCGCCCAGCGTGCCGTTGTTCAGTTGGCTTTCAGGGATTTCAATCGTGCCTGAAGCGGGATCGACATACGCAACAGTGATACGTGATGGATCAGCGCTGGATGAAACAGCCGCCAGTTTATTAGCTCTGTCGCCCTGCACCAGAGTTAAACCGTTGGCGATAGACACGTTATAAGTGCCACTGTCCTGAATGCTAACTTCAACACCGACAATCTGATTTAGCTCGCTCACCAACTGATCACGCTGATCAAGCAGATCGTTAGGTGCAGCACCCGCACCTACGCCGGTCAGACGTGAAATCTGGTTATTCAGATTCGCTATCTGGCTTGTGTAGTTATTGATTTGTTCCACATTGCTCTGGATAGCGGTATTCACCTGCTTATCCTGATCGCGTAGATACTGATCAGTCACCTTAAACTGGTTGACCAGACCGCTAGCATTACCCAGTAATGCCTGACGTGCCGCAGGGTCTTCGGAGTTACTGACCAGCGTTTGCAGGCCGGTAAAGAAGCTTTGCATCGTGGTGGCGAGGGTATTAGTGCTCCCAGACAGCATGTTGTCTATCTTGGACATCTGCTGATACTGAGTATTCAGACCACTGCTTTGCGTTTGTGCTGCGCGCAGTTGGTTAGTGATGAACGCATCATATTCACGTTGCACACCGCTGACTTGCACACCGTTCCCAATCCATCCCCCCGCAGCCAGCGTACTTTGTGACTGAGATAAAACGGTAGTCTGGCGGTTATAGCCTGTGACGTTGTAGTTAGAAATGTTGTTACTGACAGTATTCAGTGCCGCTTGGGCAGCACCCAGGCCACTCATGGCACTGTTAATCAGGCTACTGGACATGAAATTTCCTTAGCGCATTAATCACGGTTCCTGTCAGGAAGTATCGGCAGTTACCAGCAAGACTTGAGGGACAAGGACTAAATAATTCGAGTGCAGCCCCCCCCCCTCAACTCGAAATATGACGAGCTTCAGAACAAATTGGAGATATCGTTGCTATACGCTTTTGCCACTTTCTCACCCATCGCTTTCATCTGTTGAATCATGCTGGTAAGTTTGCGGGCATAGTTCGGGTCAGTGGCATAGCCTGCATTCTGTAGCGCTTGTGCGCCTTGCTCTGCGGTATTGGCGTTGGTCACTGCGGCGTAGCGCGGGTTTCGCGTCAGCAAAGCGACGTAATCAGAAAGTGCTTCAAGATAAGAGCTGTAAACGCGGAATTTCGCTTTTACCTTTTTCGCGTCACCGTTTTCATATTCAGTGGTGGTGATTTCAGTGACCTGTCCTTTCCAACTGCTGCTGGCTTTTACACCAAACAGATTAAAGCTCGGCTCACCTTTTTCCGTAAGGATCTGCCGCTGCCCCCAACCCGACTCCAACGCCGCTTGCGCCAGAATCAAGTGATGAGGAATACCGCTTTGCTCACTGGCAAGTCTGGCCGGAAGCGAAAGCTGCGCCAGGAAGTCTTTGCTATCACCCGTGAGCGGCTCTTCGTTAGAAGGGGCTTTAGGGATGGCCTGGCGCACCATTTGCGTTAACGCCTGGTTCTGGAAACTGGTCACCGTTTGCAGATCAAACTTCATCGGCACTTTACCCGCATCTTCCAATGGGTCGGCATTGCCGCCCATTTGCTCGACCATCATATCGGCCAGCCCAAGCCCCTTGGCACTGAGCTGTTGCGCAATTTGCTGGTCATAGATGCTGGTATACATGCGGGTCTGTTCGCTGCTAAACATACCGTCTTTTGGCAGTGCTTCACGCATGCTTTTGAGCATCATTTGCACGAACATCCCTTCCACCTGGCGGGCAACCGACTTCATGTTGCCTTTAGGATCTTGCCCGGTTTTCGCTTTTAGCTCGTTAAGAGAATTAGCATCCCACGCAGCATTCGCCAGTGATTGGGTATCGTTAAGCATCAGATAATTTCCACTTTGGCGCGTAAACAACCCGCCGTTTGCATAGATTGCAAAATCGACATCAATTCCATTGGTGTTGCACCCAACGTATTCAGCGCTCGCACCACTGTGTTGAGATTGGCGCTGGCGTTAACACGTTGCAACGCCCCGCCATTCTGACGCAGATCGATTTGCGTTTGCGGGGTCACCACGGTCTGACCGCCGCCAAATGGCGTATCCGGCTGGCTCACCTGCGCCTGACGATTTACCGTGACCGACAAATTACCCTGCGCGACAGCACAGGTATTCAGCGTCACTTCCTGGTTCATCACCACCGAACCGGTACGTGAGTTGATTATCACCTTGGCATCCTGCGCTGGCATATTCACTTCGAGGTTCTGAATATCAGCCAGTAAACGGACTTGCGAGCTGTTTCCAGTCGGGACACGAATTTGGATGGTTCGCGCATCGATAGCCGACGCGCTGCCATAACCACGCGAGCGGTTAATGGTGTCAGTAATTTGCTGAGCCAGCGTGAAATCATCATTGTTCAGTTGCAGACCGATGATATTGCCAGTGCCAAAAGTTCCCGCTAGTTCACGTTCAATCACCGCACCATTGGAGATTCGGCCACCATTAAGTTGGTTAACCTGAACGCTGCTCCCACCTGAAGAGGCCCCCGCACCACCTACCAGAATATTGCCTTGCGCCAACGCGTACACCTGGTTGTCGACCCCTTTCATTGGGGTCATCAGCAATGTGCCACCACGCAAGCTTTTGGCGTTACCCATGGAAGAAACCACGACGTCGATATTCTGTCCTGAGCGTGCAAATGCCGGGTATTTCGCCGTCACCATTACCGCAGCCACGTTTTTAAGCTGCATGTTGGTGCCCGTAGGAACTGTTATCCCCAACTGCGAAAGCATGTTGTTCATTGTTTGAGTGGTAAAAGGCGTTTGCGTAGTCTGGTCACCCGTACCATCAAGGCCGACCACTAGGCCATATCCAATCAAGGAGTTTTCACGTACGCCCTGAACGGTTGTCAGGTCGCGAATACGGTCAGCTTGTGCAAGTGTCGCCACCAGCATCAGCAATCCGAATAAATATTTGGCCATGTTATCCTCGCTTACATCGGCGATAAATTAAGGAAGAAGCGTTGCATCCAGCCCATGTTCTGCGCTTCGTTGATATAGCCGTTACCGACATATTCAATGCGCGCATCCGCCACTTGTGTGGACGACACGGTGTTGGAGCCACTGATCGTGCGAGGATTCACCACACCGGAGAAACGAATAAATTCGGTGCCCTGATTAATGGCTATCTGTTTTTCACCCACGACGTGCAAGTTGCCGTTTGCCAGCACCTGATCGACCGTCACGGTTAAGGTTCCGCTAAAGGTGTTACTGGCATTCGCCCCACCTTTACCGTTGAAACTGTTCCCGCCTTCAACATCGAGATTCGCACGGTTATTACCGAACAATCCTTCGAGATAGCGCGGTGTTACGTTAAATCCAAAGTTTGTTTCGCCATCACGGCTGGCATTAGCCGACGAACTCTTACTGGCACTGACATTTTCCTGGAGCACAATAGTCAAGGTGTCACCGACGTTCCGTGGGCGGCGGTCTTCGAACAGTGGTTGATACCCATAGTTCACCGGTTGCGCCGTCTGGAAAATAGAACCATTTACTATCGGTGCAGGGCCAGGCACTGGCTGGGCCGTTGTCACCCCTTCCACCAGCGGTTTTGTTGGTATCAGTGCACAGCCACTTGTAGCGAGCACCAGAAACATCACGATAGAACGAAGAACTATTGGGTTTTGCATTGCTTTCATCTTCAGGTCATTCAGATAACGACAGCCGATGCGAAAAACTCGCACCGGCAAACGCCTTACAACTGCGTCAGCTTTTGCAGCATCTGGTCAGTAGTAGAAACAGCTTTACTGTTGATTTCGTAAGCACGCTGAACCTGGATCATATTCACCAGTTCTTCAGCCACGTTCACGTTAGAGGTTTCAACGTACCCCTGATAGAGCAAGCCCGCACCGTTAAGCCCTGGCGTGCTTTCGTTTGGCGTACCGGAAGACTGGGTTTCGGCATATAAGTTTTCACCCAAACTTTCCAGGCCAGTGTCATTCATAAAGGTGGTCAAATTAAGCTGGCCCACCTGAACTGGTTGCGCCTGCCCCTGTTGGGTCACGCTCACGATGCCATCACGTCCGACGGTAATGGTCAGGGAGTTGGCAGGGATGGTAATCGCAGGTTGCACCTGGAAGCCGCCTGCGGTGACCAACTGACCATTCTGATCCACCTGGAATGAACCATCACGGGTATAAGCACTGGTGCCATCCGGCAGTTGAACCTGGAAGAAGCCCTGGCCTTTAATCGCCACATCTTTGCTGTTGTTGGTTTGTGACAAATTACCCTGGCTGTGCAGGCGTTCGGTTGCCACCGGACGCACACCAGTACCAATCTGCAAACCTGACGGCAGTGTGGTCTGTTCTGAAGATTGCGCACCAGGCTGACGAATTGTCTGGTACAGCAAGTCTTCAAACACCGCACGTTGACGCTTAAAACCATTGGTGGAGACGTTTGCCAGGTTGTTGGCAATCACATCCATGTTGGTTTGTTGGGCATCAAGACCGGTTTTAGCGATCCATAAAGAACTGATCATGTTGAATTCCTGTTAGTTTCGCGGCTGATTATCAAGTCATCGACAGCAATTGATTGGCACGTTGTTCGTTTTCATCAACGCTTGAAATAATTTTCATCTGCATTTCAAAACGACGGGCGTTCGCGATCATGTCGGCTATGGCTTCCACGGGTTTAACGTTGCTGCCTTCCAGGACGCCCGGCATCAATGAGATGCTGTCATCAGCCTGCAATGTTGCTCCGCGCATTGCCTGAGCACTTTCACTCGGACGGAAAAAGCCATCATCGCCGCGCACCACTTCCTGACCGGTAGCTTTCACCAGTTTCAAACGGCCAATCGGTGCCACGGTATTAGGCTGGTCACCCGCGTTAAGTGCAGAAATGGTGCCGTCTGCCGCGATAGTCAGCTGCGCGCCCTGAGGTACAGCAATCGGGCCACCGTCGCCCATCACCGGTTGCCCGCCGATAGTCAGTTGCCCGGCAGGACTGACCTGCATATTGCCGTTGCGGGTATAAGCTTCAGTACCATCAGCACTTTGTACCGCCAGCCAGCCATCCTGTTGCAGTGCAACATCCAGCGGACGTTGGGTGTAATCAAGCTGCCCTTGCGACATATCCACGCCTGGCGTTGAAGC
>DATERH010000202.1:0-5134 GCA_035271785.1 Buttiauxella sp.
CCCATTTGCGATCGCTTAAAACATCATGGCTGGAAAGTGTGCGTCGGCGCTTCAGGTACCGTACAAGCATTGCAAGAAATCATGATGGCGCAGGGAATGGACGAACGCATTACGCTTGCTAAGCTTCAGCAATTGAAGCAAAGAGCGATTCAATGTGGGCGACTCGAAGAACTGGAAATTGAAGGTTTGACGCTCGAAAGAGCACTGGTTTTCCCAAGCGGTCTCGCCATCTTAATCGCAATTTTTGAAGAACTTTCAATTAATTGTATGACCCTGGCGGGTGGTGCACTGCGTGAAGGGTTGGTTTACGGAATGCTGCATTTGTCCGTTAACCAGGAAATCCGAAGCCGTACAATACGTAATATTCAGCGTCGTTTTATGGTTGATATCGGCCAGGCAGAGCGCGTGCAGCAACTGACACATGCACTTGCAACTCAAGTGATAGATACGTGGAATCTGACGCCACTCAGCATCGAGATGCTGGACAGCGCGGCATTACTGCATGAAATTGGCCTGAGTGTCGATTTCAAACAAGCACCACTCCATGCCGCTTACCTGGTGAAGAATCTCGATCTTCCGGGTTATACACCTGCGCAGAAAAAACTGCTGGCGACGCTGATGTTGAACCAGACAAATCCGGTCGACCTCTCTTCTCTCCACCAGCAAAATGCTGTGCCACCGCGTATTGCAGAACACCTTTGCCGCCTGTTACGTCTGGCTATTATTTTTGCCAGCCGCCGCCGGGATGACATCTTGCCGGAAATCACGCTGAAGGTGGAAAGTGAAACCTTAATTCTGGAGCTGCCAGAGAAGTGGCTGGAATGCCACCCGCTCGGTGCAGAACTGCTGGCACAAGAAAGCCTGTGGCAAAGCTATGTCCACTGGCCTCTGACCATCAAGTAACTCAGTTTTTACGCGCTTTTGCCAGCATTTCACGGATGTTGGCAACATTATTCTGCCCTTTATGCATCCGCTCTTCTGCCGATACCACCTTGCGTTCGGTTTCCCACTGCAAATCATCTTGCGGTAATTCAAGCAAGAAACGACTCGGCTCTGGGCGCACCAGTTCGCCATACTGACGGCGTTCTTTACACAGCGTAAAGGTCAGTTCTTTCTGTGCGCGAGTAATCCCCACATACGCGAGGCGACGCTCTTCTTCGATATTATCTTCATCAATACTGCTTTGATGCGGCAGCAGCCCTTCTTCCATCCCCACTAAAAATACATACGGGAACTCCAGTCCTTTTGAGGCATGAAGGGTCATCAACTGAACCTGATCTGCATCTTCATCGTTTTCTCCGCGTTCCATCATATCGCGCAGGGTAAAACGAGTAACCACTTGAGTGAGTGTCATTGGCTCGTCGATTTCCGACCCTTCCAGCATTTCCGTCATCCAGCTAAACAGCGTGTTGACGTTCTTCATGCGCATTTCGGCAGCTTTCTGGCTGGGTGAGGTTTCGTACAGCCAGCTTTCATAATCAATGCCGTGAATCAAATCGCGAACGGCGGCAATCGGCTCACGTTCAGCCAACGTTGCGACATCACGCAGCCAGTGAGTAAAGCGCTGTAGCGACTCCAGACCACGCCCGCTAAGTGTCTGGCTCAGACCCATGTCGAAGCTTGCACCAAACAAGCCTTTATTACGCTGCATCGCCCAGGCTCCCAGTTTTTGCAGCGTGGCTGACCCGATTTCACGCTTCGGGGTATTCACAATACGCATGAATGCACTGTCATCATCTGGGTTGGTCAGGATGCGCAAATAGGCCAGAAGGTCTTTGATTTCCGGACGCGAGAAAAATGATGTTCCCCCAGAGATGCGATAAGGAATGCGGTTCTGCATCAGCATCTTTTCAAACACACGTGACTGGAAATTCCCGCGGTAGAGAATAGCGTAATCTTTGTAGTTGGTTTTATTGATAAAATGATGAGCAATCAGCTCGCCAGTCACCCGCTCAGCCTCATGATCTTCGCTATTTGCCGTCACCACTTTCAATTCCGTGCCGTAACCCAATTCAGAAAAAAGCCGCTTTTCAAAAACATGGGGATTGTTGGCGATCAGAATGTTCGCCGCTTTCAGAATACGCCCTGAAGAACGGTAGTTCTGTTCAAGCTTAATGACCTGAAGTGCCGGGAAATCCTGGCTCAGCAAGACGAGGTTTTGTGGCCTTGCACCGCGCCAGGAATAGATCGACTGATCATCATCCCCTACCACGGTGAATCGCGCGCGCGCTCCCACCAGCAATTTCACCAGTTCGTACTGGCTGGTGTTGGTATCCTGATATTCATCCACCAGCAGATAACGGATGCGGTTTTGCCAGCGCTCGCGCACTTCCTCGTTACGCTGCAAAAGTAGCGTCGGCAGTAAAATCAGATCGTCAAAATCCAAAACGTTACAGGATTTCAGATGTGCATCGTACAGGCCGTAGCAGTGGGCGAAGATTCGGTCACGCTCTCCTTTCGCCTGCGCTGCCGCCTGCGAAGGCGACATCAGATCGTTTTTCCAATTTGAGATCATTGAGATCAGTTGCTGCAATAAAGTTTTATCTTCTTCGAGCAAACCTTCAGTCAGGTCTTTCAGCAATGCCGTCTGGTCGGTGTCATCAAACAATGAGAAATTAGACTTCATCCCGAGCGCCACGTATTCACGCTTAATGATCTCCAACCCCAAAGTATGGAAAGTTGAGATCAGCAAACCGCGCGCTTCTTTGCGCCCCAGGGTTTGTGCCACACGCTCTTTCATTTCACGCGCGGCTTTATTGGTAAACGTTACGGCGGCGATATGCCGAGCCTGATAGCCACATTCACGGATCAAGTGCGCCATTTTATTGGTGATAACACGTGTTTTACCCGAGCCCGCGCCCGCCAGGACCAGGCAGGGTCCAGTTACAAATTCGACGGCTTGTTGTTGGCCAGGGTTTAAACGCATAGAGTCGCTCAGTGAAAGTCAGGAGGGGGAAATTTACCCAAAATAGTTCGAATTGCAGGAAGACGGCGACGCAGCGAATCCCCAGAAGCGTACATAAGTACGTGACTGAGGTGAGCGAGGAAAGCCAACGCACCGGCAATTTGAAGTATGAAGGGTAAAACAGCGTGGTAGTATAGCGAGCGTAATCCATACGACTCAAGGCACTATCATGGCAAAAACCGCGGCAGCATTGCATATCCTTGTTAAGGAAGAAAAACTGGCTCAGGAAATTCTTGCGCAGCTTCAGAATGGCGGCGACTTTGAAAAACTGGCTAAAAAACACTCCACCTGCCCATCAGGCAAAAAAGGCGGTCACTTAGGTGAATTCCGTCAGGGCCAGATGGTTCCGGCGTTCGATAAAGTGGTGTTCTCCTGCCCGCTGCTGGAGCCAACCGGTCCGCTGCACACGCAGTTCGGTTACCACATCATCAAAGTGTTATACCGTAACTAACAGCAAGCCCGGTAGCGTTAAGCTTACCGGGCTTGTATCAATTGAATACCCCTATGGATTTCGATTTGTGGCAAGGCGGCAAGTGAATACAGCCCCAGGAACATAGACAATTATGTGACTGGGGTGTACGAACGCTGCCAACACAGCGGCGAATCGAAAGACGACGGGGTATTAACCCGCTACAGCGATACGCTTCATATCTTTCATATAGCCGCGCAGTTTCTTGCCAACGGTTTCGATTTCGTGGTTACGAATCGCTTCGTTCACGTCGCGCAGTTGTGCGTTATCAACCGCAGCAGCCGGGATTTCTTTACCCAGATCGCCAGCTTGCAAAGTGGTCATGAACTCTTTCAGCAATGGAACCGCCGCATAAGAGAACAGGTAATTGCCGTATTCAGCGGTATCAGAGATAACCACATTCATTTCGTACAGGCGCTTACGAGCGATGGTGTTCGCAATCAGCGGCAGCTCGTGCAGTGATTCGTAGTAAGCAGATTCTTCGATGATGCCCGCATCCACCATGGTTTCGAAGGCCAGCTCAACGCCCGCTTTCACCATCGCGATCATCAGAACGCCTTTGTCGAAGTATTCCTGCTCTGAAATTTTACCGTCGAACTGGGCTGCGGTTTCGAACGCAGTTTTACCGGTCTCTTCACGCCAGGTCAGCAGGTTTTTATCGTCATTCGCCCAGTCAGCCATCATGCCGGAAGAGAACTCACCTGAGATGATGTCGTCCATGTGTTTCTGGAACAGCGGAGCCATGATGGTTTTCAGTTGTTCGGACAGCGCATAAGCACGGATTTTTGCCGGGTTGGACAAGCGATCCATCATCAGCGTAATACCGCCCTGTTTCAGCGCTTCGGTGATGGTTTCCCAACCGAACTGAATCAGTTTTTCTGCATACGCCGGGTCAGTACCTTCTTCCACCAGCTTGTCGAAGCAAAGCAGAGAACCCGCTTGCAGCATGCCGCACAGAATCGTTTGCTCGCCCATCAGGTCAGATTTCACTTCGGCAACGAAGGAAGATTCCAGAACACCCGCACGGTGGCCCCCTGTTGCTGCTGCCCAGGCTTTAGCGATGGCCATGCCTTCGCCTTTCGGATCGTTTTCCGGGTGAACCGCAATCAGAGTCGGTACGCCGAAACCACGTTTGTATTCTTCACGAACTTCAGTACCCGGACATTTTGGCGCAACCATCACAACGGTGATGTCTTTACGGATTTGCTCGCCCACTTCAACCACGTTGAAACCGTGAGAGTAGCCCAGTGCTGCACCATCTTTCATCATTGGCTGAACCGCTTTAACCACCGCTGAGTGCTGCTTGTCTGGCGTCAGGTTAACAACCAGATCCGCTTGTGGGATCAGCTCTTCGTAGGTGCCAACTTTAAAACCGTTTTCTGTCGCTTTACGCCATGAAGCGCGTTTCTCGGTGATAGCTTCAGCACGCAGAGCGTAAGCCACGTCCAGACCGGAATCGCGCATGTTCAGACCCTGGTTCAGACCCTGTGCGCCACAGCCGACGATGACGACTTTTTTGCCTTTGAGGTAGCTTGCTTCATCGGCGAATTCCGCACGCCCCATGAAACGACATTTACCCAGTTGCGCCAACTGCTGACGCAGGTTCAAAGTGTTGAAATAATTAGCCATCGTGGTGGTACTCCGTAATTGTCGTGTTGTGCTTTTGTAAGGTTCGCCAGCCGTGTCGTGCTTGCGATAAT
>DATERH010000203.1:0-4088 GCA_035271785.1 Buttiauxella sp.
TTCGAGTGCGTTGATCTTCGCAGCGCGAGCTTCAGCAGCAGCCAGAACGTCAGCTAATTTAGCTTCCAGTTCTGCACGGCGTGCTTCGAAGAATTCAACGTTTTTCTTAGTAGCAGGAACAGCTTTGCCCTGTGGTACCAAGAAGTTACGAGCATAACCCGCTTTAACGTTAACCTGATCACCCAGGGTACCCAGGTTTGCTACTTTATCAAGCAGAATAACTTGCATTACCTTATCCTCTCAAAGTCGTTAATGGACAGTGGCCGATTACTGATGACGATCAGTATATGGCAACAAAGAAAGGTAACGAGCGCGCTTGATGCAGCGAGCCAACTGACGCTGGTATTTTGCACGAGTACCGGTAATACGGCTCGGGACAATTTTACCACTTTCAGTGATGTAGTTTTTCAGTGTAGCGATATCTTTATAATCAATCTCTACAACGCCTTCCGCGGTGAAACGGCAGAACTTGCGACGACGGAAATAACGTGCCATTTGGCTAGTCTCCAGAATCTATCAATTCAATCTGCTCGGCATGCAATACCACTTTGTTCAGACCATTTTTTGCCTGATGGCAACTAATGAAACCGTGAACTGTAAGTACCGTGCCGACCGTTATACTGTGAGTAATGGCTGAGTGTGCGTGCCCGCTAATAATAACTGGCATACGGCACCACGCCTGCCGATCTAAACCGGCTTCCTCTTGCACAGAACGGTGCTCAAGCACGAACTGGCAATGAGGAATTCCTGACGGGCTAACCTTGCGAAGAGGCGTCTTGCACACTGTGCCAGACAAAACCAAGCGGTTGACCGTCATTGGAAATTACTCTTCAGAATCCCCAGCATCTGCATCATCAGCAGTTTCGCTAGCGAAGTCATCGCGACGATCACGACGTTCGTCTTTAGCTTTAACCATTGGTGAAGCTTCAGTTACCGCGTGCTTAGTACGCATAACCATGCTACGGATAACGGCGTCGTTGAAGCGGAAGTTTGTTTCCAGCTCATCGATCACTTCCTGCGGAGCTTCAACGTTCAGCAGAACGTAGTGTGCTTTGTGCAGTTTGTTGATCGGGTAAGCCAGCTGACGGCGGCCCCAGTCTTCCAGACGGTGGATCGTACCTTCTGCTGCAGTGATTGCAGTAGTGTAACGTTCGATCATACCCGGAACCTGTTCGCTCTGGTCAGGATGGACCATAAAAACGATTTCGTAATGACGCATCGAATTGCTCCTTACGGATTATTCAGCCTCCTGTCAGGGTCAGCCGCGGCCCATGGAAGCAAGGAACGTGTTTATAAAAGCGGCTGAAAAATTGACGCGTAATCATACAAGCGGAGCCCAACAAACTCAAGGCTATATAGAAATTAATTCTTTTGCATGAAGGATAAAATTGGAGCGGTGCACTAACTCAGTGAAATCTATAACTTTGACGTAGATCACTTAAATTTTTTGACCAACACCATCAGAAATGGTCGCTTTTTATTCAACATTCAGGGGCTACACTTATTGCTATAGGCCGCCACTATTCATTAACAGGAGCGACGACCACAACTAACACATTAAGTTGTATATCCAGGGGACTTCAGGATGCAGCCAACGTCTGTGCATATTGAAGTGTGATGGGTATGGGAGCGGATTATGAAAACTATCGCTTACGCCTTTATAGCGGCACTTTTGCTTAGTTCAGCTGCGACAGCCGCTATCAAAATTGACAACCATCAGGCCAAAAATATGGATGATGTAATGAGCTTAGGTGTGATTTATATCAATCATAATTTTGCTACCGCACAAGAGGCCGAAGTCGCGATTAATGACGACGCGGATCAAAATGCTGCAAAGTACTTCCATCCAGTACTGATGAGTAAATCAGAAAGTAACGGAAATATGCGTATCAGTGCTGACATCTACCGGTAACAGAATGCAATGAAGTAATGCGTTAACACCAGGAATACCACAACGACATAGAAAGCCAACGTTTGACTTGCCCCCGCTTGCGGGGGCTTTTTTATTACGCTTAACTAACGCTGTCCGTAATAAGCATTTGCACCGTGTTTGCGCTGAAAATGCTTGTCCATTAAATAACTGTCGATAGGTTTTAACTGCGGGTTTATCCCCTGTGCAATCCATGCCATCCGCGCGACTTCTTCCATAACTACCGCGTTATGTACTGCATCCTCAGCCGTTTTTCCCCACGCAAACGGACCGTGTTGATAAACCACGATCCCCGGCGTATGCAGAGGGTTGTTATTGCCCAGCGTTTCGATAATCACTTTGCCGGTATTCAACTCATATTCACCTTGTACTTCTTCGATGGTTAGAGCGCGCGTACAACGAATATCACCCAAAAAGTAATCGGCATGTGTCGTGCCGAGTGCCGGAATGCTAAACCCGGCCTGTGCCCAGGCAGTGGCATGAGTAGAATGCGTATGCACTATCCCACCCAGTTCGGGGTAACGCTGATAAAGTGCCAGATGCGTTGCGGTATCGGAAGAAGGACGGTATTCCCCTTCAAGCACGATGCCGTTCATGTCCACAACCACCATATCGCTGGCAGACATTTTTTCATATGCCACGCCGCTCGGCTTAATCACGATGCACTGGCGTTCGCGATCGATACCGCTGACGTTTCCCCATGTGAAAGTGACCAGACCATGGCGTGGAAGAGCCATGTTTGCCTCGTAGACTTGTTGTTTAAACTGCTGCATGGCTAGCCTCCAGCAGCCCGGCAGTGGCCATACGTTCCAGTACCCAGTCCCGAGCAGCAATAACTTCCGCTATTGGGTCGTCGGCATTTTCGCTCCACATTTCAATCAAATACGGCCCGCGATACCCACTTTGTTTCAGCGTCGAAAAACAACGCTCAAACTCCACCACACCGCTTCCAAATGGCACATTCTTAAACACTCCCGGAAGGGTGTCTTTTACATGTACAGCAACAATATGCCCGCGCCCTGCTTCCAGCTCCATCTGCACGTCATTATCCCATGCGGATAAATTGCCTATATCCGGATAAAGCTGGAACCACGGATTATTGAGATAATGCGCATAACCCATCGCCTTGCTGATGGAGTTCATCAGCGGATAATCCATGATCTCCATCGCCAGCGTGACTTGCGCACGGCTCGCCATTTCTACAGCAGCAGTTAAACCTTCACGAAATCGACGGCGTGTTTCGTCATTGGCTTGTTGATAATAGACATCGTATCCCGCTAGTTGAATCACACGGATACCGACATCCTGCGCAAATTTAATGGCTTTGCGCATGATTTCCAGCCCCTGATTGCGCACGGCATCATCTTCGCTACCCAAAGGAAAGCGACGATGAGCGCTCAAACACATAGAAGGGACACGAACACCTGTATCCGCAACAGCTTGTACCAATGCCAGCCGTTGTTCACTGTTCCAGTCAAGGCGCGCCAGGCGTTCGTCAGTTTCATCAATCGACATCTCGACAAAATCGAATGCCAGGCGAGCGGCGAGCGCCAGCCTTACCTGCCAGCAATCCCCCGCGGGGAGTGCTTTTTCATAGATGCCTAGCGGGACCTGTTTGTGCAACATAATGGTTCCTTATCCCCACAGTTGGGCGATGGAACGCTTAAACTGGCGAGCAGCCTCTACAGGATCGGCCGCATCACGGATACTACGTCCGGCAATAAACACATGAATCGGGATGCCTTTAAACAAGGGCAAATCTTCGAGCGCCAGCCCCCCCGTGACAGTGACTTTGAAACCCATATCAGATAGGCGTTTAATGGCGGTGATATCCGCTTCACTCCAGGCAACACCTGCCGCTTGTGCATCACGGCTGCGGTGATAAACCACCTGTTCAATACCTGCCGTGCGCCACTCTTGAGCCTGTTCCCACGTCCAGAAACCGGTCAGTTCAATTTGCACATCACCTTTATACTCACGAGCCACTTCCAGTGCGCCTTTGGCAGTGTTGATATCCGCACAACAAATGACGGTGACCCAATCGGCATTGGCTTCAAAACACATGCGCGAGAGGATTTTCCCCGCATCAGCAATTTTGGCATCTGCCAACACGATTTTATGCGGGTAAAGAGCTTTGAGATCGCGGACCGCTCGTACA
>DATERH010000204.1:0-3268 GCA_035271785.1 Buttiauxella sp.
GCAAAACTTGGGTGGTAGTTGAGCTCCTCCACTGCCCGTAATACGGCTTCGCGGCTCTCTTCACGAACGCCTCGCGTCCCCGTCAACACACGAGAAACAGTGGCGCGGGAAACGTTGGCTAACTTTGAAACATCATCAATAGTAGGCATGGTGTCTTCTGTATTACGGTTTTCCCCTTATAGTAACATAAATGAGAATAGGTTTTCGGCACTCGCTTGTGCGCAAAATAGCTTATAAACTTCGTTGGGATGAAAGGGTTGGCAGCCATGCCGCACCACGAACACCGCTTGAATCTCCGAACTTCGCTTTGACGATTGTGGTATGCAATGCGTTAGAGAAAATGTACTTCTCAACCACAGAGGGTAAATCCTGATAAATACGTTCAACGTTCGATAACCCCCCACCAATCACAATGGCATGAGGATCGAGAATGTTGATAACGCTGGCAAGACTACGGGCAAACGCATCGATAAAGTGGTGATAATGTGCGACTGCTGATACATCGCCCGCATCAACAGCAGCAATGATTGTTTCTGTATGCAGTTGTAGGCTATTTTCTTTGTTAAAACGTCGGGTAAATCCTGTACCAGAAATAAAACTTTCAATACAATTTTCATGTCCACAATAGCAGGGCTGTGCAGGGCCATCTTTTGAGATGTTCCATGCGGGTAACGGATTGTGACCCCATTCACCGGCGATGGAATTAGGCCCCTGGAGTAACTGGCCATTGACCACCACACCACCACCACAACCTGTCCCGACAATCACACCAAATACCGTGCTATATCCTGCCCCTGCACCATCCACAGCTTCTGACAAAGCGAAACAATCGGCATCGTTCGCCATAAAAACTGGCTGGCCTACTCGCTGTGCCAGGTCAACCTTCAAGTTTTCTCCATTCAGTACGAGGCAATTACAGTTCTTTATTAATCCTCCGAGTGGGTCAATGGCGCCAGGAAGCCCTATGCCAATGGTAAATTCATCTGTAACCGATTTTTTGATGTCACAAATCAATGCAACCAGGTTATCCATAAACCCTTGGTAGCTTTCTTTATAGGTAGGGCGTCGCTCGCGTAAATGAATGGTTCCGCTGTTATCCAGCAGCACCGCTTCCATTTTTGTTCCGCCAATGTCCAGACCAAGATGAAACATAGTAATCCTCTCAAAAAAGAAGAGAGGCATAACCTCTCTTAAAGACACAGAACTCAGCGGCGTGTTTTGTATAAATCGATTAATTCGGTGACTAACTCTTTAGCCAGGATGGAAGTCATCAAATGATCTTGAGCATGAACCATGACCAGTGTCATTTTGGTTTTCCCCTCTCCCTCATCCGCTTCAATCAGCTTTGTTTGTACCAAATGCGCCTCACGAGCGTAATGTTGTGCCTCTATCATCTTTTCATCAGCATCCACAAAATCACCCTCTTTGGCACTGCGTAACGCTTCATAACACAAACTGCGCGACTGCCCGGCGTTGATAATAATGCCCATGACTTGTTCTTCTAATTCCATAGCAACCTCTGACTTAATAAGATTAAAAATTACGCTGCTTCAGACTGAGTGACGGTATTGGATTGGTTAGTCTCCCCGGTTTCTTGGTCCAGCAATTGCTTTTCATACGCTTTGAGGAATGGGTAATACATAATTGCTGCTGTCACCATGCAAATCAGACACATGATGATTGGACTCAATGCCCAGTTTGCGGCCCAGGATGCTCCTATTGGAGCAGGTGTTGTCCATGGAGTCATCGACACAACACGAGCGACTAAGCCGAAATCGAGAGCAAAGTAAGCCATTGATGCATTTACCATCGGGACCAGCACAAATGGAATAAAGAACAGCGGGTTCATGATAATTGGCGCACCAAACAGGATCGGTTCGTTAATATTGAACAGACCCGGTACTACGCCCATACGACCGATAGTGCGCAGGTGTACCGCTTTGCTACGCATCAGCAAAAATGCCAACGGTAAAGTAGAACCTACACCACCGATTAGCAGGTAGTGGTCCCAGAATCCCTGAACATAGATGTGTGGAATAACTGTACCCGCGGCCATCGCGGCCTGGTTCACAGACAGATTCGCCATCCAGAATGGGTTCATGATACCTGTCACGATGAGTGCACCGTGGATACCCGCAAACCACAGAATCTGGCATACCAATACAGACAGAAGAATGGCTGGCAAAGTATCTGAAGCCGCCACCAGCGGTTTCACCAGAGACATGATGGCTTCAGGGAGAATCATCCCCAACTGGGATTCAATAAACAGATTCAGTGGATGCAGTGTCAATACAACAGCCAAAACAGGAATGAGAATTTCAAATGAACGCGCAACGCCGGTAGGAACTTCCGGTGGCAAGCGGATAGTGATGTTTTTGCGTTTCAGGAATGCATACAGTTCAGTGGTATAAATCGCGACCAGCAGTGCGGTAAAGATTCCTTGCCCTGAGAAATAAGCCACTGATATTTGTCCGTCTTTTAACGGTGCGGCGACTAATAAAAAGCCCATCAGCGACAACATTCCGGATGTCAGTGGATCAAGTGCATAATGACGAGCCAAGCTTGCTGCAACACCGACAGAAATAAATATCGTCATGATGCCCATACTGAAGTTAAACGGCAGCATCAGATTTTCACGATTCTCTAAAGAGAATTGCAACCAGGCGCGGGCAAATCCCCAACTGCTATCTGGTGAAAACGGCGGGAAGATAAACACCAGCATAAAGGAACCGACTATCATAAATGGCAGCGCCAGAATAAAACCATCGCGAATGGAGGTAACATATTTTTGCTGACCAACTGCACCAGCCATTGGTGTAATTTTTTCCTCAATCACACTCATTAATTTAGAGTACAGAGAGCTCATTTTTTATCCTTTATTTATTATTTTCAATTAAGGAAAGGGCAAAATCTAAAACCGCTGCGCCTTTTTGCATGCCGTAATCCATCATGTTGATAGGTTCGACAGTGATACCGTAAGTGCTGGCTTTGTTTTGCAGATCCTTCTGCATGTACTTCACTTGAGGCCCCAGCAAAACAACCTGGTAATTCCCCACTTGCTGTTCAAATTCCGCAACACCGAATGCTTTAATATCGACTTCCAGACCGCGCTTATCCGCTTCCTCCACCATTTTTTTAACCAGCAAACTGGTCGACATTCCAGCGGAACAACAAAGCATGATTTTTTTCATAAATAACTCCTGACCGTGTGAGAACAATGAGCGGACTATAATCACATGGAAATAATACGGAAAGCGCTTTCCATAAA
>DATERH010000205.1:0-14936 GCA_035271785.1 Buttiauxella sp.
CAGACCGCAGCGCCACAGGGGAGGATGAATGCGGAAACGGTAGCGCATCTGCCAGCCGTTGTTCTCGCTCATGCCGAAGGTGGCAATAATGCCGCTGACATGGCGCACGGCGGTGGCCCCCTGCCACACCGTCAGCGTGGCATTCTGCTCGAGTAACTGTTCGGCGGTCTGACGGAAGGAGTCGCTGGCGACCTCAACGTCGAGGATAAAAGAGGCGGAATAATACTGCCGGAGGAGGAAACTCACCACCGCAAAGGTATCCGGCTCCAGCCCTGCCACCTGCAGCGTAAAACGCAGTCCTTTTAATGACATGATCCTTCCCTGTGCCGACAGAGTGCCGGACAAATGATAAACATGGTTAACAGGTGAAGAAGAATAAGCGGTCTGGTTTTTTATAGTGTGACAGCCATCAATTTTACAGGCTGTAAATCAGAAAGATTCGAAATAAAACAATTAAATATCAATTATTTAATTAGTTAAAAGTATGAATTCAATAATGGAATTCGCCTTGTGAATTAAACGCGGTGTCGTCCCTGTTTTTGGGGTTACATGCATTCCTGCAATCCAATCCGCTGCGCCCCTTATGCCGCATCTGATTAAACAAAAAAAACGCCCCCAGATATCAAAGCTGGAGGCGTTCAAAATGTCAAAATAAGCTATCTGACAAACCACTACGCGCTACTTCATTTATTAAGCAAACGAAGTTGATTGCCGTCACTTAATAAAAACATTAGCGTGCGTTAACTACCACCCACATCGGCCCTTGCCCTACAGCATAACGGCCTTTCTCTTCAAGCAAACCTTGCTCACCCGTGATTTGATAAACCGCGATATGGTGCGATTTCTGCCCTGCGGCAATCAAATATTTACCCGAGTGATCAACGTTGAAACCGCGTGGTTGCGTTTCGGTCGGCTGATAACCTTCTACCGCTAGAACACTGCCATCTTCAGAGACGCTGAATACCGTGATAATGCTGGCGGTACGGTCACAGGTGTACAGGTGGAGGCCATCAGATGTGATGTGAATATCTGCCGCCCAACGGGTGTCAGAGAAGCCTGGCGGCATGATATCCAGCGTTTGCACGCATTCAATTTTGCCGTAGGCATTTTTCAGCTCCCACACATCCACAGAGCCGTTCAGTTCGTTAACGCAATAACCGTATTGTTGATTCGGGTGGAACACCATATGGCGCGGGCCAGCCCCTTCAACGGTGGTCACTTCTGCAGGAGTTTGCACGACCAGATGGCCGTCGTCAGACAGGGTAAACTGGCAGATGCGATCTTGCTTCAGCGCAGGAACCCACAAGGTGCGGTTGTCCGGAGAAATATTGGCAGAGTGGCAACCTTCTAAACCTTCAACAACATCGACCACGTCACCAGGTAAGCCATCGTTACCCAGGCTCACAACGCTGACGCTGCCTGCATTGTAAGAGGCGCTGAACAGGAAACGGCCTTGATGGTCGGTAGAAATGTGCGTTGGGCTGCCCGGAATGGCTGTCACACCCGCTTCGGTGAGCATGCCATCATCAGGTGCAATGCGATAAGCAATCACACGAAATTCAGGGCGTACCCCTACGTACAGATAACGTTTGTCGGGGCTGATAACCATCGGTTGAACTTGCCCTGCAACATCCACTACCTGCACCAGAGTTAACTCGCCGCTGGCGTTAAGTTGCCAAACGTGAATTTGCTCGCTTTCCGGGCTGGCGGTATAGACTGTTTGTTTCATGAAATCTCTCTCCTTCCAACGTCTTGAGTAATAGTCACAAGGTAGACCCGTCGCCCTTCAAGATGAGGGGTGTTGGCTGCATCTTGAAGTAGCTTGGGTATAATGCATTTTGCCGCTTCGTGTTGCCATTTTGAACAACGCCGCAAGCGGTGTAACATCTGCACAGGCCTTATGATTCTGAATTTGACTGGAACCCTAAATGACTTTTCGCGTAATCGCCCTTGATCTCGACGGCACGTTACTCACGCCGCAAAAAACTATTCTTCCTGAATCAATGACAGCTTTACAGCGTGCACGTGAAGCAGGCTTTAAAGTTGTCATTGTGACAGGCCGTCATCACGTTGCCATCCATCCTTTTTATCAGGCACTGGCCCTGGATACACCTGCAATTTGCTGCAATGGGACTTATTTGTATGATTATCATGCAAAAAAGGTTCTTTCATCCGATCCACTGCAACCTCAGCAAGCGAGCCAGTTGATTGACTTGCTGGATGCCCATAATGTTCATGGGCTTATGTATGTTGATGACGCGATGCTGTATCAGGAAACGACAGGTCATGTATTGCGTACTGAGAATTGGGCAAAATCGTTACCAGAAGCACAGCGCCCGGTGTTCCGCCATGTGAATTCATTACGTGAAGCAGCGCAAGAAGTGGACGCTATCTGGAAATTTGCTCTGACGGATGAAGACACCGTGAAGCTGAAAAAATTTACGATGGTGGTTGAACATGAAATGGGGCTGGCGTGCGAGTGGTCCTGGCATGATCAGGTCGATGTAGCTCAACGCGGCAATAGCAAAGGTAATCGTTTAGCGCAATGGGTTGAGTCACAAGGCTTATCAATGAGCCAGGTCATTGCCTTTGGTGATAACTTTAACGACTTGAGTATGCTGGAAAGTGCAGGCCTGGGTGTTGCGATGGGCAATGCCGATGAGGCGATTAAAGCGCGTGCCGACCTGGTGATTGGAACCAATCTGGAAACCGGTATTGCAGAAACGATTTATAAACATTTGATTTAGTTTCATGAATTGTGGTGGATGGCGCTTGCGCTGATCCACCCAACAAAATCACGCGCTAATCGACACGCTTTTGATTTGTGCGTACAGCCACTGGCCTGGTTTTATCATCAGCTCGTCTCTTGCCCACGGGCTAATCCGCGCCCACAGTTTCCTTGACCCTATTTCCAGTTGGACTTCTACCTGCCCTTCATCGTCGTAACATTGGGCGACTTTCGCCCGCAGCACGTTACGAATACTGCTATTGACCGGCGGCTGGAGAACTAACGAAACGTCAGATGCCTGAATGCGAATGCGTAACGAGGCCTGCAACGGGCTATCCAGTTTATTGACCCACAGATGCTGGTCGCCAAGCGCTAACGCGGTCATCGCATAATGCGGGTGATGCTCCATCACCGTCACTTTCAGCACACTGCTTTGCTGTTCTTTTGGCAACCAAGGATGCATCACGCTACTGCCCCACACCTCTTCCAGATTACCAAAAGCTTTTACGGAACCCGCATCAAGCACCAGTACTTTATCGGCCAAATGCAGGATCTCTTCCAGCGAGTGGCTGACATACAACATCGGGATATTGATTTCCCGCGCCAGGCGTTGCAGATACGGCAGAAGTTCACGTTTACGTGGGATATCCAGCGAGGCCAGAGGCTCATCGAGCAGCAGCAATTCAGGCGAGGTTAACAACGCGCGGCCAATCGCCACTCGCTGCTTTTCGCCGCCGGATAAACTCCATGGGAATCGGTCCAGTAGCGGTTCAATCCCCAGCAGCGCAACCAGTTTATCGAACTGCCCGGCTGCACTTCTCGGCATGCCATATTTCAGATTTCCACGTACACGGTAGTGCGGGAACAGGCGCGCATCCTGGAAGACATAACCAATGCGACGCTTTTCCGGTGCCAGGAAACGTTTGTTTTCTGCATCACTCAGCACGCGATCATTGAGTACAATTCGGCCTTGCTGTGGATGAGTAAGACCACTGATCGCGTTAATTAGCGAGGTTTTACCCGCACCGGAAACGCCGAATACGGCGGTAATCCCCGTCCCTGGTAAGGTTTCGTTTATCTCAAGACGAAGGTCACCCAGCGTCTGAACAAAATTGAGCTCTAGCATCAGAGTGCCCCTATCCGCTTACGACTCTGCCGCGCTAACCATTCCGCGACCAGCAACGAGGCCATCGCCAGGACAATCGAAATCACACATAAACGCGCTGCGGCATTTTCGCCACCCGGGGTTTGAATCAGTGTGTACATGGCCGAAGGAATAGTGCGTGTTTCACCAGGAATATTCGAAACGAAAGTGATAGTGGCACCGAACTCGCCCAGCGAGCGAGCAAATGCCAGCACGGTTCCGGCAATGATGCCCGGCAACGTCAACGGCAAGGTAATGGTACAAAACACTCGCCAACGGCCAGCACCGAGTGTGCGGGCAGCCTGTTCAAGTTTCATATCCACGCTTTCCAGTGCAAGGCGAATCGCTCGTACCATCAGCGGGAAAGACATCACCGCCGCAGCAAGCACTGCTCCGCGCCAACTGAAGGCGAAGGTGATACCCAATACATCGTAGATCCAGGCGCCAATCACACCGCGTCGCCCCATCGCAATCAGCAATAAGTAACCGACTACCACAGGCGGGAGCACTAATGGAAGATGGATAATGCTGTCGAGCAACGCTTTACCAGGGAACCGGCAACGCACCAATACCCAAGCTAAGAAGATCCCAAACGGGAGACTAAATAACACCGCAAGGGTTGAGACTTTCAGGCTCAGCAGTACCGCCTGCCATTCGGGATCGGTCAATATCATTCTTATTTCGTCGTAAATCCATAACGTTGGAAGATGGCAGCCGCTTCTGGCCCTTTTAGATACGTGTAAAAGGCGCTAACTGTTGGGGTGTCGTGGCCTTTGACAATGGCAATCGGGTATTCCACTTTCTGATGAGATTCCTCAGGGAAAGTGCCGATAACTTTCACGCCTTTGCTCGCAACCGCGTCTGAGCCATACACAATGCCGAGCGGTGCTTCATCACGTTCCACCAACACCAGTGCGCCACGGACATCTTCTGCCGGAGCAAGTTTTGCCGAGAGCCGATCCCAGACACCTAATTTTTGCAGTGCTTCTTTCGCGTAAATACCCGCAGGAACGTGGTCTGGATCACCCACTGCAAGACGGCCGTCTTTTAGCAGTGAATCCCATTGGGTTTTTGCGTTAATCGCAACATCGCCAATTTTGCTGGCAATAGGCGCGACAACCACCAGGCTGTTGCCGAGCAAAGTTTCGCGTGAGTCCGTTTTGATAGCGTCTTTGCTGACCGCGTAATCCATCCATTTCTGGTCGGCAGAAATGAATAAATCCGCAGGCGCACCGGCTTCTATCTGGCGCGCGAGCGTTGAAGATGAAGCAAACGAAGCCGCGATTTCGACAGTTTTGCCTTTCTGATATTGCGTCGCAATATCCTGCATCGCGTTAGACAACGATGCTGCGGCAAATACCGTAATTTTGCTGTTATCGGCGAATGCTTGCCCGGACAGAGTGATGCTCAATGCCGCGCCTAATGCCAGACGTACCCACTGCTTAGCCATGTGTTACTCCACTGAGTTTCGTTATGTACCACACAATATAACGGTGCTAAGACGGAAATTACAGAACTTATCGGCATGACGAACGGAAACTTGATCCCATCTGCCCTTAGTCAGTTTGAGGATTGAACAACCCGACAAGACACAGCAAAACACATTCATCATATGAATAATATTCAAACAAAACATAAATCACCACTAAATCTATTTTTAAATAATCAGAGAACTTATTTAAAATATTAAAATTCTTGTTAGTAAAAAATATAAATGAGGTATAACTTTATGTTTATATTGATATATTGCATATTTGTTTAATTGTGAGATAGTGAGAAATAATGTCTACACATAAAACCCCGCTCCTTCAAAATGTGTTACAGGCGTCCCTTGAGCGTATTCACTGGACATTCACTAACTTCGACAGAATTTGCATCTCATTTTCCGGCGGAAAAGACTCCACATTAATGTTTCATTTAGCAGCAACGGTCGCACGCAAGCTGAAACGGAAAATCAGTATTTTGTTTGTCGATTGGGAAGCGCAGTTTGACCACACTATCTCGGTTATCGAAGCTATGCGTGAACAGTACAAAGATGTGGTCGATGATTTTTATTGGGTAGCCCTTCCCCTGACTACACCGAATTCAGTTTCTCAGTTTCAGCCTGAATGGACGTGCTGGCAGGAGGGAGTTGATTGGGTTCGCCAGCCTCCTGCTCATGCCATTACTGATAGCAATTTTTTCCCGTTTTATCAGTATGGGATGAGTTTTGAAGACTTTGTCAGTGCATTTTCTGAATGGTTTTCCACCTCAAATCCCGCCGCAGTAATGATTGGTATTCGCGCAGATGAGTCCTATACCCGCTTCCTGAGCATCGCCTCAAACAAAAAATTACGTTATGCCGATGACAAACCGTGGACGACCGCCACCGCAAAGGGACATGCTTATAATATTTACCCCATCTATGACTGGAAAACGGCGGATATCTGGACGTGGTTCTCTAAGACAGGTGAAACCTGCAACCAACTTTATTCCCTGATGTATCAGGCCGGCGTTCCCATGCGCTATATGCGCATTTGCGAACCATTTGGTATGGATCAGCGGCAAGGTTTATGGCTTTACCACGTACTCGAACCGGCAAAATGGGCGTTGCTGTGTACTCGAGTCAGCGGGGCAAATAGTGGCTGTTTATACGCTTCTGAAAAAGGGGATTTCTACGCCCGTCGCCAGCTTAATAAGCCAGAGCATCTCACCTGGCGTGAGTACGCCATTGCACTGCTCGAGAGTATTCCCGAAACCACCGCCGAACATTACCGCAATAAAATAGCCGTTTACTTGCACTGGTATCAGACACGAGGCTTTCCCGACGACATACCTGATACCCAGGAGAAAGATACGGGAAGCCGGGATATTCCCTCATGGCGACGCATCTGCAAGGTGTTGTTAACCAATGATTACTGGTGCCGGAGTCTTTCATTTAGCCCTAATAAATCAGAAAGTTACAAACGTTACACCAAACGAATACAGGAGAAGCGTCAGATATGGAAAATCATATGACCGTCGAAGAAATTACTGCTTCATTACGCACTCTTTTAAGTACGATGCCGGAAAACCAACGTATTACCGCTATTAATCAGTTAAGAGGCACATTGCATGAATTTAGCCCTTTCAAAGATGAGCCAATTGATTGTGTTATCTGGATGAAAACAAAAGAGATAAAAGCGAATGATTACAACCCCAATAACGTGGCACCGACAGAGAACGCCCTGTTAAATACCTCATTGATGCAGGACGGGTTTACACACCCGATTGTCGCCACACACGATACCAGCACCGAGAAATTGGTTATCATTGATGGTTTTCATCGTTTTGAGATCAGCCGCAAAGCAGGTGAATTGAATAAACGACTTAAGGGTTACGTTCCGGTGGTTCTCATGCCTAAGGCTAGTAATGACAAGAACCATCGCATGGCGGCAACGATTCGTCATAACCGCGCGCGCGGGCGTCATCAAATTAATGCGATGGCTGAAATCGTGCGCGAACTGTCGCAACTCGGTTGGGATGACGCGAAAATCGGCATTGAGTTAGGAATGGATGCCGATGAAGTTCTGCGACTTAAGCAAGTTTGCGGCCTGTTCGAACTGTTTAATAATCGCCAGTTCTCGCAGGCCTGGACGGTGAAATAACCGCTTTCAAAGTAGAAAGATTGTTGCTAGTCCAAGGAAGATAAAGAACCCCCCGGTGTCGGTGATAGCAGTAATCAGCACACTTGACCCGACTGCCGGATCTTTTCCCAGACGCATCATAATCATCGGGATCAGCACGCCCATCAGCGATGCGACAAGTAAATTGAGCACCATTGCCAGCGTCATGACGCCGCCTAAACCGAGGTCATCGTAGAGTAACCAGGTGACGCACCCCATCACCCCGCCCCAGATAATGCCGTTAAATAGCGCCACACCCAGTTCTCGCAGCACCAGGAAGGAGAAGTTTCCCGGCTGAATATGTTGCAGTGCCAGCGCTCGTACAATCATGGTGATAGTTTGATTTCCGGTATTACCACCGATACCCGCGACGATGGGCATGAGCGAAGCTAAAGCGACCAGTTGCGAAATAGTATGTTCAAACAGGCCGATAACTCGTGAGGCGACAAATGCAGTGCAAAGGTTGATCGCAAGCCAAGCCCAACGTGCTTTGACCGCTTTGCTGACCGGTGCAAAAACATCTTCTTCGGCACTCAATCCCCCCATGCGACGTAAATCGTTATCGGTTTCTTCATAAACCACATCAACGATGTCATCGATGGTCAGACGGCCCATCAATTTACCGCTGCTATCGACAACCGCCGCACTGATTAAATCATCACGTTCAAAGGTTCGCGCCGCAGCTTCATCGTCGTCTTCGGGGGCAAAACAGGTGGGATTATCGTCCATCACGTTCAGCACCAGGGTTTGCGGCGCGTGCAGCAATATGGTGGTTAATCCCAGCTCTCCAAGCAGCGTTTTATCGCGCGTGGTGACAAAAACTTTATCGGTGTTGTGCGGCACTTTGCCACGTAAGCGCAGAAAACGTTGTACTACCGCCAGCGTGACGTCTGCCCGCACGGTGATCACTTCGAATTCCATGATTGCGCCGACACTGTGCTTTTCGTAATGCAGCACTTGCCTGACGCGAGTCCGTTCTTCTTGCGGTAGGGTTGCCAGCAGGCGCCCCATCAAGTCGCGA
This sequence comes from Buttiauxella sp., assembly GCA_035271785.1. Taxonomy (GTDB): domain Bacteria; phylum Pseudomonadota; class Gammaproteobacteria; order Enterobacterales; family Enterobacteriaceae; genus Buttiauxella. The sequence continues at coordinate 8,538 of DATERH010000205.1, forward strand.
GGCAGATATTGCGCGAGGTAGACTTGGTCGTCGATATCCAGTGGGCGAATAATATTAAGCAAAGCTTTATCGCTCATGCCTTCAATCAGGTCATCCCAGACCGTTTCCGAAGCTTCAATCAGCACTTTGCCACGTTGGTCTTCTTTGACCAGTATCCACAACGCATGGCGCTCCTCAGTGGGTAGCGCTTCCAACACGTCGGCCAGATCGGCGGCAGGCAGCCTTGTTGCCAGCGCGACGACTTCGGCGATATCTTGTTCGGGAGTATGGGCGTCAGGCTGCGGGAACTTGCTGAGAATACCGGTGGCAACCGCTTTGTGGGTTAACAGAATTTGGAGGATTCGCGCCCGGTCTTGCGCACGCTGTTTGGTGCTGTACTTTGGAGTGACAGACATCTGGCCATTTCCCCCGTGTTTGTGGGCGATTACCCGGCCTACAATAGCAGGTTGAAGGGTGGATAAGCCGTACGCCTCATCCACCATTTCCACCCGTTATTCGGTGCGAGCGACCGCATCGCGCGAAGCATGCTCGCGCTCGTGACCCGTTAATTCACTTAGTTGCCCCTGGCGCATTTCCAGTAACCGGTCAGCATGAATAAAGTAGTGGTCATCATGGCTGATGGCAAAAATGGTTTTACCCATTTGCTGCATCAACGGTAACAGCAGCTGATAAAACTCGCGACGGAAATGCGGATCCTGGTCGGCGGCCCATTCATCAAGCAAAATGATATCGCGTTCTTCTGCCAGCGCCAGCAGCAAAGCCACACGTTTACGCTGCCCTTTTGAGAGTTTCAGATTCAGGATGGTGCCGTTTTCCAGCTCGAGTTTTTCACTCATTTTCAGGCGTTCAAGCCAGCTTGAGACGAGTTCTGCATTGGCTTGCGCGCCTTGTGGCCCCAGCAGTCGGTCAAACAACCAAACATCGGTAAACACCGCAGAAAACAGTTTGCGGTAGTCGTCCTGATTACTGGCCTCAATCTTTTTGCCATCAAGATAAATTGCACCGGAAACAGGTTGATAAAGCCCGGTCAGCAACATTGCCAATGTCGATTTGCCACTGCCGTTTCCACCAATCAGGAACAGCAGTTCACCACGTTCAATTTTGAGATTGAGCGGCCCAACGGAGAAGGTGTTATCGGCATACTGGAATACCACATCACGCATCTCAAGAGTTTGCCAACGAGCAGGTTCAAGGCTTCGCGGGAAGTCGGCCTCGTAGGGCGCGAGCTGGAATTTATTCAGTTTGTTGAATGCTACCTGGGCTGTCAGTAACGTTGGCAGGGCGCCAATTGCCGACAGCATTGGTGTGCGCAGGAACAGCAGCGTCAGGGAAAAGGTGGCCGCAACGTTGGTATCAGACCAACCAAGACTGTTGGCCATCCAGAACACCAGGCCGATGGCACCAAGCATCATGATATTCGACCAGTTTACCGCGCTCAAATGGTAGGTATCAGCACGAATAATATGGCGACGGTAGTCGCTGGCATGGGGAATATAAGTATCTTCGTAGACGCGCTCCGCACGTTCGCGGTTTAGCGCTAATTCCTTGCGGCCTTCGATGACGGTCTGATAATCGTTGTACAACTGGTCTTCAATTTCACGCAGTTGCGCCAGGTGTTTGTACACGCGCGCCACCAGCAGATAACCACCATAAATGGTTACCGCGACCCAAATTGCCGTTACTCCGAGCATTTGTGGCGACAGCCACGCCAGATAAGCCGCTGAACCCAGGGTTAAAATAATGCCTTGTACCAGCTCAGGTAAGCGCACAAAGGCTATCGTAATGTTGCGGACATCGCTGGTTAAACCGGCTAACAGTGCGGCACTGCCCAGTTTTTCGATACGTTCGACATGTGTGTCCATCAGGCGCTTTATAAATTCGCTACGCAGACGATAGACGAAGTGGTGGCCGAGTGTGGTGAGTGCCAGCTGTGAGCCGAGTGTCACCACCATTAACAGCAGTAACAGGCCAAGAAATTCGGGTAATACCGAAAGAGAAATATCCGGCGTTTCAATCAGTCGCAGATTGATGAAGGCAATTAAGCCGATACCTAACACTGCACTGAGCAGGCTAAGTACCATCACCATCAAGAACGGCCAACGATACTGCTGGTAAACCACGCGCAAAAGTTCCATCACTCAAGACCCGAAAAACGAAAACAGCGAGCAGTTTAAACGGCTCGCTTTCAACAGCAAGAATAATTCTTATTATCTTTCATACTGCGATTCATTGTTTAACGTGTATGGCGAAAAGTGAGGTTGTATCGATACTCCCCAGTGGCAGGATGAAAAGCGGCTTTGAGGGGTAAAATACCGTGATAAAACAAGCGTGACGGCCCACCCCACACCACCACGTCCCCGTGTTCGAGCATCACTCTTTTCAGCCCAGAGTTGCGTTGAAGGCCACCAAACTGAAACACCGCAGGCAACCCCAGCGATACTGACACAATCGGTTGTTGCAGGTTGAGCTCGTCTTTGTCCTGGTGAAGCGACAGTTTTGCGCCCACAGCATAGCGGTTAATGAGGCAGGCATCGGGTGTAAACCTGGCATACCCCGCCGCCGCCGATGCGGCATCTGATAATGACCTGAAAAGATCTGGCATTGCGGGCCAGGGTTGCGAGGTTAATGGGTCCATCGGCGAGTAGAGATAACCGTGTTTATCGGTCGTCCAACCGACTTCACCACAGTTAGTCATCGCCACTGACATGGTGTAGCCGCCTGGGGTGACCATCTGGCGGAAAGGTGAAACAGCAGCGAGTGCCAATATTTGCGCGATAAGTAGCCGCGCGTCGGCACAAGCAAAGCGACGTAGGATCACCGCCCCTTCTGCCAGTGGCTCCTGCCAGGGCGTTTCATCGGCAAATAAATCGAGCATCACTCCTCCTGCTGTTCGGCTTCAATCTCAAGCAGTTGTCGTTTACGTTCACCCCCCCAACGGTAACCCGAAAGCGCGCCGTCGTTACGCACCACGCGATGACAGGGAATAATCACCGCCAGTTTGTTTGCAGCGCACGCCCCTGCAACGGCACGAACGGCCTGCGGTTTACCAATACGCTGCGCAATATCGCGATAGCTGGCAGTTTGCCCTACGGGGATATCGCGCAACGCTTGCCACACCTGCTGCTGAAAGGCTGTTCCCTGGATATCGAGCGGCAGGGAAAAATGTTGCGTCGGGTGTTCAAGAACATTCACGACTTGTGCCACTCGCTCCGCGAATTGCGCGTCGCCTGCCATTAATGACGACTGCGGGAATAGCGTTTCCAGCTCAACTACCAACGCTTGTGCATCACTACCCAATAGTATGGCGCAAATACCGCGTTCGCTCTGGCCGACCAAAAATGTCCCCAGCCGACAAGAACCCGTCACAAACGCAATGGCAGTGCGTTCTCCGCCCTGCCGATATTGCTTAGCCATCATGCCTAATACGGCGTCGGCTTGTTGGTAATAGTTGCTGCCCGATTGATAACCGGCCTCAAAAACGGCCCGCGTAACCGGCTCACCTTGGGTGAGTTGTTCACGCAGGCGTTTTGCCCGCAGTGCTTTTTGAAAGGCATGAGGCGTTAGACCGGTGACTTGCTTGAATAACCGATGAAAATGAAACGGGCTCATGGCGACACGGGTGGCAATTTCAGCAAGCCTGATGGGCTCATTACTGGTTTCGAGGATGCGACAAGCCAGTGTAATGCGGTCAATTCGTTGCTGCTCTGGGGCCAGTTTATCTGGCTGGCAGCGTTTGCAAGGGCGAAAACCGGCGTTTATGGCTTGCTCAACGTTTTCAAAAAATACGACATTTTTGCGTAACGCGTGGCGAGCGCTGCAAGATGGGCGGCAGAAAATGCCAGTGGTATTAACGGCAAAAACAAACTGCCCATCAGCGCGGCTGTCACGAGTTTCCACAGCCTGCCAGCGAGCTTCATTAGCTGAGTTGTCAAAAATTGCTTTCATGACTGGCTCCTATAGTTTTGCTGTCACCCTGTCACTGTGACAGCGTTAACCCCGTGGGAAACCCGTAATCTTGCTTTCTAATATCCTAAATACTGTTATTCACTTAACAGGAAAGCTTTAAACTGCGGCGACATCCACGTCGTAAAATTATCGCCTTCTTTAGTGATCAAATAGACCGCCAGCCCCTCTTTTTCTGCGACTTGTTTCGCTTTTTCGGTGCCAAGAACCATCAGCCCCGTATCCCAACCGTCTGCTTCCATAGCTGTCGGTGAAATCACTGTCGCGGAAACTAATTTGTGTTGAATGGGCCGTCCCGTTTGCGGATCAATAACGTGCGACAGGCGTTTACCATCCAGTTCGTAATAATTGCGATAGCTGCCTGAGGTACTAATACCGTGGCCGTTAAGATCAACCACCGCCTGCACGGCATTTTCACGATCGGTAGGTTTCTGAATCGCCACGCGCCAGGCTTTACCTTCGGCATTGATGCCGCGCGTCACCACAGCCCCGCCAACGGAAACCAAATAGCGGTTGATGCCGTTTTTTTCCATCAAACGTGCCAGATGGTCGGCCGCATAACCTTCGCCCATAGTAGAAAGATCAACATACAAACCGGGAAGATCTTTCTGCAGCCATTGCTTCCCTGCCTGGTTTATCACCGTTAAACGATGTAACCCAGTTAATGCTTTCGCTGCATCAATTTGCGCCTGATTGGGGGTTTTGACCGGTTGTTTATCTGGGCCAAATCCCCACAGATTGACCAGCGGCCCAACGGTAATGTCCATCGCCCCATCAGTTTTCGCGCCAATACGCAAAGCCATGGTCACAATATCACTCATCGCTTCATCAACGGCGTAAGGCTCAGTCGAGCGAGATTGGTTAAAGCGCGATAACGCAGAATCTGTTTTATAGGTCGACATCAGGCGATCGTCGCCGTCTAGCTGCGCCTGAATTTTTTCACGCAGTTCAGCCTGCCGTGCGTTGTCGACACCCGCGATACTTGCACGCCAGTAGGTGCCCATGGTTTTGCCTTCCAGCACCATGCCGCTATTGCCTTTCGCCGTTGGGTTATCACAGCCAGCCAATGCGCTAACAACGATGGCAAACAGGCCAATGCGTAATAATCGTAAATCCATGTTTCTCTCTCCTGTTTGAGCGCAAAAGGGTACACCAACTGGCAATAAATTGGGTTAAAAGTGCAGTGTTGTTGAGAGTCCAGACGTAAAAAAGGCGCCCTGAGGCGCCTTTTATTGCTAATCCTGCGAGTGCAGAAATTAGAACTGGTAAACCAGACCAACACCTACGATGTCATCAGTACCGATGCCAGCGTTGCGGGTAAATTCGTTTTCGTCCAACAGGTTGATTTTGTAATCAACATAGGTAGACATGTTTTTGTTGAAGTAGTAAGTCGCGCCAATATCAACATATTTAACCAGATCCTGGTCACCGTAGTTGGTGGTACCGTTGTTGATGTTCTCACCTTTTGATTGCAGGTAAGCGATGGATGGACGCAGACCGAAGTCGAACTGGTATTGTGCAACCAATTCGAAGTTTTTAGCTTCATCAGCAAAACCGTAAACGTCGGAGTTAGAGCTGCCGCCGAAACGAGTTGCGTTATAGGTCTGGGTATATTGCGCTGCCAGGTAAATATTGTTGGCATCGTATTTCAGACCACCGGAGTAAGTCTCAGCACGGTCACCGTGGCCGTAGATATCGGCAGTACCAGCACTCTCACCGTTCTGATCAGCTGTACGCTTGGAAGAGGACATCGCTGCACCAACACCGAAACCTGAACCCAGATCGTAAGTTACAGACATACCATAAGCATCACCGTTCTGTTTCAGAACGTTACGGCCACCGAAGTCTTCACCGCTGGTGCTGCCGTTTTTACCCTGATACTGCAGAGCAAAGTTCAGGCCATCAACCAGACCGAAGAAGTCAGAGTTACGGTAAGTTGCAACGCCGTTTGCACGGGATTGCAGGAAGTTATCAGAACCGTAAGTGTCGCCGCCAAATTCTGGCAGAACGTCAGTCCATGAAGTTACGTCGTAGACAACGCCGTAGTTACGACCGTAGTCGAATGAACCGTAATCACCAAAACGAAGACCGGCGAAAGCAAGACGAGTCCAAGCCTGATCACTGCTACCTTCGGTGTTGTTCGCTTGAACGTTGTATTCCCACTGGCCGTAACCGGTCAGTTGGTCATTAATCTGAGTTTCGCCTTTGACACCGATACGGAAGTAAGTCTGGTCGCCGTCAGCGCCTTTGTCGTCAGAAAAGTAATGTAAGCCAACTGCTTTACCGTACAGATCTAATTTGTTGCCGTCTTTGTTATAAATTTCGGCCGCATGAGCGGTGCCTGCTACCAGCAATGCTGGAACCAGGATGGCCAGTGCTTTAACTTTCATGTTATCAACCCTCTGTTATATGCCTTTTTATATGCCACTGCTTACT
>DATERH010000206.1:0-9869 GCA_035271785.1 Buttiauxella sp.
GCGCGTCCTGTGAGTTCATCATCGACTCCGTTAGCCCTGAATAATCAGCTCGCGCCCAACGCGCGCTTCGATTTTGCAGTACTTCCACAATTTGCTGCCGCTATCACCCACCGGTGTGGTGCGGAACAAGTTGCACACCGCCGCGACGTTTTCCAGCGCGTCAGCATCTGCCAGGATGTAAGTGGTCCATGGCGCGGTGGTCGACGGGCCAACCATCAGTTGGTCATCATCCATATTGCCGATAACCCGAATCCCCGGCGTTTCTTCAACCCCTTTCATCATCACGCCAAAAGCGCCCCACACTTGTTTTGCTTCAACCGGGCTGGCATCGAAAAAGTTCTGATTAACCCCAATGCAAAACAGCACACGTAATTTGTTTGTCTGGCTCATCTGTTGCTCCTTTAGAAAAAAATCACAGGTAACCCGGTAGCGGTTTGCCACCGAAAAACACCGTACCGGCGTTGAGATAAGAGAGGTCGCCCATAAAGGCGTGTTGGGTAATCACCATGGTGTCGCGCACATAACGCTGTAATGGGCTGGTCATGGTGACGCCGCCCATGCCATTGAGTGTGAGTGCCTGGCGTGCCACTTCTGCCGCCACACGGGTGACGTGTGTGGAAGAAAGTCGTAAGGCGTTGATTTGTTCCTGATTGGCCGTATCACCCGCCAACAAACTCTGCCAAACCTCGTCAATCGCCTCGTAGAACCAGGCACGCGCCGAGCGCAGATCGGCTTCGCAACGGGCAATTTGCATCTGTGCCTGCGGCCTTTCGGCGAGCTTAGGTGCGCCAGTGACCGACTGCTGGCGATGCGCGATATGATAGATTTCATTGAGTGCTGCCCGTGCTACACCTAGTGCCACCACCGACAGCACTTGAGTGGCGAGAGAAAGCACCGGATAGCGATACAACGCCCCTTCCAGATTCAGTGCGCCGCCGCGAATAAAGGTCCACTCCTGCGGGACAAAGGCGTCGTTAACCAGCAGGTCGTGGCTGCCGGTTCCAGCCAGCCCAACAGTGTCCCAGACCGGGTCAATCTGCACATATTCCCGTGGCAGTACCGCCATACGCGGCAGGGCTTTTTCCTCATCAGGCTGGATACCGACACCAAAGACCGATGCCCCCATGCTGCCGCTGGCAAAACTCCAGCGTCCACTCACCCGATAACCGCCATCGGCCTGCATCGCTTTGTGCGTCGGGTAAATACCTCCGGCAAACACCACATCTGGCCCGTTGCGGTATAACTCTTTGAGTGTGTCCAGCGGTAAAGCCCCGAGATAGAACGGGCTCATGCCAAAACTTGCCACCCAACCCGCCGAACCATCGGCCGTTGCAATCTGCTCAATGAGTTCGCAAAACTGGGCTGGAGAACATTCATCACTGCCGTAAATTTTCGGCACCAGCGCGCGATAAACCCCCACTTGTTTAAAACGAGTAATGATGTCTTCAGAAATATGGCGCTGATGCTCAAAATCGACGCTACGTGTCGTCACTTCACTCAGTAGCGGAACAAGCTCTTCACGGACGTTTACGACAGACATGGCGAACTCCCAAATAGTGTTTTCAGCAGGCTGAGGCTGCACGATGCCGCAATGAGTGGAACTCATTGAGTTATCTGTAAAAGGTAATGACGGTCGAAAAGGGTGCGCTTAGTGGCGTCGTCGCTGTTCTAGCCACTGCGCAGCTTGAATCAACAAGCCATCTCGCCCTTTGCCCGCAACCAGTTGTAATGCAACCGGGCGGCCATGCAGTTCACCCACAGGCAACGTCAGTGCCGGGTGCCCACTGAGATTGAAAGGCCGCACCAGGCGAGTCAGATTGACCACACTGAGTGAGTCTTCGGCTTCTTGTAGCGTAGGAGGCAGCTCCGGTAAGGTTGCCAGTGCCAGTAAAGGGGTATGTTCAAGTAACGCATCAACCTGCTCGGTGAACTGGTGGCGGACACGTTCGGCATCCGCGAGCGAGGCAGGATCAACATCGTTACCCGCGCGAATACGACTCGCCACATCTGGCGAAACCGCGTCACTGCTCAGCAGTGGACTAAACGCCTGCCAGTTTTCGTAGCTGATAATCGCAAGCCCTGCGCGGTGTGCATCGGCAAGCATTGGCAGTGTTGAGTGGCGTGGGTGAATACCTAATTGTTCCAGAAACTTGAGGATAAGCGCGTCAATTTCAGGCAATGCCGCCCGGACAAAGGCCACTTCCGGCAACGCGGTTATTGGCTCACCCACGGGAATCGAAAGATGAGTGGCAACCTGGCGCAGCACCGTGGCGTTGCGGGCAAAAATGCCGACGCAATCCAGCGAGCTGTGCGCCGGTAAAACCCCTTTGCGGCTGAGAACGCCGAAACCAGGTTTTAATCCGAGGATCCCGCAACAGGCTGCTGGCATCCGTACCGAGCCACCCGTATCGGTCCCCAGCGAAAAATCGACGTCGCCCGATGCCACCACCGCGGCGGAACCACTTGATGAACCACCTGGAATTAACGATGGGAAGTTCGGATTAACCGGTGTTCCACTCCAGGCGTTAATGCCTGTCACGCCGAATGCCAATTCATGCAGCGTGGTTTTACCCGTCAGCACACAGCGCTTGCCGAGTAACGTCTCAACGACGCTGGCATGCTGCCGGGCAACCGGGGCTGCCGCGAGCGCCGGACACCCGGCACGAGTGCGGTAACCGGCGATATCCAGCGTGTCTTTTACCGCAAAGCGGAGTTCACCCTCACCGAGGACAAACTGCTCAACGTAACCATTACTCTCACGAATACGCTTCATAATTAACACCTTAATCAGATAATGCGAATCACATTACACAAGCAGTCATCGCTGCCTTTTCGTTCTGAGTGAAGATTAATCAATCATGGAATATTTAGATGAAAATTCAAGTAATAATTCACGTAAATTTTACGATACGTTAACATGTGGTTAACTGAAATTAACAAACGGAAATGGATTTATGCTGATGAATTAATAAGGAAAAATCGCTTGCAGACAAAAAAGTCGTCATGAGAAATCAGGACGACAAATAGATAAAAAACATTTATTTTACAGCGGGTTGGATGAAAGGTTTAACGCGATCACAAATTTGTCATTCTGTCGATTTGGTCAGAGTTCGTTGAGGTTATCCAGAACTTTTCTCAGTGAAAGGTTCATTTTTTCCACCTGTGAAGCGCTCATGCCCTTAAAGCCTTTCTCAAATACTTTGCCTGCCAGACGGTAAGCTTCTTCGACTTTTTCTTGCCCAACAGCGGTTAACATCACCTCGGTGACTCGGGCATCTTGTTCACTGCTGGCAGTGGTAACCAAACCCTCGTCGCGCAGGCGGCCCACAATTTTGGTCACGGTGGGCATTTTGACCATGGCGTATTCCGAGATTTGCGAAATGCTGGCCTTACCGTACTGATGTGTCACCATCAAGACACGAAACCCGGAAACGTCCAGTTGCGCCTTTTTCAGCGTAATTTCCATGATTTGGGTGTAGCGGGAGTAGACGTTGACTATCCAGAAAAACGGGAACTCTTCACGGTGAAAATCGGTATTCGCAGGCTGAACATCCGGCGTTTTTTTTAGGTTACTCATGAAGTTCCTTAGCGAAAAAATCTTAGATTTAGCGATTATACCCAGAATAATTCGAGTTGTGTGAAGGCGGCAAGAGAGAGAGTCCCGATGAGCTTACTGTAGTCAGTGATTTGGGCGAGCAAACGTGGCCAACGCACCCACAACTTGAAGTATGACGGGTATATACCAGCTAAACCCTGGCGGCTATAGCGCTTCGGGCATAGCCGATGCGCAATCCCGGTTTTTGGGCGATTACCGCACACTTAATGATTCAAAAATGCCACGTAATTAACATTTACGTATCATTTATCAAACATTGCATTGACATTCATTCCCCCTCTTTCCTATACGTTAGCGCAGGTTTTTGCGTTGGCTGGGACGGCAGTACTCGATCTACAAACTCACAATACTAACGTACCCAAAACAATTCGAGTTGCAGGAAGGCGGCAATTGAGCGAATCCCGATGAGCTTACTTTAGTCAGTGATTCGGGTGAGTGAATGCAGCTAACGCATCTGCAACTTGAAGTGTGATGGGTAATTTGGAGCTCTTAATGAACGAAAACCCTTCTCTGGAACAGGCTCGCTCCGAAGTTTTGGCCCCACCATCGGCCACCGACATACCGCTGGATCCACGGCAACAAGCGGTGATTAAAAAGTTATTTCGTCGATTGATTATCTTCTTGTTTGTGCTGTTTGTTTTTTCGTATCTGGACCGCATCAATATTGGCTTTGCCGGTTTGACCATGGGTAAAGATTTGGGTCTTACCAGCACCATGTTTGGCCTGGCGACCACATTGTTTTATGTGATGTATGTTATCTGCGGTGTGCCGAGTAACGTCATGCTGAGCATTGTCGGCGCACGGCGTTGGATTGCTGTTTTGATGGTGGTTTGGGGGATTGCTTCCACCGCGACGATGTTTGCCACCGGCCCGGGGAGTCTTTACGTTTTGCGTATGCTGGTAGGGATTGCTGAAGCCGGGTTCTTACCGGGTTTGTTGCTCTATTTAACCTACTGGTTCCCGGCCCAATATCGCGCACGGGCGAATGCGTTATTCATGATTGCTATGCCCGTCACCATGGCATTGGGTTCACTCGCTTCCGGTTATATCCTCAACATGGATGGCCTGCTCAATATTAAAGGCTGGCAATGGCTATTCCTGCTCGAAGGCTTCCCGTCGGTACTGTTAGGGCTGGTTGTGTGGTTCTGGCTCGATGATTCACCGGCGAAAGCCAAATGGCTAACCGACGACGATAAAGCTTGTCTGAACGAGATGATGGAAGCCGATAAGCTGAATATTCCGAAGTCACTACACAGTGCCAATATTGGCCCGACGTCCCATCGCAGCATGCTGCGAGAATTATTTACGCCGGTCATTATGCTTTATACGCTGGCCTATTTTTGCCTCACCAACACCTTAAGCGCATTGAGTGTCTGGACGCCGCTTATCCTGCGTAGTTTTAATGAGCAAAGTAATAACATCACCATTGGTTTACTCAGCGCTATCCCGCAAATTTGTACCATTATCGGGATGGTTTGGTGGAGTAAGCGTTCTGACCGCTTTAATGAACGTAAACTTCATACCCTGTTACCGTATCTGTTTGCCGCCGCAGGCTGGATATTAACGGCATCAAGCACCAACCCGATGCTGCAATTTACCGGGATTGTGATGGCCTCAGCGGGTGCTTTTGCCGCGATGGTCATTTTCTGGACCACACCTGATCAATCCATCTCTTTGCAAGCCCGCGCCCTTGGCATTGCGGTGATCAACGCCACCGGCATGACAGGTGCAGCGTTGGGGCCATTGTTAATGGGCTGGATGAAAGATGTCACGGGTAATTTCAACGCGGGTATTTATATGGTTGCCGGGTTCCTGGTATTGGGTGCCTTTGTCATTTCATTGATTCCAATGAAAAAAATGGCGCAAAGAAACAGTATTTAACCGCTTTATTTTGGTGATAAAAAAGCCCGGTCTGCACTGTGCAGCATCGGGCTTTATGCATTTCAGGGTTCAGGTGCGGTCACAACCGATGGTGTTCTCTTTTGGGTTTCATGACATTGATTCCAGTATAAATATTTTCGTTATCTCTTGAGCCGTTAGGCTAAACTAAGCAAATAGCTCGCCTGGTAGAAGAACCGTCATAAACATAATGAAATCATCAGCAATCATTAGAACGGGACGGACATTGTGGCAAGAAAGAAAATAATCGACGCGCTTACCACCTCGGGGATAACCGATGAGACTTTATCGCTATTTTGCTTGTGTACTTTGCCCTTTACTATTGCTCAGTGTCCCCGCACACGCCGAAGTTGATCTCGGTTCTTTACAGCTGTTCTCAGAAGATAACGACACTAGCCCAATCCCTAAAGGCCTGGTGTTGGGGGGGACCGTGATTCACGGCAGCGCCCGCTATGAAGCGCAAAAAGATGAGAATTATGTCGTCCCCGGTGCGCTCTATTTTGGCGATCAGTTCATGTATCTGGGCGATCGTGCTCGTTATTACTTTCATGTTGACGATACCTTCGCAGCCTACGCTTACGGCAGATATCGTTTTGGTAATCTTGATCCTGATGATGAAGATGCCTTTGATGGTATGCATAAACGCAAGTCACAGTTTGAAGCAGGTGCAGGCGGAACGCTGATTACACCTTATGCGTTGCTGACTGCACGATTTAGCTCTGATGTGACCGGCCGCAGCAATGGCCAGGAGTTGCTACTGTGGGCCGACTTCCCAATCATTAAAGGGCCGTTGCTGGTTATGCCGGGCATGGGGTTAATGATCCGCAGCGATAAAATGGCGAACTATTACTTTGGCGGGGTTTCGCAAAGCGAAGCCACAGCGAGTCGCCCGGAATGGGATACCGGAACCACCTTCTCACCGATGGCCGCCGTCATTACCACTTATCGCTTTAGTCCTAATTGGGTGGGGATGTTTGCCGCCAACTACGAATTATATGACAAAGATATCGCAGACAGCCCTATCGTTCAGCACAGCGGGGAAGTGTATGCAATGCTTGCAGTGGGTTATATCTGGTAACGTGACTCGCTCAAGGAACCGCAATGCTTAAAGAAAACTTCAATGAACTCCAGATGTTCCTCGTCGTTGCCAGGGAGAAGAGTTTCACCAAAGCAGCGGGGAAGCTGGGCGTTTCACAATCAGCATTAAGCCATGCCGTGAAAGCCCTGGAAGAACGGTTAAACGTCAGGCTTCTGACCCGCACTACCCGCAGTGTTGCCCCCACTGAAATCGGTGAACGGCTCATCGCAAGCCTTGAGCCTCGCCTTGCGGATCTTGAGAGCGAACTGGAAAGCATTCTGCAATTAAATGGCAGCGCATCAGGCAATATTAAGCTTTCTGCGGGGGAACATTCGGCCCGTAAACTGCTCTGGCCGAAGCTCAAACCGTTCCTCAAACAGTACCCGGACATTAATGTCGAGCTGGTGGTCGATAACGGTTTTGTGAACATTGTTGAAGGCCGTTTCGATGCCGGGATCCGCCTGGGTGAAAGTGTTGATAAAGACATGGTGGCGGTGAGAATCGGGCCGGACCTGCGCATGCTGGTAGTGAGTTCTCCGGAGTATTTGCACTCACATGGGGTGCCACAAACACCACATGAATTACAAAACCATCGCTGTATTAACATGCGCTTACCCACGGCTGGCGGGTTGTATCATTGGGAGTTTGAAAAAGACGGTAAGCCACTGCGCGTGCGTGTCGAAGGGCAGCTGACTTTTAATCTTCTTTCCGAAAGGATAGACGCCGTACTGTCCGGATTCGGATTGGCCTGCGTCCCTGATGATATGGTTCAGGACGAGTTGAAATCAGGGGAATTGGTGCAGGTTCTTGCAGACTGGAGCCCGACCTTTCCAGGCTATTACCTTTATTACCCCAGCAGAAAGCAACATCCCCCCGCTTTTGCGCTGCTTATCGATGCGTTGCGTTATTCCGAATAAGAAGGCACTAGTGGCGGTATCCATGGTGGTGATTTTCATCACTTCGTCATGGCTGAGCTCGAAATCGAGAATATTGATGCCCTCTTCCATACGCGCTTTACTGATGGTGCCACGCATATCGAAACTTATTGGGTTCCCCGAATTGTCGACCAGGCCACCAGTAAGCTCGATACCTTCTTTGACAAAAATATCTAAGCGTTTTGCGTTGTGACTCGCGTGGTCAGTGCCATGACTGCACTGGCCACGGTAAACACGGCGATTATCCAGGCCATTGTCCACGGTGTGCCGTCACTCATTAACGCCAGCAATAAAGAAGAGATTATCCCACTGCCATATTGTAGTGACCCCATTAATGCCGATGCTGAGCCTGCCACATTGGGTACTGCGTCGAGTGCCGCCGCAGTGGACGTTGCCGCGATAATGCCGTTCATCGAAAAAAAGACAAACACCGACGCGACAATCAAAATCAACCCACCCATTTCAAGTTTTGCTGCCACAGCCAGTAATAGTGCAGCGGTTGCTGCAACTAACGTCGCCACTTTAAGCAAAATCTCTAGCGAATAACGGTGCACCAGGCGACGGTTAACCACGCTCATGCCCACCAGCCCGACAATATTTAGCGCAAATAACCAGCCATAGTACTGTGGCGCAACACCAAAATAGCTGATGTAAACAAAAGGAGATCCAGTAATAAACGCATACGCTGCGACGTAATAAAACATCAGGCACAACGTAAAACGCATGTATTTTTTATTGCCCAATAATGTCTGGTAATGACGAAAAGCTTGCGGCAGCGAGGCTTTCACGCGTTTGTCTTCCGGAAGTGTTTCCGGCAACCAAAATAGTGAAATAAACATGCACGCGCCGATCACCACCAGCAGCCAAAAAATGGCATGCCAGGAGGTGAATTTGATCAACTGCCCGCCCAGCAATGGCCCGGCAATAGGCGCAACAGCCATGATAATCATCAGCGTCGACAGCATTTGTGCGGCACGGGTTCGGCTAAACAGGTCACGAATCATCGCGCGCGCCAGCATCGGGCCAGTACACGCGCCGAGTGCCTGGAAGACTCGCCAAAAAACAATCTGCGTCATATCAGTGGAAAATGCGCAACCTACCGAGCCGATGATGAACAGTGTCATGCCGATAAACAGCGGTTTGCGGCGGCCAAAGTGGTCGCTTAACGGTCCCCAAATCAATTGAGCAATACAAAAGCCAATTAAAAATCCGGTGATGGTCAATTCCGCATCACCATGCAACTCTTTCGCCATGACCGGCATGGCGGGTAAATAGATATCGGTCGAGAGCGAAGTGACCGCCATTAACGCACTGAGAATAATAACAAAAGTAAGACTGGAGGTGTTGTTCACGGCTGTCTGTACGCGGGCTTGAGAGTCAATCATTGCATTCCATCTGGACAAAAGAAGATGGGTTTATCATAGCGGTACTGAACTTAGAGATAATCACCATAAAAAGCATAGCCATTATGAATAATGTTCATAAGTGGGGTGAATATTGATATGAATGGTGGGATGAATAGTAGGATGATTAGGGGGATGACTTCGTTTCCGGGATAATTGAGATATGCCCGTTGCGCGGGTGTTTGATTCACTCAATTATCCAACCGGAATTATTTGCGCAGCGGCACATCCTTCATCAGCAATGACAGTAAGAAAGCGAACACCACTACCCCGGCAGAAATCAGGTACACCGAGTGCAATGCTGAGCCAAAGGCTTGCAGATAATCATTTTGCAGCGCTGCCGGAAGTTCATGCACCGCTTTCGCCCCCAGTTGGCGCGGCAACTGTGTATCAGGTGGGATCAGTTCGGTAAGTTTGCTTTGCAGCACATTGGTAAAGATCGCCCCGAACGCCGCCACGCCAATAGAGCCACCAATCTGGCGGAACAACGTGGCACTGGAGGTCGCAACACCAATCATTTTTTGCTCAACGCTATTTTGCACGGCGAGCACCAAAACCTGCATCACCATACCGAGGCCGAAGCCTAATAACGCGATGTAGAGATACAACGTGTGAATAGGTGAGTCGATTTTAAGCGTGCCAAGCAACAGCATGGCGATAAACGTCATAAATGTGCCGAGTATCGGGAAGATGCGATAGCGCCCTATCTTGCTGATGATGCGACCACTGATAATCGAGGTCAGCATCAACCCGCCCATTAACGGCAGTAACTGGATCCCCGCTTCGGTCGGCGTAGACGACTTCACTACCTGCAAATACAGCGGCAAGAACGTCATCGAACCAAACAACGACATGCCGATAATAAAACCTATCAGGCAGCTCAATAAGAAGGTGCGGTCACGGAACAAGCCCAGCGGAATGATAGGCTCAAATGCCAG
>DATERH010000207.1:0-5678 GCA_035271785.1 Buttiauxella sp.
GACCACGGCCACCAGATGCTTGACGATCTGCACAAGAAAACCAACCCAGGTTATTCAGCGATTGGTCGTCTGAAAGGTCTGGCAGAAGTACGTGGCGTGGAACTGGCTCTGAAACAGACAATGTTCCCGGATTTGCTGAAGTAAGCTAAAACAGCCAATAAAAAACGCACCAGAAGGCTAACAACGTTAGTTTAAGAACGAGATATTCGGGGAAACACCGGGTTTGACGTCCCTCCGGGAACCAAATCCCGGTGTTTCCCCTCATTCATTGGCTTAAGTGAACGGTGTTAGCCAGAAGGTGCGTTTTTATATTCTTAGCAGCAATTAGTCAGCGCGGCCCATAGAACGTTTTTCAGCGATATGAATGCGGATCTTCTCACCCGTCACCATATATTCTGGAACCTGAATCACCAGGCCAGTCGACATGGTTGCAGGCTTAGTACGGGAGCTTGCTGACGCGCCTTTGATGCCAGGTGCAGTTTCAACAATTTCCAGATCCACAGTCTGTGGCAATTCCAGCGCCAGCAATTGGCCATCCCAGGTTAGAACCTGCATGTCTGGCATGCCGCCTTCAGGAATGAACTGCAACTCGTCTTCAATCTGATCTTTGGTGAAGATATACGGGGTGTAATCTTCTTTATCCATGAACACGTACTCGTTACCGTCGATGTAAGAGAAATCAACGAAACGGCGAGTCAAAGTAATGGTGTCGACAATATCGTCACCTTTGAAGCGCTCTTCAACTTTCTGGCCAGTACGGACATCAGAAAAACGCATTTTATAAAGCGTTGCTGCGCCGCGCGCACTCGGTGCCTGAATATCAATATCTTTAACAATCAGCAGTTTGCCGTTGTAATTCAGTACCATACCTTTTTTGACTTCGTTAGCTCTTGCCATCGATGTTTCCTGTAAAAAATTGAGGGGCGAAAATATTGCGTCAAATTACTCGCGGGGCGTCTTTCAGGCAAGCGGATTTAATCACTGAGTGGGTAGAAATGGCATAGTAAAGCCGCATTACTATTGCTACAGTCCAGATCCTTGTCAGCACACCGGAGCATTGCAGATGGACTGTCGTACCGACTGTGGGGCTTGCTGTATTGCCCCTTCGATTTCAAGCCCGATCCCGGGGATGCCTTCAGGAAAACCTGCAAACACAAGATGTGTCCAACTTGCGGATAATTTCATGTGCAAGATCTTCAAATCTCCATTGCGTCCCAAAGTTTGTGCGAACCTACAAGCCAGCCGTGAAATGTGTTTTACACATCGTGATGCTGCGATGACTTACCTGATTAAACTGGAAGCGGATACTGCGCCTTAACATTCTGGCGAGATGTTTGATGTCTTAAATGAAGTGGTCAACAAAAATTGGTCACAGTTTTAGAGTTTGTCCCAATATAATCTTTCTGATTCATTACGTTAATCGGCTAACACAAACTCCTCTCGTATTTCTAAAACCGCCTGACCTGCATCTGGCTGCAAGAGGTACTGACTGGCAAACTCCGTCATCGGCATCGGTCTGCCATTAAAATAGCCATGTAGATATCTGGGGCTGGAATTACCGGTACCGAAATCATTGATAGCGATTAACACTCCCATATTGTGTCGTTCGGCAAACAGCCTGTCCGTGACCTCACCAGCCACTCCCGCACCAGCTCAATGGGGTTGTGCCGGAAGGCATGAATGAACATCCGGCAAACCTCAATCAGGCTATAGTCTTGCGGTGAGAGCCATGCTGCAAGCGAGTCCTGGCCGCTTGCGTAGTATTTGAGACGGTCTGCGAGAGCGTGACGATATACCCCAGCACGATACACAGCAGGCTAACGGCAATGGTGCTTTCGAGCCGGACTTTAAATTGACATGCCTATAAGACTCGAAACGGCATTTACATCCCCATAAATTTCAGACCTCAATCAGCTAAAAACTTTCCCAGTTTCCTTCTGATAATGCGGATGTCTCATTGTGCCTGACGGTTTGTACCGGATTTTTTTTAATGACCGCTTGTGGCAAAACACGCCCAGCCGGCACACTGTCTAACTTAAATGTTGATACTAGCCTGGTGAGCACTTCTGCCTGCTCATGTAATGACCGGGATGCAGATGATGCCTCTTCCACCAGAGCGGCGTTTTGCTGGGTCACCTCATCCATCTGACCAATGGCCTGATGAACTTGCTCTATCCCTTTGCTTTGTTCAGCGGTGGCGGCAGCAATCTCGCCGACCAGGTCAGCGACCTGTTGAACAGAATCTCTGACTCTCTCTGAATTATCCCTGACCTTTTCGGCCTGAAGTGCGCCACTGGCAATCTGGTCAACGGAGGTTCCAATCAGGTTTTTAATATCACGCGCCGCAGAAGATGAGCGTTGGGCAAGATTGCGGACTTCTGTTGCGACGACAGCAAAACCACGGCCATACTCGCCAGCCCGGGCCGCTTCAACCGCCGCGTTAAGCGCCAATATATTGGTCTGGAAGGCAATACCTTCGATAAGCCCGGTGATATCAGCAATTTTACTGGAGCTGTGTCGGATATCTTCCATGGTGTGCAGCATGGTGTTCACGGACTCACCATTTTCAACTGACATGCTATTGGCCGTATTAGCCAGCTTACTGGCTTCATGCGCACTCTCCGCATTGTGTTTAACCGTGTCACTGAGTGCCAACATACTTGCCGATGTCTGTTCGAGAGAAGCCGCCTGTTCTTCCGTGCGTGCAGAAAGGTCTTCATTACCGGCTGCTATCTGAGAGGAACCCGTGCTCACTGAAAGCGCAGATCCATTGACAGAAGTCAGTGTGCCAGAAAAACTCGTCAGTAATTTATTAAATTCCTGTGCCATTTTGCCAATTTCATCCCCGCGGGAAGCATCGGCAAAGCGGGTAAGGTCAAGACTGCTGCTGACCTCAGACATGGTATTTTCGATACCTTTAAGACTCTTTCTTATGCCGGATATGGTTTTAATCGCATAAAAGCCCAGGATGAGGATGACCAGCGCGGCCCCGCCTGAAAACATCCAGATCGTGGAGGCATAAATTTTCTGGTTTTGTTCCCGGAGACTGTTGCCAATTTCAATATTGAGATCAATTTGTTTGTCAAAATCACTAGCCATTTTCCTTTCAGCAGTGCCAACTCCGGTGGAGCCCTGAAGTAAAGCAAGCGAAGTCGTGGCATTGTGATCGCGGGTGGCACTTAAAAATTCAGGCAAAGCCTGACGTACCGCCTCAATATTTTTATAAGATAGTTCTGTCAGTTGGCGATCATTTTCACTGGAAATATTATTTTTCATATAATAATCAGTAAGTGACTTTAACTTATCCAGTGTTTCATAAATCTTTTTTTCCGAAGCTGGAAGCATTGCTTCGTCTGTAATGCTCTGATGGCGATAGAGATATAAACCTAAATCACTTGAATATTTAATCGATTGATTAAGGTCTTTAATGCTGGGTATCGCGTTAACCTGTACGTACTCGAAACGCGTCTGGAATCCCGAAAGGGTATTCAGGGAAGTAAACACCAGTACACATAATGCCAAGGATAGTAAGGAAAACGTTAAATATAAACGTTGTGTTATGGACATGCTCACCTCAGACCTTAAATCAGTTAATGTTCCTGAAATAATATTTAACCATATACCTAATAAGGGTTATCGGTTTGGCTGCCATAAACTTGAAATATTTTGACACCTCATACTGAGGAAATTTCCAATCCTCTTATGTTAAGGAAATAAGTTAACAAATAAAGTGAACGGGTTTACAGAAGTATGACGTTTATCCCTGATTAACTATTTGTAATATATGTCAATTGTCACCCAGGGAAGGGGGGGTTATTTACCACAATAAATGAATGATTTCATTTTTGAACTAAATTGACTGATTGCAGAGATATCAGACTAAATGGAAAAAGTCGTGATTCCGATTTATTGACAACGTAATAAGCGCCTCTGTGAAGTTTTATCGCCAACAGCGTTACTGTAAATAAATAGAATTTTGCTCATTACCAGAAGCAGAGTATGGCTGCCCGGCAGCATCCAGGATGATTTTCTGACTCGAAGCGGCGAGCTCCTTAGATATCTTTGATTTTCACCATGCAGTAAGCGGTGATGGCTATCATCCCTAACGCAATATAAAACACGGTCTGGTAATCCCAGATTTCAGCCACAACACCGGCCATCGACCCCGCGATAATCCAGCCGACACGCGTGGTATTGGTATACAACGTGGTTGCAGCCCCTGCCTGACCTGGCATTAAATCCTGAAAATAGAGCATGCCGATACCTGCCAAAATCCCGATGAAAATCGCGTTCAGCAGTTGCAACCCCAGCAGCACAAATTCGTTATGCAGCGTCAGCATCCCAATGTAGAACAACAAACCCGCGACCACCGCAATACGCATCAGGAAGCGCTTGCCAAAGCGTTTGGCGTAGTAACCGGCGATAAGCATCGTTGGGATCTCAAGACCTGCAGCCGTCCCCATCATCACGCCCGCCAGTTTTTCCGGCAGATGTAATTCATGAATGATGTAAAGCGGCATATTAATGATGTAGAGGCTGTTACAGCCCCACATCATGGTGCAGGCGATAAACAGCAGCAGCGCGTCACGACGGTTGCGGCGGGGTGCTTCCAGCGTGGTGGTCTTCGCTACCCCCTCTTTTCGCATCGACGGTAACAACAACCGCACCATCACACTGCAAACCACAAACGCCAGTGCGGCGCACAGGTACATGGTAGTAAAGCCAAAACCCAGCGCCAAAGCGTAGGCGATAGGTGGGCCAATCACCCAGGCAAGCGATACCTGCGCACGCAGAATCGAGCTGAACATCACCGCCTCGCGACCGGTACGCTCGGCGTGTTCGCGCGCCAGGGCAAACATTTGTGGGTTAGCGGTTGAGCCAAAACTACTGAGGAAAACCCCGACGAACAGCAACACAAAATAGTTACGATTCCAGGCAAACAGCAAGCATGCGAGTGCGCCCAATAAACAGCAGACAAAAATAAGCGCTTTTCTATCACCTTTCCGGTCTGAGCGACCCGCAAGAAACTGGCTGACCAAAATACCAATGATTGCGCTACCGGTGAAAAAGAAACCGACCATCGCTGGGCGGGCATGAATTTCTTCAGTCAGAAACAGGCTTAGCGTGGGGGTTTGTAATGCACCCGCGATCCCGGTTAAGAAAGCGACAATCAGAAAGGCAGAAGACGTTAAATCAAGGGGCTTACGGGTTGCTGCTATGGGGGAGTTTTGCATGCTCTTGGCGTCGCTAATCAATGAACGCGCGGAGTTTACGCGTCTAGTCAGTAAATAAACAGTTGTTCAAATCAAAGGCAGCACGAAAAGCGCTCTTAACGTTCAAGCTTCCCACAAACTCATGACAGAAGGTTTCAGGTTTAGCTTTTTATGAAACTACCACCATACTTATTAAAGAGTAAGGCTCCATTGGATAAATCTGCTTTAACTCGTTCAGCTTTTACGTTCAGGTTTGAGGGAAATGTGCGGAACCTCTAAATTTCAGTAACGAAATATCAACATCACTTGCCTGATTCCTGGTGGATATGCACACTACTTGAAACGTTTCAGCGTCGTCTTATTTTGTATCAGGAGTGGGATGGCGCATTTTTTCTCATTGCAGCTGAATCGTTTCAATTCAGCAGGAGAGGAGAACCATGTTCCAGTTATCTGTGCAGGACATTC
>DATERH010000208.1:0-13825 GCA_035271785.1 Buttiauxella sp.
GCAGCAACTCTTTGTTCTTGTGGTGAAAGCTGTTCGTACGTCGCTCTCAATCGCTCATCTAATTGTTTCATTGTGGCCTCTGTAACTTTTGTTTCACTCGAGCCTGGCACAATGAAACTAATCGCGTCAACCTGGAACATCTTTTGCTTAAATATCATCCCTGCTTCCGTTCAGAGAGATAAATACGATGATGCAAAGCAATATGGCTCCTTCCGGTATGGCGGTTACACCGCACCATTTGGCGAGTGAAACCGCTTTATCCGTACTGCGCCATGGTGGTGACGCCATCGAGGCGATGGTCGCAGCAGCAGCCACCATCGCCGTGGTTTATCCCCACATGAATGGGATTGGCGGTGATGGTTTCTGGTTGATTGTGCCGCCAGAAGGTGAACCTATTGCGATTGATGCCAGCGGTGCTGCGGGTTCCCTGGCTTCACTCGACTTTTACGTCGGCGAGAAATCTATCCCGCATCGCGGCCCGAAAGCTGCGTTGACAGTACCCGGCACACTCAGTGGGTGGGATGAAGCGTTAAAGATTGCGGTACAGCTTGGCGGTGGGCAATTGCCGCTCTCGCGTTTATTGGCCGATGCCATTCGCTACGCGGCAGATGGCATTCCGGTGACAGAATCTCAAGCTCTGGCAACACATAGTAAATATGACGAACTGGTCAACATACCAGGCTTTGCCGAAACTTTTCTGCACAGAGGGGAAATCCCTCGGGCCGGCAGTCGCTTTACCCAACCCAGGCTTGCTGAAACGCTGGCACGCCTGACCGTTGAAGGGCTGGATAGCTTCTATCGCGGGCCTTTAGCGGCGGTCATCGCCGAAGAACTTGCTGATTCAGGAATGCCGATAACACGACAGGATCTCGCCGCCCAGCGTGCTAAACGCAGGATTCCTCTACGGCTGAGCCACCAGCACGGCGAGATTTTTAACATGACTCCGCCAACCCAAGGCTTGGTTTCACTGGCGATTTTGGGGATCACCGAGCATTTAGAAATGGCACAAGCCAATGAAGCCCAAACCATTCACCGAATCGTAGAAGCCACAAAAAAAGCGTTTGTGTTGCGCGACAAATACATTACCGACCCGCGTCATATCACCACTTCCATACAAAGTTTGTTAGACCCTCAGCCACTCGCGGCCCTTGCCGCAGAAATTGACGACACGAAAGCCGCCGACTGGGGTACCGGAAAAGGCCCAGGTGATACTGTCTGGATGGGGGTGATTGACAGCAGCGGACTGGCCGTTTCATTTATTCAAAGCATTTATCATGAGTTCGGCAGCGGCGTCGTGCTACCTAAGAGCGGAGTTCTGTGGCAAAACCGTGGCGCGGCTTTCAGTCTAAAACCCGATAGCCTGTTAAGTCTCTCCCCAGGCAAACAACCGTTCCATACCCTGAATCCGGCAGCAGCGCGTCTTGCGGATGGAAGAACCATGGTTTATGGCTCGATGGGTGGCGACGGACAACCTCAAACTCAGGCAGCCATTTTTACTCGCCATGTGATTCAGGGAGTACCGCTGCAAGAGGCCGTTACCGCACCGCGGTGGCTGCTTGGCCGTACATGGGGGCAATCCTCAGACAGCCTGAAATTAGAAGCCAGATTTAGCCCAGAAACATTCGAAACTCTACGTGAGTTAGGCCATGACGTTGAATCACTGCCAGATTTTAGCGAAGCCGTAGGTCATGCGGGCGCTATTGTTCGACATACCAACGGTATGCTTGAAGGAGCTTACGACCCGCGCAGCAACGGCAGTGCCGCTGGATTCTAAGGAACAAAAAATGACATCAAAAAATATCGACTGGCCCACTTATATCCAGTTAATGGAGCAGCTTCTCAACGTTCCGCTTGATGATGCACGTCGTAGTGAGCTGGAAGTACAACTGACACGCATGGCTGCGCTGGCTGAACCGCTAATGGAGTTTCCGTTACCACAACGTCAGGAAGTCGCCGGGATTTATAAACTATGAGTACCCTTTCCATTAGCGAAATTCAGCAAGGATTAGCCCAAGGCAAGTTTTCAGCTCGGGAACTGGCTCAGCTTACGCTTGCAAAAATAGAACAGTCCAACCCTGAGATTAATGCTTTTACCGAAGTGACTTCGCAGCGTTTGCTACAAGAAGCCGAAGCCATTGACCAACGGCGCTCATTGGGAGAAACGCTGCCTCCGCTGGCGGGCATTCCTTATGCGGTAAAGAATCTCTTTGATATTCAAGGTGTGACAACCCTGGCTGGTGCTGAGCTGTTTAGTTCGCAACCCCCAGCAAGTTCTGATGCCTTCGCCATCAAACAGTTGAGTGCCGCCGGAGCCATGCTTTCAGGCGCGCTCAATATGGATGCTTACGCCTACGGTTTTACCACAGAAAATAGTTATTATGGCGCGACCCGCAATCCACATGATACCAGCCGCATTGCGGGCGGTTCATCTGGCGGTTCTGCGGCCGCCGTCGCCGCCGGAATGGTGAACTTTTCGCTTGGCTCGGACACCAACGGCTCGATTCGCGTTCCGGCTTCACTGTGTGGTGTCTTAGGACTAAAACCGACTTTTGGTCGCCTCTCTCGCAGTGGCAGCCAACCATTCGTTGCCAGTCTTGATCATATCGGCCCGTTTGCTCGCAACGTTGATGACCTGGCGCGAGTTTATGACGCGCTTCAGGGATTCGATGCCTCCGACCATTTCCAGTCAGTGCGTAGCGTTGAACCCGTGACCCATACAATCGAACAATCTGGAAGTTTACGCTGCGCTGTTTTGGGTGGTTTTTTTGATAGCTGGTGTGACGCTGATGCAAAAGCAGCGGTGACCCAGGTCGCTCACACCCTTGAAGCCCTGGAGTCCATTTCATTGCCCGAAGCCGAATTAGCACGCTCGGCGGCTTTTTTGCTCTCTGCCGCCGAAGGGGGAAATCATTACTTACCCGAATTACGCGAACAGGCTGAACGTTTTGAGCTGAACTCCCGCGAACGCCTTTTAGCAGGAGCTATGACGCCATCAGCCTGGTACACTCAGGCACAACGCTTTCGTGCATGGTTCCGCGATAAAACTCTACCGCTTTTCGAACAATATGACCTGCTTATCGCGCCCGCCACACCGTGCAGCGCGACGTTGATCGGTCAACAAACAATGCGTATCAATGGGACTGATCTTCCCGTCAAAGCCAGTATGGGAATGCTGACGCAGCCTATTTCCTTTCTTGGCTTACCTGTTGTCACGGTACCATTGATAACCGCAACTGGCAGTCCCATCGGCGTACAACTCATCGCGGCCCCCTGGCGTGAAGATATCTGTCTGAGAGCCGCCCATCGGCTTGAAATTCAGAGTATGCTACCAGGGAAAACCACCAGGTAAGGTAAATCCTATGATGCGAGACAATATTGATCGCCCAGCAATCGTCAATGAGGTGAGTGACGCTTTTTATCGCTACGAACAGGCGTTGATCAGCAACGATATTGCGGTGTTAGATGAATTATTTTGGTCCGACCCACGCACCGTTCGTTATGGCGCCAGTGAAAATCTGTACGGAATTGATGAGATCAGAGCATTCAGGAATACCCGTTCTTCTCAAGGCTTAGAACGACTGTTGCAAAACACGACTATCACCACCTATGGCGATGATATGGCGGTTGCCAGCACTGAATTTACTCGCGAAGACAGCGATAAAATCGGTCGCCAAATGCAAACATGGGTCAAGTTCCCTTATGGTTGGCGTATCGTTGCCGCCCATGTCAGCATAATGAGCTAAATTGTGCGGCGGGTTTACACAGTGTCACCCGCCACGCGCATTATCCTTTGAACGGATGCGTTTTTATCCAGTGCTCGGCAATATCCTGACGGCGACAAATCCACACGTCATCATGCTGTTGCACATAGTCCAGGAAACGCTGTAACGCCCTGAAACGCCCCGGACGCCCCAACAAGCGGCAATGCATACCAATCGACATCATTTTGGGTGCCGTTTCCCCTTCTTCGTACAACACATCAAAGCTGTCTTTCAAATAGGTATAAAACTGCTCGGCGGTATTAAAACCTTGCGCGGTGGCAAAGCGCATATCGTTGGTATCAAGGGTGTATGGCACAACCAGATGCGGTTTGATGGAGCCGTCGCTACAAGTGACTTCACTCCAGAATGGCAGATCGTCGCCGTAATAATCACTGTCGTACAGGAAACTGCCGTTCTCCACCACCAGCCGACGGGTGTTCGGGCTATCGCGGCCTGTATACCAGCCAAGTGGTTTGCTACCGAACAAATCTTCCAGAATCTCAGTAGCCTGATGCATATGCTGGCGTTCTGTTGCTTCATCCAGATTCTGATAGTGGATCCAGCGCCAGCCGTGGCTCACAACGTCATAATCCGCCGCTTTTATCGCTGCCACGATGTCTGGGTTGCGTGCCAAAGCCATTGCGACTCCGAAAATACTCATAGTCAGGCCGCGCTTTTGAAACTCATTGTGGATGCGCCAGAACCCGGCGCGCGAGCCATATTCATAGAGTGAATCCATCGACATATGGCGATCGGGGAAACTCGCGGCACCGATGATATCTGAGAGGAACTGTTCAGAACCGGCATCACCATGCAGAACGTGGTTCTCACCACCCTCTTCGAAGTTGAGGACGAACTGCACGGCAACTCGGGCGTTATTCGGCCACTGGGCGTGTGGCGGATTACCGGCGTAACCTTTCATGTCACGCGGGTAATTCTCGGTAAAGTGATAGATCTTCTTTTTCGCTACTTCTGTCATGGTTCGGTTCCTTATGAGCCGAGCCAGGAACATCAACTCAGCATGTCAAAACAGCCTGATAACGGCTTTTTATTCGGATACGCGAGGTCACCGTGTTTACTGGTTCCCAGTCCAAGAGCAATGAGGGACTCCACCATCTTCACCGCGGCAGTGACGCCATCGATGACAGGAATACCCAGTTCACAAGTCAGCTCCCGTGCAAGATTGGCCATTCCTCCACAACCCAGCACGATCGCTCCGCTGTTATCTTCTTTCATAGCTTGTATACAACGCTCGCGTACCTTCATCTGAGCAAGACCCGTGCCATCTTCTAAAGCCAGCACAGGTAAATCGATCGCATGGAGGGCGGCACAGTGATGTTCGAATCCATACTGGCGCAGCAAATGACGCGCAATAATCACTGTTCGCGGCAGAGTAGTAACAATAGAAAATCGAGTAGCAACGAGCGTGGCAACATGCATCGCCGCTTCTGCGATGCCGATAACCGGCCCGCTGGCAAGTTCACGTGCCGCCAATAAACCCGGATCACCGAAACAGGCGATGACATGGCCGCTAACACCCTGCTCTTTACCACGTTTGATCTGCTCAAGAACACCGATGGCAGCAATCGCCTCATCAAAATGTCCTTCTATAGACTCCACGCCTTGTGCTGGGCAAACCGCGATAATTTCACTTGTAGGCGCGGCCACGCTGCGTGCCGCTTCAGCTATCGTGTGCGTCATCGCTACGTTCGTATTCGGGTTGATCACCTGGATTAAATGCTGTGCCATACGTTACTCTCTTTGCGTACCAAAAAGGCGGGCAAAATCCGGAACCATCTCACCGCTGCGTTCAAAATGCAGGCTGGAAACGATATGTTCAAAGTGATGCTGCATCGCATGAGTCAGTTGAGCGAGGTCTTTTTTACGCAGCAGTTCCAACAGGTTATCGTGGTCAACACAACGGCAGCCGCGCTGCCATGGCGCTCCCCATGCAGCAATAACTAAAGACGATCGCTGTGTTAATCCTGTCACCATCTCAGTTAAAACCGGGTTACCCGAAATGGCCTGCAACTGGATATGGAATGCGGCTGATAAACGTATGGCGGCTGCTCCATCACCAATGTGATGCGCTTCATCTTCTTGTCTTATCAACTTTTCCAGCGCGACCAAATGCGGGGATTGAAGATGATCCAATACGTTCACCAAATTTGCGCACTCGATCATTGAGCGCGTCTGAAAGATAGACTTCGACTCTTCTACGCTCGGTGTGGCAACAAATGCACCACGTTTGGGCGCCATGGTGATCATTTGCACTGTCGCAAGACGCGTTAGCACTTTTCTGATCCCCGTACGGCTCACACCAAACACTTCCGCTAACGCTTCTTCGGGCAATTTACTTCCCGGTGGTAATTGATGTTCCACAATCGCATTCATCAGCGATTGCCAAATAAATTCTTCTTTATCCTGTAGTTCTGCCGGGGCTTGCGCCCTGAAATCATGCTTCATTACTTGCTCCTGCTGCCGCCTCACTCACACGCCTTGTATACAATATTAATTTATTACGTACACAATTAATACAAACCTGGCCTGTTTCCTGCAATTACGCTTACAGACAATCCGTCAGCATCTGTTTTTAATAGGAGCAGATATCATGCCAAACATTGAACACAACACGACTGCCATGACCGATAGCGCCAACGCTGGATACAGCCTACGCCTGTGTAACGATGATCTGGCGCCAACGCGCAACCAGACATGGTCCTGGTACAATATTTTCTCTTTCTGGATGTCCGATGTACACAGCATGGGGGGCTATGTTGTTGCCGCTAGCTTCTTCACTTTAGGGCTGGCGAGTTGGCAGGTGTTACTTTGCTTGTTGGTTGGGATCTGTATTGTGCAGTTGTGCGCGAACCTGGTCGCAAAACCAAGCCAGATGGCGGGTGTGCCCTATGCGGTTATTTGCCGTCAGGCATTTGGCGTGTTCGGTGCGAATATACCTGCTGTGATTCGCGGGCTGATAGCTTTCGCCTGGTACGGTATACAAACCTATTTAGCCGCGAACGCTTTAATGTTGGTATTACTCAAATTCTGGCCATCCCTTGCCCCAATGACTACTGGACACTTCCTGGGACTTTCCCACCTCGGTTGGGTTTGCTTCGGCATTATGTGGGCATTACAGGCGGCGGTGTTCTGGCATGGCATGAATGCTATTAAACGATTCATTGATATCGCCGGTCCGGCGGTTTACATCGTCATGATGGCTCTGGCAGGTTGGATTTTGTATCAGACAGGTTTTGACGGTATTTCGTTTACGCTTGCTAGCAAACAACTCACTTCTGGCGAACAAGCGTGGCAGATGCTTACCGCAATCGCACTGGTCGTTTCTTATTTCTCCGGCCCGCTGCTGAACTTCGGTGACTTCTCACGCTACGGTAAAAGTATGCAAGAAATCCGTCGCGGTAACCGCTGGGGACTGCCGTTCAACTTCTTGCTGTTCTCCATTGTTACCGTGGTGATTGTTTCAGGCACTCAATCGCTGTTTGGCAAAATGATTACCGACCCGATTGAAACCGTAAGCCACGTAGGTAATAGCCTTGCGATGGCGATTGGTTTGCTGACCATGATTACCGCCACGATCGGTATTAATATCGTGGCAAATTTCGTTTCACCTGCATTCGACTTTTCTAACTGTTCGCCGCAGAAAATTAGCTTCCGTACCGG
Source organism: Buttiauxella sp. (assembly GCA_035271785.1). Classification (GTDB taxonomy): domain Bacteria; phylum Pseudomonadota; class Gammaproteobacteria; order Enterobacterales; family Enterobacteriaceae; genus Buttiauxella. The sequence goes on from DATERH010000208.1 coordinate 7,443, forward strand.
CGGTATGATTGCCGCTGTCGGTTCTGTGTTGCTGACACCGTGGAACTTGTTCCAGTCACCCGAACTGATTCACTACACGCTCGATGTCCTGGGATCGTTCATTGGGCCCCTGTTCGGCATTCTGCTGACCGATTTCTACATCATTAAGCGCAGCAAAATTCATGTCGACGATCTGTTTGATGACACTTCTAAGGGCCGCTATTGGTACAAAGGTGGGTTCAATCCGAAAGCGATTCTGGCACTGGTGCCGTCTGTCGCGGTTGGCCTGACAATCAGCTTTATCCCATCATTGCATGAAGTGGCAAACTTTAGCTGGTTTATCGGTGCGTTTCTGAGCGCAGGTTGTTACCGCTGGCTGGCTCGTGCTGAAAAAGTCAGTGACGTGGCGGGCTATAATGGACGGGTCGTAGTTTCGAAAGATTAAGCTTTAAAACGACGAAAGCCTGAATCATTTCTGATTCAGGCTTTCTGATTGTGGCGGAACGGACGGGACTCGAACCCGCGACCCCCTGCGTGACAGGCAGGTATTCTAACCGACTGAACTACCGCTCCGCGTTTTGTTCCCCGTCGGGAACGAGGCAGATATTACGTATTGTGCTCATGACCGTCAACGTTTTTTCTTATAAATCTAATCGTTTGCGGCTATTTTCACCCAACCGGTGATTTTTAATCCATTCACGCTGTTTTTATATACGCCACAGACAACTTCCACCCTTCTTTTCCACCAGGTCAAGTCGCGACTCATGCGCTTCCAGCTCGGCATCAGTGGCCCGAATGATACGTACACCCGAACTCTGGCGTACAACACGCTGAATACCGTTGTCTCCACTACGCTGTTGAACGTCTCCTTCCATGGCAAACTTCAGCGAAGTTTGTCCGCCTGTCATCATCAAATAGACATCGGACAAGATTTGGGCATCGAGCAATGCGCCGTGCAGTGTTCGTTTACTGTTGTCTATTTCGTAGCGTGAGCAAAGTGCATCGAGACTGTTTCGCTTGCCCGGGAACATCTTACGCGCGAGTGCAAGGCTGTCCGTGATTTTGCAGAAAGTATTGGTTTTGGGGATATCGCGCTTGAGCTTACTGAACTCATAGTCCATAAACCCGATATCAAACGATGCATTATGGATGACCAGTTCTGCACCGCGGATGTAATCCATAAACGAATCAGCAACCTGGTCGAAAGTGGGTTTATCCGCCAGAAATTCGTCGGCGATTCCATGCACGCCAAATGCTTCCGGGTCTACCAGTCGGTCCGGCTTTAAATAGACATGGAAATTGTTGCCCGTCAGGCGGCGGTTAATCACTTCAACCGCACCGATTTCGATAATGCGATGCCCTTCGTAGTGAGCACCGATTTGGTTCATACCGGTGGTTTCAGTATCGAGTACGATCTGTCGTGTAATTGCTGTGCTCATGGCGCTCGTTTATGTCAGACTTGGTTTTTTAATCACAGGAAGTCTACCAGAGATGCGTAAACAGGTAGAAATTTTCACCGATGGTTCTTGCCTCGGTAACCCGGGCCCTGGTGGTTACGGTGCGATTCTACGGTACAAACAACACGAAAAGATTTTTAGCGTCGGCTATCGTTTAACAACGAATAATCGCATGGAAATGATGGCGGCTATTGTAGCACTTGAGGCGTTAATCGAACCTTGTGACATTGTGCTAAGTACAGACAGTCAATATGTTCGCCAGGGAATTACCCAATGGATTCATAACTGGAAAAAACGCGGGTGGAAAACTGCCGACAAGAAGCCAGTGAAAAATGTCGATTTATGGAAACGACTGGACGTCGCGTTGAGCGAGCACAAAATCAGTTGGGAATGGGTGAAAGGCCATGCCGGTCACCCTGAAAACGAACGCTGTGATGAACTTGCGCGTGAAGCCGCCACTAATCCATCTCTTGAGGATGTTGGTTATCAACCAGAGGCGACGAAACCTTAGTCGTTTCCTTAAACTGTCTGGTAGCGCCAACTGCCGAACGGATTTGCGTTTTTGCTGTTCGGCTTTTCATTGGATTAAGCGTAAGGGGCAATGTCCTCTTACGCGCCACAATGACATGCATGCAACCCAGTGCAGGCAGGTGAGTACTCAGCATTTTTCCACCTTCTTTACTCCAGGGTAAAACCTGGAAACTGCGTTGGTGCATGACTTCAAAATTCAACAATGCCAGCCAATCGAACATCCTCATCGGCGTAAACATTCGGCAATGATATGGTGCACGTTTGCGTATAAAGGGCACTGTTTTACCTAAACCTAACAAACTCATCGGGTTGAAGCTGCTTAGAATTAGCCATCCGTCATCAATCAATATCCGGTCGGCTTCGCGCAGTAATCGGTGAGGATCCTGGCACCATGGCAATGTATGAGCCAACATACATGCATCCACAGATTTCTCGGCAAAGGGTAAATGAAGTGGATCGGCATTCACCTGGAGCCTATCACCCTGTAGAGCGACACTAACCTGGTGTGAAATAGCACAAGCTTCAGTATTAATTTCAGCGCTTAGGTTACCTATCTTCAATAGATGGAAACCGAACATTTTAGCAAGCCAGGGCTGGAGTTGGGTTTCCAACGCCTCACGGTAGTACTCGCCCCATGGCAATTCTCCCCAATGATGCGGTGAAGTGAAATTTTCAGGTATCCTTGCCGGTTTCATCACTACCTTCTTAGCACAATTCAAAGAGGTTGAATTATGAATCTTAACAGTATTTCCGCGTTCCAGGATAACTACATCTGGGTTCTGAATGATGAGCACGGTAAATGCATCATTGTGGACCCGGGTGACGCTCAACCGGTGCTAAAAACGATTGAAGATAATCACTGGCAGCCAGAAGCTATTTTGCTGACCCACCATCACAACGATCATGTTGGCGGCGTAAAAGAACTTCTCAAAAAGTATCCAGGCCTTGTGGTATATGGGCCTGAAGAGACACAAGATAAGGGAACGAACCGGGTAGTCAGAGAGGGGGATAAGGTCAATATTTTGAAGTATGAATTTAGCGTTATTGCCACACCCGGTCACACTTTAGGACATATCTGTTTCTATAGCAAACCTTATCTTTTTTGCGGCGACACGATGTTTTCTGGAGGTTGCGGCAGGCTTTTTGAAGGTACCGCTGAGAATATGTATGACTCTTTTCAAAAGCTTAACAAATTACCCGCAGATACTTTAGTTTGTTGCGCACATGAATACACCCTATCAAACATGAAGTTTTCCTTATCTATCTTATCTGACGATGAAGAATTAAACCAATATTGTCGAAAAGTTAAGGAGTTACGTGCAAAAAACCACTCAACCTTACCCAGTTCATTGAAAATTGAACGCAAAATAAATTTATTTTTAAGAACTAATGACGTTGATTTAAAAGAAAAAATTAATAAAGAAACAAACTTGCAACAACCCCAGCAGATATTCGCGTGGTTACGGGCAAAGAAAGACGCATTCTGAATTTTCTGGTTGTGTTGTTGGAATGTGGAAGGTATTCTTGCTCGTCTTTTAAGCAACGATTGACACACACATGAAAGCAAAAGCGATATTACTCGCCACTGTTTTGCTTGTGGGGTGCCAGGCGTCAAAAAATGACGGCAACATCCAACAGCACGCACAGAGTCTGTCTGCAGCTGGTCAAGGTGAAGCAGGAAAGTACACGAGTACGCGATGGATGGACGATGGGACATACCTCGCAGAAAACCAAAACTTGTGGAACTTCATTGGCGACGAGCTAAAGATGGGGATACCGGAAAATACCCGGATCCGCGAACAGAAACAAAAGTACCTTAAGAATAAGAGCTATCTCCACGATGTAACATTACGGGCAGAGCCGTATATGTACTGGATTGCCGGGCAAGTTAAGAAACGTAACATGCCAATGGAACTAGTACTGCTACCCATAGTGGAGAGCGCTTTTGACCCCCACGCTACATCATCTGCGAATGCCGCTGGCATCTGGCAGATTGTACCGAGCACGGGTCGTAATTATGGTTTAAAACAGACCAAAGCATACGATGCACGTCGTGATGTAGTGGCTTCAACCACTGCCGCACTTGATATGATGCAGCGTCTAAATAAGATGTTTGACGGCGACTGGTTGTTAACCGTGGCGGCGTACAACAGCGGCGAAGGTCGTGTACTGAAGGCAATGAAAGCGAATAAAGCACGTGGCTTGCCCACGGATTTTTGGTCGCTTTCACTGCCACGGGAAACCAAGATTTACGTGCCAAAAATGCTGGCTTTGAGTGATATTCTCAAAAACAGCCAAAAGTACGGAGTAAGTCTACCGACTACCGACGAAAGCCGTGCATTAGCACGTGTAGAAGTTAGTGATCCGGTTGAGCTTACACAGGTTGCCGAAATGGCCGGGATATCGTTAAGTACACTGAAAACGTTCAACGCTGGGGTGAAAACCTCGACGGTAGGCAAAAATCAGCGTTATGTAATGGTACCTAAAAAGCACGCTGACCAGCTTAAAGCCTCTTTGGCTGCCGGCGAAATTGCAGCTGTGCAGCCTACATTAGTTGCAGCGAACAGAGCTAACGCAGGTGGCAACAAATCTTATCGTGTTCGTTCAGGTGATACCTTATCGAGCATTGCGACACGCTTAAGTGTTAGCACTAAAGATTTGCAGAGCTGGAATGGCATCCGTGGCGCGAACATTAAAGTAGGCCAAACGCTTAGCGTCAAAAAAGGCGATGAACGTTTAGCTAAAAACGATAGCATCACTTATAAGGTTCGTAGGGGTGACTCATTGTCGAGTATTGCGAAACGTCACGGTGTGAACATCAAAGATGTTCTGCGCTGGAACGATGATACTGACGATCTGAAGCCTGGCGATCAGCTAACGCTGTTCGTTGGTAATAACTCTACACCTGATACTTGATTGTTAATCATAGGAAAAGGCACCTTTTTAGGTGCCTTTTTTGTTTCTAGCTTACACTCGCTTGGCTTCAAGCATGATGATGTCGCTGGTGAACGAACCATCAGTCTGCAATTCAAAGTAGCGTTGTACTTCATCTGATGCACTTTGCTGATACATACGAATAGCATCAGCCAGAATTGCAGGTGTTCGCATCCGTGCAATCCAACTTGAGAACTCCAGATTCAAACGGTCGCATAACAGGTTTTGCGAGCTCAGGCCTGCATCATTAAGCAGGCTCAACCATTCACCACTGGAATAATTACGTACGTGAGAAGTATCACGTAACGCTTCAACCGTTTGCAGCCAGATATCCAACACGGGATGGCCAGGGGACATCACATCCATAAAGATAACGACTCCACTGGGTTTCAATACACGTTTTACTTCACGCAATGCTTTACCGACATCATGCCAGTGGTGAGCTGAATAACGGCTAATTACAACATCAAATGAGCAATCATCGAAAGGCAAGACTTCCGCATAACCCTGCTGAGTTACGACATTATTGAGTCCACGACTTTTAGTCGCCTCCTTCACCACCACCAACATTTGATCCGAGAGATCATAGGCAACTACCTCCTTAACCTGCGCAGCAGCAATGAAACTTGCGTGCCCTGCTCCGCATCCCATATCGAGTAACCGAGCATGTGGAAAATCTGCCAGGCGTGTGCTGAGCCGCTCCAGATCGCGACCAGAAGCATGCACAGCGCTGGTCAGATACGCACTTGCCTGTGAGCCAAATTGTTGGCTGACTTTGTCATGGTGAGATTGTGTTGTCATTGAAATGTCCTGGCAGTTGATTATAAGTAAGGGCAGTAGCGAGATCTGCCCAGTGGCAGACCCTAACTATCCTTACTTCAGCTAAGGTTTGCCGGGATGGAATTCGACTAGTAGAGGATTGTGATCGGACGCGCGAGTGACCAGAACTGAAGCTTCTGTGACGTTTAAACCACGATAAAAGACAAAATCGAGTGGGCGGCCAAAGGCACGGCGACGATGGTCATCTGTAAAGAGTACTTCTCGTAAAGTCATATCACGGGCAAAGCGATAAAGTGCATTCATGCGTGGGCGACTCCAGGCATTAAAATCACCCGCCATGATAATCGGCCCGTTATGGTGACCAATTTGGTCGCCGATTGGCCCGAGTTGTTTGCTGTAAACATCCACACCGAGACTGAAATTCACAGCATGAATATTAACGACCATCAGCAGGCGACCATCAGGCAATGGATACACAGTCACTAAAGCAGATTTTGACAGGCGTAAAATCGGCTCACGTTCGCGTAATGGGCAGCAATACACAGGATGAGCCGCAGACAACGTCATGACACCTGAAGGGTGCTGAGGCAATACAAATGCCGGAACCTGATCTGCGGCCAAATAATTACTGGTGGCAAAGTTCACTAGTTCAGGGGTGGTTTGCGCCTCTTGCAATAAAACCAGATGGGCATCTTTACCGAA
>DATERH010000209.1:0-6542 GCA_035271785.1 Buttiauxella sp.
CCCTTGATACATGGTGAACAGCCAGTTGAAAATTTTCACCCCGGTCGGGATGGAAATGATCATGGTGGCAATACCAAAGAAGGCGTTGACGTTGGCGCCCGACCCCATGGTAAAGAAGTGGTGCAACCACACGATAAACGACAACACGGTGATGGCGATGGTCGCCCACACCAGCGAGGTATAACCAAACAGCCGTTTTCTACAGAAAGTGGCAACCACTTCGGAATAGACACCAAAGATGGGCAATACCAAGATATACACTTCTGGATGACCCCAGGCCCAGATGAGGTTGATATACATCATCATGTTGCCACCCATATCATTGGTAAAGAAATGGGTGCCAAGGTAGCGGTCAAGGGTTAACAGTGCGACGGTCACGGTAAAGATTGGGAATGCTGCGATAATCAGTACGTTGGTACACAGCGAAGCCCAGGTAAATACTGGCATTTTGAACATCGTCATGCCAGGCGTACGCATATTCAGGATAGTAACGAAGAAGTTAATACCTGTTAATGTCGTACCGATACCCGATAGCTGTAGGCTCCATATCCAGTAGTCGACCCCGACTCCCGGACTGTACTCAATGCCCGATAGCGGTGGATAAGCAACCCAACCGGTCTGTGCGAATTCACCCACCCCTAGAGACAGGTTAACCAGCACCACACCCACAACAGTGAACCAGAAGCTCAAGTTGTTCAGGAATGGGAATGCAACGTCACGCGCACCAATCTGCAACGGCACGACAATGTTCATCAGGCCGATAACAAATGGCATCGCTACGAAGAAGATCATGATTACGCCGTGAGCGGTAAAAATCTGGTCGTAGTGATGAGGTGGCAGGAAGCCTGCTTCTCCGGCGGAGGCCAGTACTTGCTGGCTACGCATCATGATGGCGTCAGCAAAGCCACGCAGCAGCATGACAATCGCCACTATTACATACATTATGCCGAGGCGTTTGTGGTCAACCGAGGTGAGCCACTCTTTCCATAAATATTCCCACTTACCGAAGTAAGTGATAGCTGCAACTAGCGCCAGTCCCCCGACGATAATCGCTGCCACCGTAACCATGATAATGGGTTCATGGTATGGGACTGAATCCAGTGTAAGTTTTCCGAACATCGTATTATTCCTCGGCCCCTTAGTGAGAGGTTTCCGCGTGACTCATGTCCATGCCTTCCATACCTTCATGTGCTGCGTGCTCACCTTCTGGTTGGGTCATGTCCATGCTCTTCCCGTGCCCCATGAATTTGTTAATAACGTCTTTAAACAAATCAGGTTTAACAGCGGAGAAGTATTCGACTTTGTTGTATTCGCTTGGTGCTGCAAGCTTCTCGTAAGTCGTCATATCATTCATGACTTCCGGAGATTGTTTCGCTTTAGCAACCCATTGGTTAAAGGTGTCCATATCCGGTGTGGCGATAGCCTTGAACTTCATACCGGAGAAACCTTTACCGCTGTAGTTAGACGAAATACCGTCGTAGGTGCCTGCTTCATCTGCAATCAGGTGCAATTTAGTCTGCATGCCTGCCATTGCGTAGATCTGGCTACCCAGTTGCGGAATAAAGAAGGAGTTCATCACCGAGTTGGAGGTGATTTTGAATTCCACTGGGGTGTTGGCCGGGAAGGCAATTTCATTAACCGTAGCAATACCTTGCTCTGGGTAAATGAAGAACCATTTCCAGTCCATGGCGATAACTTCAATGGTCACAGGCTTCGCGTCGTGAACCAGCGGTTTGCTTGGCTCAAGGGCGTGCGTAGTTTTCCAGGTCAGTACCGCGAGGAAAATGATGATAAGAATGGGAATCGTCCAGACTACAGCTTCAACTTTATTGGAGTGTGACCAGTTGGGGCTGTATTTGGCGTCTTTGTTTGAAGCCCGATATTTCCATGCAAAACCGATAGCCATTGCGATAGCTGGGATGACGACAATCAACATCAGCCCGAGAGCTGTCAGTATCAATGAACGTTGTTCCAGTCCAATTTGTCCTTTGGGGTCTAGAAGCGCAGAATCACAGCCACTGAGTAAAAATGTGCCTGCAATTAATGACAACCATCCCAAACTTTTATTGTATTTCCTGAGTCTCATTTAACGACCTCAATTCCTGGGAGCTCTATTGTCGTTTAAAGTGTGGAAGCATTTTACGGGAAGGTTACATTACTGTAAACATGAATGGCGTAGTGTCAGTGGGGTGTTACTAGGTTCTGCCGACAATGTCACATAGAAAGCAACAAACGATAAAACATCGAGATAGCCCGCATGCTAGCTAGGTTATAACGAAAACCTATTCTGTCATAAATAGTGCAGGTTAATTGGTATAACCAATCATTTTGGTAAACATAATTTTAACAAATTAGCATCAATTGGCAAACGAAACGCTCTACAAATTAATTTACGCAAAAGCTGAATCGGTTAAAGAGAGAGTGGAAATAATTTTCCTGCTAATAATGTAAAAAAAAGGTTTTACTCTCGATAAATAAATAACCACAAATAAAGATCGGCTACTAATTGAGCGATATAATCACGTAACGAAACTTATTATTTTTATTTCTCTGGGACTTTTACATTAAAGCTGTTTTGCGTAATGCCAGATAATCAAGCAACCCACCAAACAAAATCCCACCGATAGCAAACAACGCACCCCATTCCAGGAACTGGATGTTGAACGTCCAATTTGTCAGACCCGTTGCGTTGGTAATCAGCACCACGAGCCAGACTGCCAAAAGCCCACACCCCAGCATTAAGGCACGTAGAGCAATGCGATAGGCTGAAGAAAACTCGCTTCGTGGTATGAAGCTATCGTTATTTTGGGTGTATTCCAGGGTAGTCTTGCAGACCAGTAGCAATAGAATGCCCGGCACGGCTGCCACAACCGAGAATAAGTAAAATGTCGGCCAACCTTGTGCTTCAACAAACCAACCGGCTATCGGCCCTACGTAAACACGCCCCACTGCCGAAAGTGCGGAAAGCAGAGCAAATTGGGTGGCAGAAAATGATTTATTACACAGCGTCATCAGCAGCGCGACAAAGGCTGCGGTGCCCATGCCGCCGCAAAGATTTTCAAAGAAAACCGCGGTTCCCATGCTGACCATATGTTTATCGGTAATTGACAGGATCCAGTAACCAGCATTGGATACCCCCTGCAAAATGCCAAAGATCAGCAAGGCGCGGAACAGCGACAGGCGCTGCATCAAAATGCCGCCATACAGGGCACCAATAATGGTAGCAATTAGACCCAGCGTTTTATTCACCATGCCGACTTCACCGGCGTCAAAGCCCACGCCGCGAATTAAAAATGTCGTCGTTAAACTCATGGCAAAAGCATCGCCAAGTTTGTACATCACAATCAACAGCAGAATCAGCCATGCATTGTTGCGACCAAAGAAATCACGCAACGGGGCGACGACCGCTTGTTCCAGACTTCTGGGGACCGGTATCGCATCTGTAGGTTCAGGGGCAAATAAAGTGGCGATGATACACGGCAACATAAGTGCTGCCATCAGCCAGTACATGCCTTGCCAGCCCAGGTATCTATCTGCAAGCCAAAGCGCTAAACCGCCAGAAACTAACATCGCCAGGCGATAACCCAGCACGCTGATTGCCGCGCCAGTGCCCCGCTCTTCGGCTGGGAGAACATCTGTTTTCCAGGCATCGAAAACAATATCTTGCGAGGCAGAACAGAAAGCAATAATGACGGCAAGCGCTGCCATCCAACGCAACTCCGAGTTGGGTTCCAGAAAACCCATACCGGCAATCGCAATCAGCAGCAGAATCTGCGTAATCAGCAACCAACCACGACGACGTCCGAGTAACGGCGGCGTATATCTGTCCATCACTGGCGACCACAGAAACTTAAACACATAGGCTTGCCCAACGAGCGAGAAGAAACCAATGGTTTTAAGATCGATGTTCTCAACCGTCATCCATGCTTGAAGTGTGCCGGAGGTGAGGGCGAGAGGGAGGCCAGAAGCAAAGCCTAAAATCAAAAGGATGGCTGATTTTGGCTGTTGAAAAAGACGAAGGTAGTGGTTGGGCATACGTTGCTCTAAAGCCAGCCCGCATGAAGCGGGCTGGTGGGGTATTAATTAACGAGCGTTCTGCTTAATAAAATCATGAACGCTGGTGTCCTGGGCCATATCAGCAATGGTATCAGTCAATACAGAGTTTACTGCATTGGCGATATTCTTATTGGTAGCCTGGAACGCCCCTTCTACGTTGTAGTTAGAACGGTAATTTTTGGTCATCTTGGTGCCATTTTTTGCCGTCGCAATAATCACGATATCGGCTTTAGTGGCAATGTTGTACCGCACGCTGCCTTGAGAGACATCAGCATACAACTGGTTTACGATGATTTGTAAGTCCACCGGGCTGTTTGGCCCAATCATATAGCCACGGGTAGTCATCTGTTTTTCCAGCACTTCTTGCAGCAGGAAGCGCAGGTCACGAGATGGGGTCAGCGTAACCAATTGGTTTTCACGAGAGACTTTTGCCAGAGCCTGGTCTTTGCGTTGGTCCGCACCGTTGATACTCACCGTAACACCCATCAGGCTTGGATCTTGCTGTGGCAGGCTGATAGTTGGAGAAACATCAATAGTGGTTGGTGGGGTTGCACAGCTGGCCAGCATAAAAATGGCAACCAACGGGAATAATAATTTTTTTAACATGTTCGCTATCTCAATATACTCAAGGGGCAGGCAGATAAAAAATCACGCCATCATAACACTGCGCGTGTCCAGAGGAAGCAGTTAACGCACGTAATTTCATCGCGTTGCGCTTTTTCTAAGCAGTTACAGAGCTATCTGACCATTTTGCCCTCGATTGGTGCCGTAATCATATTAACCTACAGGGTTCTGGATAAGAAAATCAGACGAAAGCTAAATAATTGTTGTAATTCTGTTATTAAAAGAGCCAAAAGCGGCTAACATTTAAAGGGATGAGTGGCATCTCAACGCAGTCGAGGAGTAAGTTCATGATGATGCGCGAGCAAATAGAATCAAAATTAAGGGCAGCGTTTGAACCCGTTTTCCTGGAAGTCGTGGATGAAAGCTATCGTCACAATGTCCCGGCGGGTTCAGAGAGCCATTTCAAAGTGGTTCTTGTTAGTGACCGTTTCGCCGGTGAGCGTTTCTTAAAACGCCATCGAATGATTTACGGCACCTTAAGTGCTGAACTCTCAACCACTGTTCATGCGTTGGCTCTGCACACTTACACTATTAAGGAATGGGAGGGGTTGCACGATACGATTTTCGCCTCTCCACCTTGCCGTGGAGCAGGAACAATCGCCTGAAGTTAACCTTCAGGCTTGCAACTTAGGGAACTTTTCCTTTATGTTGCGGTATATGAATCGTGTTTTATAAAACGGCCTGCGGGCCGTTTTGTTTTGTATGAAATAGCCCTTGTTGTTTCAGGGATTGGGCAATAAATCCAAAAGAACTGTGAAAAGGGCCGCAGCAACATTGTGTTGCCGTTCTCGACTCACCTTGGTGATGCCGCTATAATGCTGCGTCTTATTTTTCGGAATGTCTTCGGGACGATTCTGACGACAGGGAATGTGATTCTGATTCAGAAGACATCCCGGTTCTGTGAAGCAATAGATACCCGTCATACTTCAAGTTGTGGGGGGTGTTGGCTGCACTCATTCACCCCAGTTACTTACCTAAGTAAGCTCCTGGGGACTCCTGAGTTTGCCGCCTACCCACAACTCGAATTATTTGGGTATCGAGAGCTTCCAGAGTTGACCGAGCACTGTGATTTTTTGAGGTAACAAGATGCAAGTTTCAGTTGAAACCACTCAGGGCCTTGGCCGCCGTCTCACGATTACTATCGCTGCAGACAGCATCGAAACCGCTGTAAAAAGCGAGCTGGTCAACGTGGCAAAGAAAGCCCGTATCGACGGTTTCCGTAAAGGAAAAGTGCCGATGACTGTTATCGCACAACGCTATGGCGCTTCTGTTCGCCAGGACGTGTTGGGCGAACTGATGAGCCGCAACTTCGTTGACGCGATCATCAAAGAAAAAATCAATCCAGCTGGTGCACCGAACTACGTTCCAGGCGAATACAAACTGGGCGAAGACTTCACCTATGCGGTTGAGTTTGAAGTGTACCCAGAAGTTGAGCTGCAAGGTCTGGATGCAATCGAAGTTGAAAAACCGGTTGTTGAAGTGACTGACGTAGACGTTGATGCAATGCTGGACACTCTGCGCAAGCAGCAGGCGACCTGGAAAGATTCAGAAGCGCCAGCAACTGCTGAAGACCGTGTAACCATCGACTTCACCGGTTCTGTAGACGGCGAAGTATTTGAAGGCGGCAAAGCGTCTGACTTCGTACTGGCAATGGGCCAGGGTCGTATGATCCCAGGCTTCGAAGACGCTCTGGTTGGTCACAAAGCTTCGGAAGAATTCACTATCGAAGTGACTTTCCCAGAAGATTACCATGCTGAAAACCTGAAAGGTAAAGCGGCTAAGTTCGACATCGTTCTGAAGAAAGTTGAAGAGCGTGAACTGCCAGAATTTACTGAAGAGTTCATCAAGCGTTTCGGCGTGGC
>DATERH010000210.1:0-5258 GCA_035271785.1 Buttiauxella sp.
CGCCAGTTAATGCGCCAGGCTCGCCAACGAATTGCCAAAGGAGGTAGCGTAATTCGTACCTCTGTCTCAACATTTATGGAATTTATCGGTAATAATCCCAACGCGTTCCGTTTGTTGTTGCGGGAGCGTTCTGGAACGTCAGCAGCATTTCGTGCCGCGGTCGCGCGCGAAATTCAGCATTTTATTGCGGAACTTGCTGACTATCTGGAACTCGAAAATCGTATGCCACGCAGCTTTACTGAGGCGCAGGCAGAAGCGATGGTTACGATTGTCTTTAGTGCTGGTGCCGAAGCGTTGGACGTTGATGCCGATCAGCGTCGTCAGCTTGAAGAGCGCCTGGTGCTTCAGTTGCGCATGATTTCTAAAGGTGCGTATTACTGGTATCGCCGGGAGCAAGAAAAAATGGCAATAGCTCAAATATCTGAAGAGTGAGTGAAGGAAGAGCAATGAAACAGTTACAAGAGAGAGGTACGCTCGGGCTAGCGTTTATCGCGGGCTTGTCGATCAACGGTACATTTGCCGCTGTGTTTAGCTCGGTTGTGCCGTTTTCCATTTTTCCAATTATTGCGCTGCTGCTTACCGTGTACTGTTTGCATCAACGCTACCTAAATCGCACGATGCCGGTTGGTTTGCCTAGTATTGCCGCCGCTTGTTTCGTGTTGGGTGTGTTGCTGTATAGCGCCGTTGTGCGTGCTGAGTATCCCGCGATTGGATCGAACTTCTTACCCGCGGTGCTTTCAGTCGCACTGTTGTTCTGGATTGGCTTTAAAGTCCGCGCTCGTAAATCGCAGGTGACGGAATAATCTCGCTGGAAGAAACATCCGAGAAGAAACTAAAAACGGACGCCTCGGCGTCCGTTTTGCTATTTGCGTGTTAGCCACACGCCGCATTCCATATGGTGTGTGTAGGGGAATTGGTCGAATAGCGCCAGGCGCGACACGTTGTGGGTTTCGCACAGCGTTTCCAGATTCTCGCAAAGGGTTTGCGGGTTGCAGGAAATATAGAGAATGCGCGGGTACGCCTGCACCATTTTCACGGTGTCTGCATCCAGGCCGCTGCGCGGTGGATCAACAAAAATGGTTTCGCACTGGTAGCTTTTCAGGTCGATGCCTTTCAGGCGGTTAAATTCGCGCACGCCGTTCATCGCCTGAGTGAAATCTTCTGCCGCCATTCGAATGATTTGCACGTTGTCGATTTCATTCGCTTCAATATTGTATTGCGCGGCGGCAACTGACGGCTTGGCGATTTCAGTCGCCAGCACGCGGTTGAAGTTACGCGCCAGTGCCAGTGAGAAGTTACCGTTGCCGCAGTACAACTCCAACAGATCGCCTTTTGAATCTTGAGTCGCATCCAGCGCCCATTCCAACATATGAACATTCATCGCAGCGTTAGGCTGAGTAAAGCTGTTCTCAACCTGGCGATAAATCATCTCTTTACCGGCAACGGTCAAACGCTCATCAATGAAGTCCTGATCCAGCGCGATCTTGGTTTTGGTTGCGCGGCCAATCAAATGAACGTTGAATCCCTGAGCGCGCAGATTGTCGCGCAGCGCTTCAGCCTGCTGCTGCCACTCTTCACCAAGCTTGCGATGATAAAGCAGTGAAACAATCGCCTGGTTGCTCACTGTCGTCAGATAATCGATCTGGAAAAGTTTATGGCGCAGGGCAGGGATGTCACGAACACCGTCGAGCATTGCAGGCATCAACGCATTGATAAGCGAACTGGCTGCCGGAAAGCTATTGACCCGAATACGTTGCTTGGTTTGCTGGTCAAACATGATGTGGTACAGGTCGTCTTCATCGTGCCAGATACGGAATTCAGCACGCATCCGGTAATGGCTGACTGGCGAGCGAAACACCTCCGGTGCAGGTGCCGCAAAAGGTGCCATCATGCTTTGCAAGCGGGCGACTTTTTCGGCCAGTTGCGCGTCGTACTGTTCAATTGGGAGATGTTCGGGGGTCATAGCGCCTACCTGTTAATGAAGTCAAACTACGCGGCGATTGTAGGGAATAGGCACGTGATGTCCAGTGCTGTTGCATTTTGATGTTTCTAGACAAACTTGGTAACGAAATCGTAGCATAGCGATTCCGGCCTCTTTTTGTATGAGTTAAAAGGGAACCCAGTGTAATTCTGGGGCTGACGCGCAGCGGTAAGGAATTGTGGGATGAGTGCAATGTGCAGACACTGCTTATAATAAGTGGGAAGTCATCATCCATAAAACACATCCAAGCCCGAAGACCTGCCGGTATACGTCGCAATCTGCATAACTATCGCGTGCTATCGGTTATGTCTGCGGCATCCTTATTGGAAAGCGGATGCTTATTAAAAATGATGGTGAAAAAACTTTCGCTGCTTACGGCTCTGTCCGTAACGGCTTTTTCAGGTTGGGCGCAAGACAGCAATTCTGACGATACTCTGGTGGTAACGGCAAACCGTTTTCAGCAACCTGTGAATACTGTTCTGGCTCCAACTGATGTTGTTACCCGGGAAGATATCGACCAATGGCAGGCAAAATCCCTTAATGATGTGATGCGCCGTTTACCGGGTGTAGATATTGCGCAGTACGGTGGTTTGGGGCAAAGCTCCTCTATGTCTATTCGTGGAACGAGTGCCAGCCATGTATTAGTGCTGGTAGATGGTGTTCCGCTTGCGCGTCCTGGCATTTCCAATTCTTCTGACGTCAGCCAAATTCCTATCTCTTTAGTGCAGCGAGTGGAATACATTCGTGGCCCACGCTCCGCCGTTTATGGTTCCGGTGCGATTGGTGGTGTGGTGAACATCATCACCCAGACCGATGAAGAAAAATCGCAAATCAATGCAGGTGTCGGTTCCAATAGCTACCAGCAGTACGACGGTACTTTGCGTAAACGTTTTGGTGATACTGTGGCGACAGTTTCTGGCGCGTATGAATCTACTAAAGGCTTCAACGCGCAGCCGCACTCAACTTATAGCGGTGATAACGACAGCGATGGCTACCGTAGTAAAAGCTATTGGGCGGGTCTTGAGCACAAATTTAGCGATGAGTTTGATGGCTTCTTTCGCACCTATGGTTACACCAACAACAGCGATTATGATTTAGGTGCTCCTCCATTTACGCCAGCGTATAGCGCCGATGAGCATCAACTCTATAACCAGAATTACGATGCTGGCCTGCGTTACCATTCTGGAATCTATTCTTCGCAGCTATTGGCAAGCTATCAAAAAGTGAAGGACTACAACTATAGCAGTGAGTTTGGCCGCTATAACGATGGTACGACTCTCGACCGCATGACCCAGAGCAACATCCAATGGGGTAACAACTTCTTGGTTGGGAACGGCTCTATCAGTGCTGGGGTGGACTGGCAGCAACAGCGTCTGACCTCTTCTGATACTGTTGTCTCTGATAGCTATCAACGCGACAACACAGGCGTTTACCTGAGTGGGCAGCAGCAGTTTGGTGATGTGACTTTAGAAGCCTCTGGTCGTGAAGATCATGACGAGCAATTCGGTTGGCATGGCACCTGGCAGACGGCAGCGGGCTGGGAGTTTGTTGAAGGATATCGTGCAACTGTTTCTTACGGTACAGGGTTCCTTGCACCATCTCTGGGGCAGCAGTATGGCTCCACGCGCTTTGGTATCGATTCCAACCCGAACCTGAAACCAGAAGAATCCAGGCAATGGGAAGCAGGGCTTGAAGGCTTGACCGGGCCGTTGGACTGGCGTCTGTCGGCTTATCACTACACGATTGATAACCTGATTACCTACTATTCCGATCCCGTCACTTATGCTGGGGCTTATGACAACATCAAGTCTGCGACCATCAAAGGGCTTGAATGGACCGGGAGTCTTGATACTGGCATCTTTACCCACAAGGTAACGCTGCAGTATATGGATCCGCGTGATGACCAGAATGATGAAGTGCTGGCTCGTCGCGCCAAGCGCCAGGCAAAGTACCAGCTCGACTGGACAATGTTTAACGTGAATATGGATGTAGCGTGGCAGTATTACGGAAAACGCTATGACAACAACACCTCTGCTTACAGCCCCACTCAGCAAATTTTGCCGAGTTACAGCACAGTTGATGTTGCCGCATCATATCCGCTCACCTCTCAGCTAATCGTTCGTGGTAGAATCGCCAACCTGTTCGATAAAGATTACGAGACGGTTTATGGCTATCAAACCCCAGGACGGGAATACTACCTCTCTGGCAGCTATACCTTCTAATACACGTCCCACTGTACTGGTTTTTGACTCCGGTGTCGGTGGGCTTTCTGTGTATGATGAAGTCCGGCAGCTTTTGCCTGACCTGCACTATATTTATGCTTTCGATAACGTAGCATTCCCCTACGGTGAGAAAAGCGAAGAGTTTATTGTTGAGCGCGTAGTAGAAATTGTTACTGCGGTTCAGGAACGTTACCCACTCGCTCTCGCTATCATCGCCTGTAATACGGCGAGTACCGTATCGCTTCCCGCTCTGCGTGAAAAGTTTGCTTTCCCGGTCGTTGGCGTTGTTCCTGCGATTAAACCCGCTGCGCGTCTGACAACTAATGGTGTTGTGGGTTTACTGGCGACTCGCGGTACGGTTCGCCGTCCTTATACTCACGAGTTGGTCGCGCGCTTTGCGTCGGAATGCAGAATTGAAATGCTCGGCTCGGCAGAGCTGGTGGAATTAGCAGAAGCCAAGTTACATGGTCAACCTGTTGACCTTGAGGAACTGCGCAAGATTCTTCGTCCGTGGCTACGCATGAAGGAGCCGCCAGATACAGTAGTATTAGGTTGCACCCATTTCCCTCTATTAGAAGAAGAATTGCTGCAAGTCCTTCCAGAAGGTACCAGGTTGATCGATTCAGGTGCTGCGATTGCTCGCCGTACTGTATGGCTTCTGGAGCATGAATCTCCGAATGCATTATCTGCGGATGAGAATATTGCATTCTGTATGGGGCTAACCCCTGAGATTGCACAATTAACGCCCGTTTTGCAGCGTTATGGCTTCCCAAGGCTAGAAAAACTGGCTGTTTCTAGCAATTTTGAATAAAAAATCGACGGTTGAAATAAAAATTGAAAATAGGGGTTGTCAGCCTCCAGAAAATCCCTATACTGCGCCTCCACTGACACGGCACAACGGCTTATAAACCGGCCCGTCAGCCAGATGAAAAGCGAAAATAAACGCTTGACTCTGAAAGAGGAAAGCGTAATATACGCCACCTCGAGTTAGCAAGCGAAAGCGCGTAACTCACTGCTCTTTAACAATTTATCAGACAATCTGTGTGGGCACTCGC
>DATERH010000211.1:0-11695 GCA_035271785.1 Buttiauxella sp.
CTCAGTAAAGTTACCTTCAAAGAACTCCACTTTACCTACATCCTGGTAATCCAGAATGTGCGTGGCGATACGGTCAAGGAACCAACGGTCGTGCGAGATAACCATTGCACAGCCTGGGAATTCCAGCAGGGCGTTTTCTAATGCGCGCAGGGTTTCGATATCCAGGTCGTTGGTTGGTTCATCGAGCAGCAATACGTTGCCGCCAACTTGCAGCAGCTTCGCAAGGTGCAGACGGCCACGTTCACCACCGGACAGCTCACCAACACGTTTACCCTGATCAACGCCTTTAAAGTTAAAGCGACCAACGTAAGCGCGGCTTGGCATTTCGGTGTTACCGATACGCATGATGTCCTGGCCGCCGGAAACTTCTTCCCACACGGTTTTGCTGTTATCCATCGCGTCACGGAACTGATCGACGGATGCCAGTTTAACGGTTTCGCCCAGTTCAATGCTGCCGCTGTCTGGTTGTTCCTGGCCTGACATCATACGGAACAGGGTAGATTTACCCGCGCCGTTCGGGCCGATAATCCCCACAATCGCACCTTTCGGTACAGAGAATGTCAGGTCTTCAATCAGCAGGCGGTCGCCGTAAGATTTTCGCAGGTTGGTAACCTCAACGACTTTATCGCCCAGACGTGCACCTGGTGGAATAAACAGCTCGTTGGTTTCGTTACGTTTCTGGTACTCAGTGCTGTTCAGTTCTTCAAAGCGAGCCAGACGCGCCTTGCCTTTAGACTGACGGCCTTTAGCGCCTTGACGCACCCACTCAAGTTCCTTCTCAATGGATTTACGGCGAGCCGCTTCCGATGAGGCTTCCTGAGCCAGACGTTCGTCTTTTTGCTCAAGCCAGGAGGAGTAGTTACCTTCCCACGGAATACCTTCGCCGCGGTCAAGTTCCAGAATCCAGCCTGCAACGTTATCGAGGAAGTAACGGTCGTGGGTAATCGCCACAACGGTGCCTTCGAAATCATGCAAGAAACGCTCAAGCCAGGCCACGGATTCAGCATCCAGGTGGTTAGTTGGTTCGTCGAGCAGCAGCATGTCTGGTTTTTCGAGCAGCAGACGGCATAGAGCTACACGGCGGCGCTCACCACCAGACAGGTTTTCAATTTTTGCGTCCCAATCGGGCAGACGCAATGCGTCAGCGGCGCGTT
Organism: Buttiauxella sp.; assembly: GCA_035271785.1. Lineage (GTDB taxonomy): Bacteria > Pseudomonadota > Gammaproteobacteria > Enterobacterales > Enterobacteriaceae > Buttiauxella. Next base: position 1,155 of record DATERH010000211.1, read on the forward strand.
CGAGCTGAACGTTAAGGTTATGGCCGTCATGCGCCTGAATGATTTCTTCAAACTTGCCTTGTTGTGCGGCGAGCTTATCGAAGTCAGCATCCGGTTCAGCATACTTCGCGTACACCTCATCCAGACCTTTCAGCGCGTTTACCACTTCGGATACTGCTTCTTCAACAGACTCACGAACCGTGTGCTCGAGGTTGAGCTGTGGTTCCTGAGGCAGATAGCCAATTCTCAGACCGGGTTGTGGACGGGCTTCACCTTCGATGTCGGTATCAATGCCGGCCATAATGCGCAGCAGCGTGGATTTACCGGAACCGTTCAGACCCAGTACACCAATCTTGGCGCCAGGGAAGAAGCTGAGCGAGATATTTTTCAGAATGTGACGTTTCGGCGGAACAACTTTGCCGACACGATGCATGGTATAAACGAATTGAGCCACAGTGCGACTTCGCCTCTTTTTCGTGATTTAAGATGGTGCGTATCAGTGGCGAAGTGTAGCCCTTTTCAGGAGGTAATCCCAGCAGGGGAAGTGGGATGTGTTACCCGGAACAGCCTTAATGTCTATACCCGTCATACTTCAAGCTGCAGGGTTGTTGGCTGCACTCACTTACGCCAGTCACTTACTCAAGTAAGCTCCTGGGGAAAAGCGCCCTTGCCGCCTACCTGCAACTTGAATTATTTAGGGTATATATAGGTAGAATAACGCCCTCTCACGTGGCGAAACCACGGTTCGAGAGTTAGCATGAAGTTATTAATGGCGGCGTGAGGCTGCCAGTGAACATGTGAGGAGAACTTGTGGGGATAGCCAAACAAGTCGTGGGACAATTGCTGGTCGCAGTTGTAGGCCTTGCGGCACTAACTCATGCAGCTCGCGCGGATTCGCTCGATGAGCAACGCAGTCGATATGCACAAATCAAACAAGCGTGGGATAACAAACAAATGGATGTGGTGCAACAGATGATGCCCACGTTGCAAGATTATCCACTGTATCCCTATCTCGAATATCGCCAGATAACTGACGACTTAAAGAATGAACCTACGGTTGTGGTGAGTCGTTTTATTGAAGCCAACCCAACGCTACCTCTTGCTCGAGCGCTGAAATCACGTTTTGTGAATGAACTGGCGCGTCGTGAAGACTGGCGTGGTTTGCTGGCGTTTAGCCAAGAAGCGCCTGGTACCACCGAAGCCAAGTGCAACTATTACTATGCGAAATGGAATACCGGACAAGTGGATGCCGCATGGGTAGGAGCCAAGGAACTGTGGTTAACGGGGAAAAATCTGCCATCAAGCTGCGATCGTCTGTTCTCGGCATGGCGCGCGTCGGGAACGCAAGATCCGTTAGCTCATCTGGAGCGCATTCGTCTGGGGATGAAAGAAGGTAATTCTTCACTGGTAACGAATCTTGCGAGCCAAATGCCAGTGCAATATCAGACTATTTCCAACGCACTGATAAACCTGCAAAACGATCCGAATACCGTGCTGACGTTTGCCCGTACCGTTGGATCAACTGACTTTACACGCCAGGCGGCGGCGGTGGCATTTACACGTGTCGCGCGGGATGACGTAGAAAATGCGCGCATGATGATCCCATCGCTCATCCAGGCCCTGCAACTCAACGACGCTCAGGCTCAAGAACTTAGAGACACCGTTGCCTGGCGTTTAATGGGAAATGATGTCACGACAGAACAGGCCATCTGGCGTGACGACGCAATTATGCGCTCGGAGTCGACAAGCTTAGTGGAACGGCGCATACGTATGGCGCTGGGAAGTGGCGATCGTACTGGCTTGAATACCTGGCTTGCGCGTTTGCCAATGGAGGCAAAAGAAAAAGATGAGTGGCGCTACTGGCAGGCGGATTTATTGCTGGAGCGTGGTCGTGATGCCGAAGCAAAAGAGATCCTCCGCTCGCTTATGCAGCAACGCGGATTCTATCCCATGGTGGCGGCTCAGCGTTTAGGGGAAGAGTATCCGTTGCGCGTCGACAAAGCCGTTGCTGTGAATCCGGCATTGGTTCAAGGGCCAGAAATGGCGCGGGTACGTGAGTTGATGTACTGGAGCCTGGATAACACTGCACGTAGCGAATGGGCGAATTTGATCGCTAGCCGCAGTAAATCAGAGCAGGAAGGATTAGCGCGTTACGCGTTTGATCAAAACTGGTGGGATCTCAGTGTGCAAGCGACGATCGCCGGAAAGCTTTGGGATCACCTCGAAGAGCGCTTCCCGCTCGCTTACAAAGATATTTTCTCCCGTTATGTGCGCGGTAAAGATATCTCGCAAAGCTATGCTATGGCGATTGCGCGTCAGGAAAGTGCCTGGAACCCGAAAGTCCGATCGCCAGTAGGGGCCAGTGGGTTAATGCAGGTGATGCCAGCAACTGCGGCGCATACCGTGCAGAAGTTCGGTGTCTCAGATTACTCAAGCCCAAGCCAACTTCTTGATCCTGATATGAATATCAACATCGGCACCACTTATTTAGAGTCGGTATATCAGCAGTTTGATAACAACCGTATCTTCTCTTCCGCTGCGTACAATGCGGGGCCTGGGCGAGTAAGAACCTGGCTTGGTAATAGCGCTGGGCGCATTGACGCGGTTGCGTTTGTCGAGAGTATTCCTTTCTCAGAAACGCGCGGATATGTGAAAAACGTGCTGGCTTATGATGCGTACTATCAATACTTCATGGGGAAATCAGCACCGCTGTTGACGGATGCTGAGTGGCAACGCCGTTATTGATTTTGAGGGGGCTATCCCCATTAGCATTCGAGTTGCAGGTAGGCGGCAAGAAAAGTTATCCCCAGGAGCTTACTTGAGTAAGTGACTGGGGTAAGTGAGCGCAGTCAACGCCCCTGCGGCTTGAAGGATGACAGGGATATGTTATGCTGCCGTACTAGTTGAATAGTATGGTGGCAACATGACTCAGCACTCTCAATACTCGGCAGAGCACGCCGAGCAAAGTAATCAAGAGTGGCTCCGCTTTGTGGAGTTGCTACAGCAATCGTTCGATAAGCAACTGCATATGCCGTTGTTAATGTTATTGCTGACACCAGACGAACGCACCGCCCTCGGGACTCGGGTCCGAATCATTGAAGAATTATTACGTGGTGAGATGAGCCAACGTGAACTGAAAAATGAATTGGGTGCCGGAATTGCGACGATAACCCGGGGGTCGAATAGCCTGAAATCTGCTCCACCGGCATTACGTGCCTGGTTGGAGCAAGAGTTGTTAAGTAGTAAAAACTAACGATAAATGTCGTTATGGAATGGACTCAGCGCCAAAATTACCGCCTGGTGGTATACGCTACTGCGAGTGAGTTTCCCGGCGGTAAATACGCCAATCGCACCTTCTTTACGGCCAATTTCATCAATACCGGTGTATGTCGACATCACTGGCCCTAAAGCGTCACCCGCTCGGACTTCTTCAAGAATAATGGCGGGTAGCGGGAGAGTGGCCGAACGAGATTCTCCGCGTTGACTCTGGTTTTCAATCACCACCCAACTGAAGGTGCTGTCGTCATCAATTCCCGCTTCAACCGCAACCCAAAAATCGGCTTCAGGACGAACCTGACGACTGTTCATCACCCGGCATCGTGCGCCAGTTCGCGTTTCATGGTTTCCGAAAGGCTGTTCTGGTACTCCACTATCGACGGAGATAGGTTCAATATGGCAGCATCCCTCACCAAATATGTCGTCGAATGCCTGGAGAATTGCCTGAATTTTAGCGGGATTGGTTGTTGCGCAGACGACATGGTACATAATCAGTGAAACTCTCAAGAAATTGTTGCCGCAGTATAACGGAAAAAACGCATGTTACAGGTATACCTTGTTCGCCACGGCGAAACGCAGTGGAATGCGCAGCGCCGCATTCAGGGCCAGTCAGACAGTGCGCTGACTGAAAAAGGGGAACGTCAGGCCGAGCAGGTGGCCAAGCGAGCTAAAACATTAGGAATTACGCACGTGATATCCAGTGATTTAGGGCGTACTCGCCACACCGCTGAGATCATCGCTCTTGCATGCGGCGTCGATGTTACGCTGGATGCGCGTTTACGTGAGCTGGATATGGGCGTATTAGAACGCCGCAATCTGGACACGCTAAGCGACGAGGAAGAAGGCTGGCGCCGTCAACTGGTGAATGGTACGGCTGATGGACGTATTCCTGAAGGGGAAAGTATGCTCGAAATGAGCGAGCGCATGCACGCGGCCCTGAATGCTTGCCTGAACTTGCCATCTGGAAGCCGCCCATTACTGGTGAGTCATGGTATGGCACTAGGTTGTCTGGTGAGTACGATTCTGGGATTACCGGCTTGGGCTGAACGCCGTTTACGTTTAAGAAACTGTTCGATTTCCCGTGTGGATCATCAGCAAAGTCCGTGGTTAGCTTCTGGCTGGGTAGTTGAAACAGCAGGGGACATTTCGCATCTGGACGCCCCTGCATTAGATGAACTTCAGCGTTAACGACGTATATCCGTCATTCTTCAAGTTGCAGGGGTGTTGGCTGCAACTTGAATGCTAAAGGGTATGGTATAGGGTGTTAACGACGTACTGGAATCAGATATTCGCAACGAATTTGCATTGGTCGGTCTTGAACACGCGCTTCTTCTTGTGGGAAGAAGCGTTCAATATCCTTACCTTTGCGACGCGTCAGATTCAGTGATGGCATGCAGGTGCCGTAAATGGTCAGGATGAAGTCCTGCAAACCCGTGCCTGGCCCTTCGTAGTCGAACTGTACGTAATCACCGCCTTCCAACTTCACCGGATGAGAATCTGGTAAGAATCCACTCGCCATTTCTGGCGCCAGCGCAGTGGTATAAAAGACTTCCTGCTCGTCATCCTTCTCAATGCTTGGACGTGGCTCATGCAAGCCGTACAACACGCGGGGCAGAGTCGGTGAATTACCGAGGAACTGAGTCCAGAACTGGATACGCATTTCATTACGGAAATCAGAGATTTGCTCAAGCGTACAGCTGTAACTTTGTGTGACACCCACCAGTTCGGTTTCTGGCAGCGTGACAAATTGCGCTTGCGGTAGAGTAAACACATCTAAACGCATCGGCGGACGCATACCGAACGAGCTCCAGTCTGGGGAACGGCGATACAGTGCAGGTGTTTGAGAAAATTGCTTTTTGAAGGCTCGCGTAAAGGTTTGCTGCGAGTCAAAACGATACTGCAAAGCGATATCGAGTATAGGTCGTGCAGTCAGACGCAGCGCCACTGCTGATTTTGAAAGCCGGCGAGCACGGATGTATGCACCAATTGCATGACCGGTAACTTCTTTAAACATCCGTTGTAGATGCCACTTGGAATAACCTGCTTTTGCCGCCACATTATCCAGTGACAGAGGCTGATCCAAATGCCCCTCTAGCCAGGTTAATAGATCGCGAATGATCCCTGCCTGATCCATATAATATCCTCATCCTGACACGGTGAGTGCCGTTAATGCCGGCGATGATAGCACTTTTTGTTGTTTTGACATTCAGAGTTTTTTTTAACAAGGCGTGCCAAAATCAGTAACTCATTCTGATAGTTTTATTAATAACGTGATATTAAACAACTTTTTAGCACAAAATTTCAGAGTCCCTAAAGACAAACTTAACTAATGGTAACAATATGAAATATAAAGTTTTAGCTGCGCTCGGTACATTGCTGCTTGTTTCGCTGAGTGTCAGAGCTGAACAGATCGGTTCTGTGGACACCGTTTTTAAGATGGTTGGCCCGGACCATAAAATTGTTGTCGAAGCGTTTGACGACCCAGATGTACAGAACGTGACTTGCTACGTGAGTCGTGCGAAAACGGGTGGCATTAAAGGCGGCTTGGGTCTTGCAGAAGATACAGCAGACGCGGCTATTTCCTGCCAGCAAATTGGTCCGGTTGAGTTAAGTGAAAAGATAAAATCGGGGAAAACCGAGGGGGATGTGGTGTTCCAGAAACGGACTTCTTTGGTTTTCAAGAAGCTTCAAGTCGTGCGTTTTTATGATGCGAAGCGTAACACCCTGGCCTACCTGGCTTACTCTGACAAAGTGGTCGAAGGTTCACCAAAAAATGCGATAAGTGCCGTGCCGATTATGCCGTGGAAATAGCAGGGAATACGTGATGAATCAGGCCACTATCTGGTTAGTTGAAGATGAAGCCAGTATCGCCGACACGCTTATCTACACCTTGCAGCAGGAAGGTTTTGTGGTGCGCGGGTTCGATCGCGGCTTGCCGGTGCTGGACGCGGCGCGTGAAGCGCGCCCGGATCTGGCGATTCTGGATGTCGGCCTGCCGGATATCAACGGCTTCGAGTTATGCCGCCGCCTGCTGGCTGACTACCCGGAGTTACCGTTGCTGTTTCTGACGGCGCGCAGCGAAGAGGTCGACAGGCTGATTGGCCTCGAGATTGGCGCAGATGATTATATCGCCAAGCCATTCTCCCCGCGTGAAGTGTGTGCGCGGGTGCGAACCGTGTTGCGCCGTTTACAGAAGCAGCGGCAACATCCTGGCACAAGCGTTCAGCGTATTGGCCTGTTTGAACTTAACGAAATGGCCGCGCAGATAAGCTGGTGCCAGCAGCCTTTGCAGCTCACTCGCTATGAATTCCTGATGCTCAAGACGTTTTTGCAGTGGCCGGGGCGTGTGTTTTCACGCCAGCAACTGATGGAACTGGTCTGGAGCACGGCTGAAGAAAGTTTTGACCGCACCGTTGATACCCACATTAAAACCCTGCGCGCCAAACTTCGCGCCATTAATCCTGAACTCTCGCCGATCAATACGCATCGTGGCTTAGGTTACAGCCTGGGAGTGAGCTAATGCGCATCGGCATGCGCCTGTTGCTGGGTTATTTTTTGATTGTGGCGATTGCCGCCTGGTTTGTGCTGTCGATTTTTTTACAGGAAGTGAAGCCTGGTGTACGGCGCGCAACCGAAGGGACGCTCATTGATACCGCGACCCTGCTCGCCGAGTTTGCCCACACGGATATACTGGCTGGAAATGTGCAAAACGGGCAACTGGCACAAGCCTTTTCCCGTCTGAATCAGCATGATTTTCAGGCCAATATCGGCGGGATTACCAAATCCAGAAATGAATACCGCGTTTATCTGACGGATGCGAAAGGTACCGTTTTGTTCGACTCCAGCGGCAAAGCAACGGGCCAGGATTATTCGCGCTGGAATGACGTGTGGCTGACGCTAAAAGGGAAATACGGCGCGCGCAGTACGCCGGAGAACGCTAATAATCCTGAAAGCACCGTGATGTACGTGGCAGCCCCCGTTCGTGACGGGCAAAGCATCATTGGTGCGTTGAGCGTGGGCAAACCTAATAGCGCGCTGGAACCTGTGATTCGCCGTAGCGAGCGCCGTATTTTGTGGGCGGGCGTTGCGCTACTGGGTATCGCCCTGATGATTGGTTTTGGGGTGGTGTTATGGATTAACCGCTCGATTGGCTCGCTGGTGCGTTATGCCGATTCAGTGACCGAAGAGCACCCTTTACCGTTGCCAAAACCGGGCAGCAGCGAATTGCGCAAACTGGCGTTAGCGCTGGAAAGTATGCGGCTGAAACTCGAAGGGAAAAGTTATATCGAGCAGTACGTTCATGCGCTGACGCATGAGCTGAAAAGCCCGCTGGCGGCGATTCGCGGGGCGGCTGAAATTTTGCGCGAAGGCCCGCCGCCGGAAGTGGTGGAGAAATTCTCGGTTAATATTCTCCAGCAAAACCTGCGAATGCAGCAACTGGTGGATAATTTACTGCGCCAGGCAAAACTGGAAAGCCGGGCGGAAATATTGCCTAAGCCGATTAACCTGGCAGCACTGTTTTTGGCATTGTATGAGAGCCGCGAAGCGGTCGCTCATAACAAGCAGATTTCGTTACGCATTGATGAAAACAGCGTCAAGGGCGCCATAGTAGAAGGCGACGCGGCGCTGCTTGAGCAGGCTATCGGAAATTTGTTGGATAACGCCCTCGATTTCACGCCATCCGGCGGTGAGGTTTCACTTAGCGTTGAGAACACGGAAGGACAGATTGCCATCCTGGTCACCGATACCGGCAGCGGGATTCCTGAATATGCACAAGACCGTGTTTTTGAACGTTTCTATTCACTGCCGCGCAGCAACGGGCAAAAGAGCAGCGGGTTAGGGCTGGCTTTTGTTCGCGAAGCGGCACGCCTGCATCGCGGAACGATTACGCTGGAAAATCGCCCGCAGGGCGGGACGCAAGCCCGGCTGGCTCTGCCCGGAAAATAATTTCACCGCTTCACCGTCTCTTCACATAACTTCATTTAGCCCCCACATACGCTCGCTATCCTCGCTGCATCAAAAAATGGAGGGGATTATGTTGAAATCTGCGTTGTTCTGGAAAGTGATGACTTTACTCGGTTGCATGCTGTTGCTGCTCATTCCGCTGAGTATGTTGAGTTCGTTAATTGATGAGCGCAGCAGCTATCGCGATGATGTTGAGCAGTCGCTGCGCCAAAGCACCAGCGGCCCACAAACCATTACCGGCCCGCTCATTGCGATTCCTATCACCGAACTGACAACCGTGATGGAAGGCGATAAAGAGGTAAAAAAAGAGCGCCGCTTCATTCGTTATTATCTGCCGGAAAACCTCAGTATTGTGGGAAAGCAGGCCGTTGAGCCGCGTCGTATCGGTATTTATGAAGGGCAAATCTGGCGCACGGCTATCACGCTTGATGCCACGTTTAACCGCCAACAGCTCAATGGCGACGCCAGCGGCGATATTCAAATCGGCACGCCGTATGTGGTGATGGCGGTGGGTGATTCTCGCGGCATTGGCAAGGTGGGCGAGTTGCAGATCAACGGGAAATCGTATCCGATTGAACCCGGTAGCCATTTACCTGGTGTTGAGCAGGGGCTACATGCCATTCTCCCAGTCGAACGCCTTCAGGATGAAAAACTTACGCTGCATTTCAGCCTGGATTTAATGGGCACAAAACAACTTGCCGTGGTGCCGCTCGGGCGCAACAGCCAGTTCAGTTTAACCAGCAATTGGCCGCACCCGAGCTTTATCGGTGATTTTCTGCCGCAGCAACGTTCGGTCACGGAAAGCGGATTTACCGCTAACTGGCAGAGCACCTGGTTTGCCAACAACCTGAATACCAGTTTCAATGACGGGCAGATTATGGATGTCGCGCGCCTTCCGGCGTTTAGCGTGACGGTGGCAAATCCTGTTGACCAGTATCAGCTTACAGACCGCGCCGTGAAATATGCCATCTTGCTGATTGGACTGACGTTTATGAGTTTCTTCCTGCTGGAAACGTTGACGGGCTTACGCGTTCACCCGATGCAGTATCTGCTGGTTGGGCTGTCGCTGGTGATGTTCTATCTCGTTCTGCTGGCTGTTTCGGAACATGTTGGGTTTAACAGCGCGTGGCTGATGGCGAGCCTGATTTGCGCGGGGATTAACGGGTTCTATCTCAAAGCGGTGCTGAACGGTTGGAAAACAAGTTTGATGTTTACGTCAGGGTTGCTGATTCTGGATGCCGTGCTCTGGTTACTGCTTCAGTCCGAAGACAGCGCTTTATTGCTGGGCACGGGAGTTCTGTTTGTGGCGCTGTCGGCGATTATGATGCTTACACGCAACACCGACTGGTACGGCATGAGTAAAAAGGTGCAGACGCCGGAAACGGGCAACATACAGACAAATCCGGAACGCTTCCGCTTGTGGAAATAGAGGTTTAATCAGTGCAAAAGAAAAGGGCGGATTAAAATCCGCCCTTTCGTGTTCAAGTTGATTACAGGTTTATTCCTGTAAATCGCCGCAGAAGCGATAACCTTCACCGTGGATAGTGGCGATGATTTCAGGTGTATCTGGAGTCGATTCGAAATGCTTACGAATGCGACGAATTGTGACGTCAACGGTACGGTCGTGCGGCTTAAGCTCACGGCCTGTCATTTTCTTCAGCAATTCAGCACGAGACTGAATTTTCCCTGGGTTTTCGCAGAAGTGCAGCATCGCGCGGAATTCGCTACGCGGCAGCTTGTACTGCTCGCCATTAGGGCTGACCAGTGAGCGGCTGTTGATATCCAATTCCCAACCGTTGAACTTGTAGCTTTCAACGGAACGACGTTCTTCGCTGATTGCACCCAGGTTCATAGTACGAGATAACAGGTTACGCGCACGGATGGTTAATTCACGTGGATTGAATGGCTTAGTGATGTAATCATCTGCGCCGATTTCAAGGCCAAGAATTTTATCCACTTCGTTGTCGCGACCGGTCAGGAACATCAAAGCTACATTGGCTTGCTCACGTAATTCACGTGCCAGCAGCAGGCCATTTTTCCCAGGCAAGTTTATATCCATAATGACCAGGTTGATGTCATTATCGGAAAGAATCTGATGCATTTCAGCGCCATCTGTCGCTTCAAATACATCATAACCTTCAGCTTCAAAAATGCTCTTTAACGTGTTGCGTGTTACTAACTCGTCTTCGACGATAAGAATGTGCGGGGTCTGCATGTTTGCTACCTAAAATTGCCAACTAAATCAAAACAGGAAGTACAAAAGTCCCTGACCTGCCTAATACATGCCATAAATTAACATGTTTGGCGTAACATGACTAAAG
>DATERH010000212.1:0-9086 GCA_035271785.1 Buttiauxella sp.
GACATATTCGGCACTACCCAAGGTACTGCCGCTAATCAGAGTAACTTCTGTCATTGTGTCCCACCTTTTCGAAACGATGGGCATTGTACGCTGTGTAAGGCCTGCGATCTACCTGTGGATAATATGGGTATTAAAAATAACGGTCATGGCTTGATGGTACGCATGATCGGGTTCTGAAGGGAGATCAGTGTTTCGGTGGACTGAATTTCATCAATTGTTTGGATCTTGTTGATAAGTACCTGTTGAAGGGCGTCTATCGATCGACACATCACCTTAATAAAGATGCTGTAGTGGCCAGTGGTGTAATACGCCTCGGTGACCTCTTCCAGACTTTCGAGTTTGGCCAGCGCAGAAGGGTAATCTTTGGCACTTTTTAAAATGATGCCGATAAAGCAGCAAACGTCGTATCCCAACCGCTTAGGGCTGATGTCAATTCGTGCACCGGTAATGATCCCCGCCTGCTTCATTTTCTCAACGCGCACGTGAATAGTGCCAGGACTAACACCGAATTGTTTAGCCAGTTCTGCATAAGCGGTACGGGCATTTTCCATTAATGCGTCAAGAATGCCGCGATCGAGATTGTCGATCTGATAATTATCCATCACTTTTTCCTATGATTAGTAACGATAGTTCAGATTTTATAGCTTTAAATTAGTCGATTGAAAACCAGTAAGGCTTTTTTGTTGTTGATTATTGAATGTTATGCCGTGTTTGTTGCTTAATCATCGTCAGTAAAACAACACAATAAAGAGAAAACCATGAAAACTGCCTACATCGCTAAACAACGCCAGATTAGTTTTGTTAAGTCCCATTTCTCACGTCAACTGGAAGAAAAGTTGGGTCTGATGGAAGTCCAGGCTCCAATTCTCAGCCGCGTGGGTGATGGTACTCAGGACAATCTGTCTGGTTGCGAAAAAGCGGTGCAGGTTAAGGTGAAAACCCTGCCTGAAGCGCAGTTTGAAGTGGTGCATTCGCTGGCCAAATGGAAAAGAAAAACACTCGGCCAGCACGACTTCAGCGCGGGCGAAGGGCTTTACACGCACATGAAAGCTCTGCGCCCCGATGAAGACCGTTTGACCCCGATCCACTCTGTGTATGTTGATCAGTGGGATTGGGAACGCGTAATGGGTGACGGAGAGCGCCATCTCGGTACGCTCAAGCAAACTGTAGAAAGCATCTGGGCTGCAATGAAAGCCACGGAAGCCGCAGTAAGCGAGCAGTACGGTTTGACCTGTTTCCTGCCTGAACAAATTCACTTTGTTCATAGTGAAGAATTGCAGCAGCGTTTCCCGGACCTTGATGCAAAAGGCCGTGAACGCGCCATTGCTAAAGAGTTGGGGGCCGTTTTCCTGATTGGTATTGGCGGTAAGCTGGCTGATGGGAAACGTCATGACGTGCGTGCGCCGGATTACGATGACTGGTCAACTTGCAGCCTGGGTGATTTCAAAGGTTTGAACGGCGATATTATGGTGTGGAACCCTATTCTGGAAGATGCCTTTGAGCTTTCTTCTATGGGGATCCGCGTTGACGCTGAAACGTTAAAACGCCAGCTGGCCGTTACGGGTGATGATGATCGTTTGCAACTCGAATGGCATCAGTCACTGCTGAAAGGTGAAATGCCGCAAACTATTGGCGGTGGCATCGGTCAATCTCGTTTAGTCATGCTGATGTTGCAACAGCCACATATTGGTCAGGTTCAGTGCGGCGTATGGCCTGCAGAGCTTCACGCTAAAGTGGATTCATTGCTGTAAATGATTAACGCCGCCAGCGACGCAGTAGGCGGCTACGCATCCCGGTATCAAAGCGCCAGATATGGTCGAAAATGCGCATGATACCGGGTTTGCCATGTGTCGACATCGCCACCGCATGGAAACGATGTTGATGAATACGTTGTAGATCCTTTACCTTCGTCACGACATCGTCAGGCAAACGCTGGGCGATAAAGTCGGAAATGACCACCGCATCAGCATCAAACCATTCACTACCCTGCATTTTCTCTGCAATCGCCCGGAAGCAACTGGCAAGGTCGGTGCCTCCACGAAAACGCTGGCTCAGAAAGCGGATCGCTTGCTCGATACCATCCGCACCACACACTTCGTAGCGCACCACTTCGCTGGAAAACAGCATGATGAAACAGCGGCGGTTATCTGCCAGAGCAACACGCATTAGTGCCAGACAAAAGGCTTTGGCGCATTGTTCATTAAAGCCGCCCATTGAACCAGACGTATCGACGCAAACAATAAACGGCCCGCGGGGTTGTTCATCAAAATCCTGGTGAACAACGGGACGCTCGACGACTTTTTCGCGCCATGAATCGCCATGTAATCTGTAAGTCAGCAATTGTTTTTCCACCAGCCGACGGTAAAACTCAAATTCCAGCTCGCTGATGCCAAGCGTTGCTAACTCAGGCGGCAGTAAACGCAAGATGTCATCACTGCGCTGGAGGCCATCAACCTGTTCAGGAACTGTGGCAGGTTCGCGTACCAGCATGCGCCAGGTTTCAGTTGGTGCATCTTTTCTCGGTACTGCTTTAGCCTCTTTGGAGCGGCCAAGTTGTTCTGCAAGTCTCAGTAATTCCGGCTGGCTGGCAAGAAACTCACCGTATTGGACGATGAGCTGATAATCACCCCGTTTAAGCGAACCGGCGCTCATATCCCAAAGCCGCCCCGCTGCGTTATCGCTATCGACCAGTACCGGTTCAAGTTGACCGCTTAATGCCAGGCGCTGTTGCACTTCAGCGAGTAACTGATCACGCTCGTCTTCCAGCAATTCTTGGTTAAGTGACGTGGTCTGAACCACCAGACTCAAGCGCCATCGTTGCAGAAATAGCGTGTGTTGCGCAGGCGTCAGGTGAGGCATCTCCGTTACCAGCGTTTGTGCTTGCCCGTAAAATGGTGAATCGACACTTTTCAGCAGAAGTAAAATCTCGGGAAGTTTTACGGATAACTGGCTGGTAGTGAGTAATTGGCTTTCTTGATAGCACAATACTTCGCGAGCCAGTTCTTGCGGCACGTTCGTGTCACGCAAGCGCGCTTTGAGTAATTCTCGCCAGCGCGGTATATCTTTGATCACCGCATTTTTCAGGCGCGGGAATTTCTCAAAAAACACGGCTAACTGCGGTGCCGCCAGCAGCGTGATAATAATCTCTTCTATTAATCCACCCTCGCTAATCGTGAGGATGAGATCGAGTGCCTCAACGCTGAGCATTAGTGCCGCGCCTGTTTAATTTGTTCTGCAACGTCTCGCAGGCTGGCTTCGATCTTTCCGAGCCATTCGTTGTGGATAAACAGACATTTTTGCTGATCGTTAAAACGTTCATGTTGCTGGTGGAGGGTCTCTTCCAGGGCGTCGAATTGCTGTTTGATCTCCTCTGGTATTCCTTGTTGCTGCTTACCGGGCATCACCAACCGCGTGCCTTGCAAGCTGACATCACGCAGAACCAGATGATGGCTGGAGTCGACTTCCATATTCAGTACTTGGGCAAAACCGATGCCATTGAGTTTACCGCGCAGTTCCCCTCCCTTTAGAAGCCATAGCGCACAGGCTTCGCGGGAGATAGACACGTGGATAACTTCGATATCGTGCAGTTTCAGTGGTTGCTGCAACAATAATGTCAGCGTTTCTCCAGCAAGATAATCAGGTAGCTGGTACTGCGGACGGCGAGTAAACATCCCGCCCTGTTTGGTGACGGTGATGGCTTCTCGGTCGCTATGCTGCTGTTGTAACTGAATACGGCGCTGCACGATGGATCCCAATTTACCGATCATGACCTGTTGCTGCCACGCGTGTCCGGTCATCAATATTTCAAGCTGTTGTTGCATCAGATTCATCGCCGCAGTGTCATGCCACAGGCAATCTTTAAGCAAAATCAAATCAATTGGAGCGACGGCGTTTCGGCCACTAAAGAAGGCGCTGGCTTGCAGCAGGCGAATAGCTTTCTTCCAGCGTCGGTCCGAAACATAAGGTGCGCCAGCGGCGTTCTCGAGTTGCTGGCGTAAGGTGAATATCAGCTCAAAGACGTTATCTGGCAGCGCAACAGTGCCAATTTCCTTCTGCCATTTGAAATACTCTTCATCGGTGATTTGCAGGCTTTCTGGCACCGGATTGTCGTTTTCATCATGTTGACTGATGAGCATTGAACGGAAATTACCTTTGTCCTGCACTTTGTCGAGCCACAGACGAATCAGCATACGGTCATACAAGGCTTCCAGGCTGCTGTCTGCTTCCGGTAGTTCGTTGGATGCTGCCACCAGCAAACGCATTGGGATTTTTTCTTCGCTCGCGCCATTGCGAAAACGACGTTCATTTATGGCGGTTAGCAAGGTATTCAGGATGGCAGGGCCAGCTTTCCAGATTTCATCGAGAAAGACGATTTCAGCTTCTGGCAGATAACCCGCAGTCAGACGCTCGTAGCGGCCTTCATCTTTTAAAGCCTGAATGGACAAAGGCCCAAACACTTCTTCAGGTGTGGAGAAGCGTGTCATCAGGTATTCAAAAGCGCGGGCATGCTGGAAAGCAAACTTCAAACGGCGGGCAATCAAACTCTTGGCGATACCCGGCGGGCCGAGCAGGAAAACACTCTCGCCGCTTAACGCCGCCAGCAGGCAAAGGCGCACCGCGTGGCTTCGTTCAAACAATCCTTTTTCCAGAGCCTGGCTAAGTCGTGAAATTCTTTCAGCCAATAAATGTGATTGGGCCATAATTAGCGTTGCATCCTTACGCGGTTATCACTAAGCGAAAAAGCGAGTATATCGTTCATCTGTATTATCGTTAATGGATTGATGAGCGGCTTTTTTTCCTTTGGCATAAGTTAAGCCTGTTGCATTTAGGGGTACGATTTACTTCATTATCGTGCATACTGTGCGCCTTTTTGTGGGCCAAGGGATTAAGCACACGCTTTCGGGATTCCAACAAAAGATTAGTCTATGAGCGCTGATAATAAACAATCATTGCCTGCGATAACGCTGGCTGCAATTGGGGTAGTGTACGGCGATATCGGTACTAGCCCGCTTTACACCCTTCGTGAATGTCTGTCTGGTCAATTCGGGTTTGGCGTAGAACGCGACGCCGTATTTGGCTTTTTGTCTCTGATTTTCTGGCTGCTGATTTTAGTCGTTTCAGTGAAATATCTGAGCTTTGTGATGCGCGCAGATAACGCCGGTGAAGGCGGTATTTTGACGCTGATGTCTTTGGCTGGACGCAATACGTCGGCCAGAATGACCTCGGTGCTGGTGATCATGGGATTGATCGGCGGCAGCTTCTTCTATGGGGAGGTGGTCATCACGCCGGCAATATCGGTGATGTCTGCCATTGAAGGGCTTGAGATAGCCGCGCCGCAGCTTGACGCCTATATCGTCCCACTCTCTATCATCGTATTGACGTTGCTGTTTATGATTCAGAAACACGGCACGGGGATGGTGGGCAAACTGTTTGCTCCGGTGATGCTGCTGTGGTTCCTGGTGCTGGCGGTTTTGGGCGCGCGCAGTATTATCGATAACCCTGAAGTGCTTCATGCGCTGAATCCGGCGTGGGCGGTGCACTTCTTTATCGAATACAAAACGGTTTCCTTCTTTGCACTCGGTGCCGTGGTGCTGTCGATTACCGGTGTTGAAGCGCTGTATGCGGATATGGGGCACTTCGGTAAGTTCCCGATTCGTATTGCATGGTTCGCCGTCGTTCTGCCTTCTCTGGTGCTGAACTACTTCGGCCAGGGTGCTTTACTGCTGAAAACGCCTGAAGCTATCAAGAACCCGTTCTTCTTGTTGGCGCCAGACTGGGCGTTAATTCCGTTGATGATTCTGGCAACACTGGCGACAGTTATTGCCTCTCAGGCCGTTATCTCTGGGGTCTTCTCATTGACTCGACAGGCTGTGCGTCTGGGGTATTTGTCGCCAATGCGCATCATCCACACCTCGGAAATGGAGTCCGGGCAGATATACGTTCCAGCAATTAACTGGATACTTTATATCTCTGTGGTGATTGTGATTGTTAGCTTTGAACATTCGAGCAATCTGGCGGCGGCATATGGTATTGCGGTTACCGGCACTATGGTGCTGACGTCAATCCTCTCTTGCACTGTGGCTCGCAAAAACTGGCACTGGAACAAGATTGCGGTATTGCTTATGGGCGCAGGGTTCCTGTTTATTGATATCCCGCTGTTCTCCGCCAACGCCGTTAAAATTTTCTCTGGTGGTTGGTTGCCGCTCTGCCTGGCACTGGTCATGTTTATTATCATGACCACCTGGAAAAGCGAGCGTTTCCGTCTGCTGCGTCGTATGCATGAACATGGGAACTCCCTGGAAGCGATGATTGCCTCATTGGAAAAATCGCCACCAGTCCGCGTGCCGGGGACCGCTGTTTATATGTCTCGCGCGCTCAACGTGATTCCATTTGCGATGCTGCACAACCTCAAACACAACAAAGTGTTGCATGAGAGGGTGGTATTGTTGACGCTGCGAACAGAAGATGCGCCGTACGTTCATAATGTGAAACGCGTTTCTATTGAGCAATTGTCGCCAACCTTCTGGCGAGTGGTGGCAAGTTACGGCTGGCGTGAAACGCCAAATGTGGAAGAGGTATTCCACCGCTGTGGTTTGGAAGGGCTAAGTTGCCGAATGATGGAGACTTCGTTCTTTATGTCACATGAGTCGTTGATTATCGGCAAGCGTCCGTTGTATCTGCGTTTGCGTGGCAAGCTGTTCCTCGTGCTGCAACGCAACGCCCTGCGAGCACCTGATCAATTCGAAATCCCGCCAAACCGGGTTATTGAGTTAGGGACTCAGGTCGAGATTTAACGCTAACGCCTCTTCAATCGAAGGGGCGTTTTTTTGTTTAGATACCCGGGACGACTTCCGGGCTTGGCGTCCCTCCGTGAACCAGATCCCGAAACTTTCCCTTAATAACGTGTGCTCGTAATTTATTGTGGTTGTACGCGTTCTTATTTCACCGCTTGTGAAACTGATGAGCGAAACGTTTCGATTGCGATCACATTTTCATAACGTCATAGTTGTTTTATCACCCATTCTTTTCCTACACTTTACGTCAGCGAAACGTTTCGCTAGTGGAGTAAGAAAATGAAGAAAGGCACTGTTCTCAACGCTGATATCTCGTCCGTTATTTCCCGTCTTGGCCACACCGATACGCTGGTGATTGCCGATGCCGGATTGCCCATTCCACGCAATACACCGCGTATCGATTTGGCTCTGACTCACGGCGTACCTGGTTTTATGCAGGTTGTTGAAGTCGTAACACAAGAGATGCAAGTTGAAGCAGCGATCCTTGCTCAGGAAATCCAACAACATAATCCAGAGCTCCACGAAACGTTGCTTAGCCACATCGAGCAACTGCAACAACACCAGGGAAACACCATTTCTATTCGTTACATCAGTCATGAGCAGTTCAAGCAGCACACCGCTGATGCACATGCGGTCATTCGCAGCGGGGAGTGTTCCCCGTATGCGAATATCATTCTCTGTGCTGGCGTAACTTTCTGAGGCCCGCATGGAACCCTTACTGCAATTAAAAGGGATCGATAAATCGTTCCCTGGCGTAAAAGCCCTTTCAGGTGCTGCGCTGAATGTCTACTCAGGTCGCGTAATGGCGCTTGTGGGTGAGAACGGTGCTGGCAAGTCCACCATGATGAAAGTGCTGACCGGTATCTATCAACGTGATGCCGGCTCACTGTTATGGCTGGGGAAAGAAACGACTTTTAATGGCCCTAAATCTTCACAAGAAGCAGGCATCGGCATTATTCACCAGGAGCTCAACCTGATTCCGCAGCTCAGCATTGCGGAAAATATCTTCCTCGGTCGTGAATTTGTTGGCCGTTTCGGCAAGATTGACTGGACGAAAATGTACGCCGAAGCAGACAAACTGCTGGCGAAACTGAACCTGCGCTTTACCAGCCAGAAGCTGGTGGGCGATTTGTCGATTGGCGATCAGCAGATGGTCGAAATCGCTAAGGTGCTGAGCTTCGAGTCAAAAGTCATCGTGATGGATGAACCGACCGATGCACTGACCGATACTGAAACTGACTCCCTGTTCCGCGTTATCCGTGAGCTAAAAGCACAGGGACGCGGCATTGTTTATATCTCCCATCGTATGAAAGAGATTTTCGAGATTTGTGATGACGTGACCGTCTTCCGCGATGGGCAGTTTATTGCCGAACGCGAAGTGGTGACACTGACCGAAGATACGCTTATCGAGATGATGGTCGGGCGCAAACTGGAAGAACAATATCCTCGTCTGGATAAACAACCTGGCGAAATCCTTCTGCGGGTCGATAACCTTTCTGGCCCTGGCGTACATGACGTGAGTTTCACTCTGCACAAAGGTGAAATTCTTGGCGTTGCTGGTTTGATGGGCGCGGGTCGCACCGAATTAATGAAAGTGCTTTACGGTGCGCTGCCGCGTACCGGTGGTTATGTGGCGCTCGATGGTCGCGAAGTGGTGACGCGTTCGCCGCAGGATGGGTTAGCAAACGGCATTGTTTATATCTCTGAAGACCGTAAGCGTGATGGGCTGGTGCTTGGTATGTCAGTTAAAGAAAACATGTCTCTGACTGCTCTACGCTATTTCAGCCACAACGGTGGCAGCCTGAAGCACAAAGATGAGCAACAGGCAGTGCAAGACTTTATTCGTTTGTTCAATGTCAAAACGCCATCAATGGAACAACCCATTGGCCTGCTTTCTGGCGGTAATCAGCAAAAAGTGGCGATTGCCCGTGGCCTGATGACGCGCCCTAAAGTGCTGATCCTTGATGAGCCGACGCGCGGCGTAGACGTCGGGGCGAAAAAAGAAATTTATCAGTTAATCAACCAGTTCAAAGCCGATGGGTTAAGCATCATTCTTGTGTCGTCTGAAATGCCGGAAGTTCTCGGGATGAGTGACCGGATTATGGTGATGCATGAAGGGCATCATGGTGGGGAGTTTACCCGTGAAGAAGCCACTCAAGAGATATTAATGGCGGCGGCCGTCGGCAAGCTAAATCGTGTGAATCAGGAGTCTGTAAAATGAGTACCCAGTCTATTCCTACCCGTCGCTGGTTCACGAAAGCGTGGTTGCTTGATCAAAAATCGCTGATCGCT
>DATERH010000213.1:0-4582 GCA_035271785.1 Buttiauxella sp.
AAATTGGCCGACGATACAGGACGACAAACATGTCTAAGATTTTTGATTTCGTAAAACCAGGTGTTATCACCGGTGATGACGTACAGAAAGTTTTCCAGGTAGCAAAAGAGAACAATTTTGCTCTGCCAGCAGTTAACTGCGTTGGCACTGACTCTATCAACGCCGTTATCGAAACTGCTGCAAAAGTTAAAGCACCAGTAATCGTTCAGTTCTCCAACGGTGGCGCAGCATTCATGGCGGGTAAAGGCCTGAAAGCTGAAGGCCAACAGGCTGCAATCCTCGGTGGTATCTCTGGTGCGCACCATGTGCATCTGATGGCTGAACATTATGGCGTGCCAGTTATTCTGCACACTGACCACTGTGCGAAGAAACTGCTGCCATGGTTAGACGGTCTGTTGGACGCAGGCGAAAAACACTTCGCAGCCACTGGCAAACCACTGTTCTCTTCTCACATGATTGACCTGTCTGAAGAGTCCCTGGAAGAGAACATCGAAATCTGTTCTAAGTACCTGGAGCGCATGTCTAAAATTGGCATGACTCTGGAAATCGAACTGGGTTGCACCGGCGGCGAAGAAGATGGCGTAGATAACAGCCATATGGACGCATCTTCCCTGTACACTCAGCCAGAAGACGTTGATTACGCTTACGAAAAACTGAACGCAATCAGCCCACGTTTCACCATCGCGGCTTCTTTCGGTAACGTACACGGCGTTTACAAACCAGGTAACGTGGTTCTGACTCCAACTATTCTGCGTGATTCTCAGGACTATGTTTCTAAGAAACATAACCTGCCGCACAACAGCCTGAACTTCGTATTCCACGGTGGTTCTGGTTCTTCTGCTCAAGAAATCAAAGACTCCGTAGGCTACGGCGTAGTGAAAATGAACATCGATACCGATACCCAGTGGGCAACATGGGAAGGTATCCTGAACTACTACAAAGCGAACGAAGCTTACCTGCAGGGCCAGTTGGGTAACCCGAAAGGCGAAGACCAGCCGAACAAGAAATACTACGATCCACGCGTATGGCTGCGTTCTGCACAGACTTCTATGATCACCCGTCTGGAGCAGGCTTTCAAAGAACTGAACGCAATCGACGTTCTGTAATTTGAAGCAGTAAATGCTTGAATCAAACCCGCCTCGTGCGGGTTTTTTTTAGCAGTTTCTTGGGCTGTTTTGTGCCTAAGTTGGCATATTCGTCTGTTTTGTTTACTCTTTAAAGTCTCTGTTGTGCCTTAGGGCGCAGAATTTTGGTAATGACAAGGAACAGCGAATGGAAGATCTCAACGTAGTAGACAGTATTAATAATGCCGGAGGCTGGTTGGTGCGCAACCAGGCGTTACTGCTGAGTTATGCGGTAAATATTGTGGCGGCAATTGCGATTATTATTGTCGGGATGATCGTGGCTCGCATGGTGTCCAACACTATCAACCGCGTGATGGTGGCGCGTAGTATTGATGCCACTGTGGCTGATTTCCTTTCCGCTCTGGTGCGTTATGGCATCATCGCCTTCACGTTAATTGCCGCGCTGGGACGCGTTGGCGTACAAACTGCGTCAGTCATCGCGGTGTTGGGTGCCGCAGGTTTGGCAATTGGTCTTGCGCTACAAGGTTCGCTCTCGAATCTGGCAGCAGGTGTACTGCTTGTCACCTTCCGCCCGTTCCGTGCCGGGGAATATGTGGATCTCGGGGGGATTGCCGGCTCTGTGCTTAATGTGCAGATTTTCTCTACTACGTTACGCACTTTGGATGGCAAAATTGTCGTCGTGCCAAACGGTAAAATTATCGCCGGAAATATAATTAACTTCTCCCGCGAACCGGTGCGTCGTAACGAATTCATTATCGGCGTGGCATACGATGCCGATATCGACCAGGTTAAGCAGATTTTGACTGACATCATCACCAGTGATGAGCGAGTGCTGAAAGACCGCGATATTACCGTTCGACTCAATGAACTTGGGCCTTCTGCGATTAACTTTGTCGTGCGTGCCTGGAGCAACAGTGGTGACCTGCAAAACGTCTATTGGGATGTGCTGGAGCGCATTAAAAGAGAGTTTGATGCACAAGGGATAAGTTTCCCTTATCCGCAAATGGATGTGAATTTCAAACGCACTAAAGAAGCTGCGTAAGCATGATTTTCCAGGGCCAGTTTCGGCTGGTCCAAGTATTATTAGTTATGCTAATAAACCATTAGAATTATCCATTTCCTCTAATAATTTTCCCCCATTAAACTCTTCTTCAACGGCTAAATATTGAAGAGTGAATCATCGTGTTATCTTACTTTTTTCAAGGTCTTACCTTTGGTGCGGCGTTAATTATACCTCTCGGCCCGCAAAACGCTTTTGTCATGAACCAGGGGATCCGTCGCCAATACCATCTGATGATTGCCTCGCTGTGCGCCATCAGCGATTTGCTGCTGATTTGCGGTGGGATCTTTGGGGGGAGCGCGCTGCTGATGCAATCACCCTGGCTACTGGCAATGGTGACCTGGGGCGGCGTGGCATTTTTGCTTTGGTACGGCTGGAATGCACTGCGTACGGCTTTGAGCAGCAGCGTGGAACTGGCCTCAGCGGAAGTTCTGAAACAAGGGCGCTGGAAAATTGTCGCCACTGTGCTGGCGGTCACTTGGCTAAATCCGCACGTTTATCTGGATACCTTTGTGGTATTGGGCAGTCTTGGTGGGCAACTGGCTGATGAACCAAAGCGCTGGTTTGCTTTGGGGACTGTGAGTGCATCGATTCTTTGGTTCTACGGCCTGGCACTTCTCGCCGCCTGGCTTGCACCACGTCTGCGTACCGCTAAAGCGCAGCGTATAATTAACGGTGTCGTCGGTGTGGTGATGTGGGTTATCGCATTACAGTTGGCGTCGGATGGCGTTCACCATATTTCTTCGCTGATGGGCTAATTCGCTTTAATCCGATAGACAAGTTACTATTTCAGGCTAAGCTTGCTGCCAGACGTCCGTGTAATTTGCGGGCGCGATGACAGTGGAATGTAGCATGGAGGAATTACAGTGAAGTTGAAAACCCTGGCATTAGCCGCTCTAGTGGGATTTGGTTCGGTTCCGGCAATGGCCGATGAGTTACCCAATGGCCCGCATGTCGTGACATCCGGCACCGCAAGCGTGGATGCTGTTCCTGACATTGCCACACTCGCTATCGAAGTGAATGTGTCTGCCAAAGATGCGGCATCAGCGAAAAAACAGGCTGATGACCGTGTGGCACAATACCTGACATTCCTGCAGCAAAGTGGTGTTGAGAAGAAAGACATCAATGCGGCAAACCTGCGCACTCAACCAGAATATGAATACCTGAAGGACGGCAAAACACAGCTGAAAGGCTATCGTGCTGTGCGTCAGGTCGATGTCACGCTGCGTAAACTCGACAAAATGAACGAGTTACTTGATGGTGCACTGAAAGCGGGTCTTAACGAAATTCGTTCAGTATCGCTCGGTGTAGCCAATCCAGAGCAATATAAAGATAAAGCGCGTAAAGCGGCTATCGACGATGCAACTCGCCAGGCAAAACTGTTAGCCGAAGGCTTTAACAGTAAGTTGGGTCCGGTATATAGCGTGCGTTATCATGTTTCTAACTATCAGCCAGCGCCGATGGTGCGGATGATGAAAGCCGAAGCTGCTGCACCGGTTTCTGCCCAAGATACCTACGATCAGCAGACTATTCAGTTTGATGACCAGGTCGATGTAGTATTTGAACTGGGAACTGATCCGGCTCCGGCTGCACAGTAAATCATCGATATATGCGGTGGATGACGCAGGTGCTTATCCACCCTACATAACAAAAAGGTCGCTATAAATTAGCGACCTTTTTTTATTCAGCATCCTGTCGCAACACTTTATGCCCATATTCCAGCAGTGCGTCTGTGACATTGCGCATCATACGGCTTTCTGGCGCAAAGCGGTGCCAATACAGCATACGGCGTTGCATCAAGCCAGGTGTCAGGTCAATCAACTCGCCGTTTTTCAGCTCTCTTTCGATTTGCAGATGCGGGATCATGCAGCATGTCGTGCCCTGACGCGCTAATTGTACAAATGCTTCCGATGAGTTAACGATGTGGCATGGAACGCTACCCGGCGACAAATCGAAATTCTGTTGCAAGAATGCCTGGTGCATATCGTCGAGATGGTCGAACGCCACAGCAGGCGCTTTCAGCAATGCCGAACGCGTGACGCCGTTGGGGAAATAACGCGCTGCAAAGTCTTTCGAACCGACAAATAGATAATCCAGCGCGCCGAGCCTATCGACCAGGCAACTTGGCAACGGCTGCGGCTGAATGGATACTGCGCCAACCACTTCACCACGGCGCAGGCGTTCTTGAGTACGGGTTTCATCTTCAACCTGAAGATTCAGACGAATAGGGGAGTCAGCCAGAACAGGCGCTAAAGCTGGCAGCAACCAGGTCGCCAGACTGTCAGCGTTGACCGCAAGCGACAGCAGCAGCGGCGTAGAACCGGTTTGCTCATCGCCCAACCACTCTTCTTCAAGCAATTCGACCTGACGTAATAATGCCAGCAACTTTTGCCCTTGCTCGGTTGGACGAGGGGGAACTGTGCGCACTAACAATGGC
>DATERH010000214.1:0-11392 GCA_035271785.1 Buttiauxella sp.
CCTGCAACCGTTGCGTAAACAATCAGTGAGTTACTTGGTGGAATCAGCATACCCGTTGGGGCAGATGCGATGTTAACCGCGGCACTAAACGCCGGGTCGTAGTTCTCTTTTTTCTGAATCGGCGACATGATGCCACCAACCGCTGCCGCAGATGCCACGCCAGAACCACTGATGGAACCAAACAGCATGTTGGCTACCACGTTAGTCTGCGCTAATGGACCCGGCAGGAAATTACTGATCATTTTTGCACAGTTAATTAAACGAATGGCTATCCCGCCATTGTTCATTAAATTCCCGGCCAGAATAAAGAAGGGAATGGCTAATAGTGCAAATGAATCGAGGCCAACAAAAACACGCTGGGCCGAAGTTAATATCGCACCATCGAACGGTAAAATAAGTAACATTGCGGCAAAAGATGAAAGCCCGATACTGATGCTAATCGGCGCTCCCGCTATCAGTAAAATAAATACTCCGCAGAACATTACCAGAGCAACAATAATTGCAATATCCATGTCGACACCTAATCAATCTTGTTTCGAAGAAAACTTTCTGAACAGCTCATATTGGTTATATAAGCAATAGAACAGCGTCATTGCGCCGCTTAACGGAATCGCAATGTAGATAATGCCGATTGGAATTTGTAATGCAGAATCAAGCTGCGCCATCTGGCGCTCCATACCGATAAAACCACCGATAGTCAGAACCAGCAATGCAAATACTGTGGTGGCAAGCTCACCCAGAACTTCCAGCGAAAGGCGTATTTTACGCGGCATTTTATCGCGCATAAAGGTAATCGCCATATGCTCACGCAGGCCAAATACATAGGCACCGCCAATCAGCACTAGCCAGATAAACAAATAACGCGCTAATACTTCGCTAACTGCACTCGGGCTATTAAATAGATAACGGGAAGCAACCTGCCACGTTACCAATAGGGTCATTAAACCCACAATCAGTATAGATAAAGAGGAAGCAACTTTATCGACGGCCTGTTTTACTCGGGTGATCTGCGAATAAAAACCAGATTTGGACACAGCGGCTGAGGGGATGGATTGAACAGCTTTCATTTTAATCTCCACGGGGGCATGCCTGCCCCCTAACTTCTAAGCCGAATTACTTGGCCAACTCACGAATTTTTTCGTACAACGATTTTTGTTCAGGCGTGGTTAACATCGCCGCTTGCAATGGTTTGCAACGCTCCTGGAATGGTTTGATATCCACTTCAGTAAAGGTTGCGCCGTTGTTTTTCGCGGTTTGACGCGCGCCATCAAGTGCTTTATCCCACAAATCAAACTGAGTCACGGTGCTCTCTTTGGCTAATTTGCGGAACACTTCGCGGTCTTTTTCATCCATCTTGGCAATGAAGCTTTCGTTCGCTACCAGCAAGTCAGCAACCATTACGTGACGAGTGTTCGAGAAATGAGGAGCCACTTCGTATTGCTTGAGGTCAGCGTAGGTAATTTCGTTGTTTTCAGCACCATCCAGAACACCTTGCTGAATAGCGGAATAAACTTCGCCCTGGCCCATTGGTACGCCAGTGCCGCCCATGCAAGTGAGCATTTTGATCATCGTGTCAGACTGCATTACACGGATTTTTTTACCGTTCATGTCTGCCGGGGTAGTGACAGCAGAACCTTTGGTGTAAACGCTACGTGCACCTGCGGTATACGCAGTGACCACTTCAAAACCTGTCCCTTTGGTAGAAGCAAACAAGCTATCGAGCGCACCAGAGGTAAACACTTTGCGCTGATGTTCAGGGTTGTCGTAGACATACGGCATGGCCAGAACAGAGAAATTCTTATTGAAGTTTTCTACCAGTGGGTTTGCTACCACTGCCATTTGAATCGCGCCAGATTGCACCAATTCAAGTGAAGCACGTTGGTCGCCTAACAGCTCGTTAGGGTGGATTTCGAGTTTGTAGCGGCCATTGGTCGCAGTTTGCAACTTATCGCTGAATGAAACTAATGCTTTGTATTGTGGGTTGTTTTCGGATTGGTTAAACGCAGTTTTCAGCGTAACGGTGCCTGTAGGAGCAGCGTCTTCGCCACACCCGCTCAGCAAAATCGTTGCTGCAACAGCGGTAGCAACCAGCGAAATTTTTGGCATAACATGTTTCAAATGCAGCATCCCTAAGACTCCTAATATCCATAGTTTCAATGTGGAACTAATTCGATTCGGAAGTATTTACGCATTGAAATCTTATAAAATGAAACATTATTTCACCAAAAAGTAAATTTTGGTTCATTTTGTAATTTAGATCTCAAAATCGCGTCACCACGCGATCACAAAACACACAATCGTTGCGCCAAAATACAACAAAAACGTTATGAGTCAGTGAAGAAAATGTGGTTTCAGGAGGCGCTTTGGGAAACTTGCAGGGTTAATCATTCAGGGGCTGAATCATCCCCCTCTTCCTGCAAAAACAGAAAGAGGAGGATAAACGTAAGGAAGGAATTACTTAGCTGCTGGACGAGCGACGACTTGAATCGAATCGGTATACGTCACACGTACACTTTGGTTTACTTTGAGGTCTTTCAAGCGAGCCTGAACTTTTGGATCTTCAACAGCGACCACTTTCTCTTGCCCTTTAGGGCCGATAAAAGTCACTTCGTTCTTTTTCAAATCAATGTGTTTAATTTTGAGCTGAACGTTAACCTGGCGGAAAGCTTCGTGCGATGGGCTTTCTTTGGTGGCTTTTTCAGTGCCTTCAGTTGATGACGCTGTTGGTGCAGCTTTATCAACATTGGTATCAAAAGCAACGGCAACGGAGCGCGTAACGGTGGTATCGACGGTGTCACCCGCTTTCAAATTAGCCAGCGTTCCGGCTTCTTTAGGGACAGTGAGTGAAACTTTATTGCCTTGTTCACCTTCCAGCACAACGACATGATTTTTTTGATCGACTGAAACCACTTTCGCGGAAAAATGATCAGCCTGGAAATCACCCGCCACGGGCTGGATTGCGGCATTAGCCGAGAAAACACTGAATGCGAGCAGTGAAACAGTAGCGGCACCCTTAATAAACGTTTGAATCGATTTCATAACTCAGATGTCCTTATAAGATAAACAAATTATTGCTGGCCCTATGGGCAGAGCCAGTATGAGCTTAGCGGTATTTCTTATGGTAGGCATTACGAGTGGTTTTGAATTCTTCTGCTGCGGCTTTTGCTTCTTTCACTTTGCCTTCATTGGCAAGTTTCAGCGCCCCATCAATTTGCCCCACCAGCAGATCCAAACCGTGGCGATAGTCTTTTAGCTCCGCGCTGTCTGGTGCTTTGTTTTCAAGTTTCGGTGGAGTCCCTTTTTGCGCATCCAGTGCCGCAGTGCGCATATTATTGAGCGAGGTTTTTAGCTCTGCCGCGTTATCAGTACTCAACACGGTTTTGTAGTTCTCTGCGATAACGTCCATATCATCGCCAACATCTTTCGCCATGCTCATGGCGGAAAATAACACGGTCGATACTGCCAACATTGCAATCAGTTGCTTACGCATTTATTTACCTCTCTAGTTATCTACCCTAAATAATTCGAGTTGCAGGCAGGCGGCCAGACCATAAGTCCCAGCAGCATAGATAACTATGTGACTGGGGCGCATGGGCGCAGTCAACGCACCTGCAGCTTGAAGTATGACGAGTACTTCTACTGACCGGCGATCTTCATCTCCGGTAACAGCACGGAACCACACTGAATATTACTGCGTTTCTCAATATCACTGCCTACTGTGACAATCTCCCGCCACATATCTTTCAAGTTGCCGGCGATGGTAATTTCACTCACCGGATACTGAATTTCGCCATTCTCGACCCAGAAACCAGACGCGCCACGTGAATAGTCGCCAGTGATTCCGCTCACGCCCTGCCCCATCAATTCAGTGACCACCAGCCCCGTGCCCATCTCTTTGAGCATCCCGTCAAAATCCAGGCCGCGCCCTTCGATACGCCAGTTATGGATGCCCCCCGCATGGCCGGTGCTTTTCAGACCCAGCTTGCGTGCAGAATAGTTGGTCAGCAGCCACTGTTGCAGAACACCATCTTTGATAATGTCACGGCGTTCTGTGCGAACCCCTTCGCTGTCAAACGGTGAGGAAGCCAGGGCTTTGAGCAAATGCGGGTGTTCTTCAATTGTCAGCCATTCTGGCAAGATTTGTTTGCCGAGTGAATCGAGCAAGAAGGTGGATTTGCGATAAACCGAACCGCCAGCAATCGCACCCACTAAATGCCCGAACAGGCCAGTCGCCGCTTCAGCCGCAAAAATGACGGGCGCTTTCATGGTGGAAAGTTTACGCGGAGACAGGCGTGCAAGCGTGCGTCTCGCACACTCAATGCCCACGGATTCCGGGCTGTCCAGGTCTTCCATCGCACGGCCAATGGTGTAAGCGTAATCGCGTTCCATCTCACCGTTGACTTCAGCGATGACGCAGCTGGAAAGGGAATGGCGAGTGGAGCAATAGCTTTGCAACATGCCGTGGCTATTCCCGAAAACTTTGATGCCGTAGTGGCTGTTAAAACTGCCCCCTTCGGTATTGTTGATGCGTTTATCCACATTCAATGACGCATTTTCAGCACGGGCTGCCAGCTCAATGGCGCGGTCTGCGTCCATTTCAGTTGGGTGGAACAAGTCCAAATCTGGCGCTTCAAAAGCCAGTAACTCTTTTTCTGCCACACCCGCATACGGGTCAGGCGAAGTGTACCGGGCGATATCCAGTGCGGCCTGCACGGTACGCGCAACGGCATCCGGGCTCAGATCGGTTGTCGATGCACTGCCCTTACGGTTTTGATGATAAACGGTGATACCTAACGCACCATCGCTGTTAAATTCTACGTTTTCCACCTCACCGTATCGCGTGCTGACGCTGATACCAGTGGTTTTACTGACGGCAACTTCTGCGCCATCGGACTGAGCGGAAGCCAGTTCCAGCGCCTGAGATACCGCCTGTTCCAGAACCTGACGTTGTTGTGCTACTTGCGTGTTTACTTTCATCGCTACTGCCATAATGTAAGGTGAGTGAATTAAGTCTAACCCAGAACAGAACAATTTCGCAGTGAACAGGCTTTACTGGTAGAATTAGCCACTTTTTTTAAGGAGCCTAATATGACTAAGCAGCCCGATGACTGGCTCGACGACGTCCCGGATGACGAAAATGAAGACGAAGATGATGAGATTATCTGGGTCAGTAAAAGCGAAATTAAGCGTGATGCCGAGGAATTAAAACGCCTGGGTATGGAGTTGATGGACCTGGGCAAGAACGCCCTCGACAAAATCCCTCTGGATGAAGATTTACGTGCGGCGATTGATCTTGCACAGAAAATCAAGAAAGAAGGCCGTCGCCGTCAGGTGCAGTTGATTGGCAAAATGATGCGTTCGCGCGACATGGACCCTATCCGCGTAGCACTCGATAAACTGAAAAACCGTCACAACCAGCAAGTTGCGCTGTTCCATAAACTGGAAGCGCTGCGTGATCGTCTGGTTGAAGAAGGTGATGATGCGATGACCGAAGTGTTAAGACTTTACCCGGAAGCTGACCGTCAGCAACTGCGCGTACTGATCCGCAACGCTCAGAAAGAAAAGGCCGCTAACAAGCCGCCAAAGTCTTACCGTCAGATTTTCTCTTATCTGCGCGAACTGGCCGAAAGCCAGGGTTAAGAAAAAGCCTGCAAATTTGCAGGCTTTTTTATTTGGTTCATTTTACTGCTGCTGGTTCTCAGCTTTCTTCGCCAACGCATCCAGCAATTTCTGGTGAATACCCCCGAAACCACCGTTACTCATCACCAGAATATGGTCGCCTGGCTGGGCAATTTTCATCACCATATCCACCAAAACGTCGACATCCGCACTCCAGTGTGCCGGCTGAATACAGGCTTCTGCCACTTCCACAACCTGCCACGGAATATGTGGTGGCTGGAGTAAAAAGACTTCATCTGCACGGCCTAAAGATGGCGCGAGATCGTCTTTGCTGTGGCCCATTTTCATGGTGTTAGAACGCGGCTCAAGCACGGCCAAAATACGTGCGGTTCCGCCCACTTTGCTGCGCAGCGCAGCAAGGGTCGCCAGAATCGCCGTGGGATGGTGAGCGAAATCGTCATACACCGTTACGCCGTTTGCTTCACCTCGTAATTCAAGGCGGCGACGCGCATTCACGAAACTGTCCAACGCTTTCGCTGCATCAGCAGGCGTCACACCAACATGACGCGCAGCAGCAATTGCCATCAGCCCGTTATGCATATTGTGTTCACCCACTAACTGCCAGTGCACTTCACCGACACGTTCGCCATCCAGATACACTTCCCAATGAGAAGCATCCGGATTGAGTTTCTTCGCCTGCCAGTGGCCTTGTTCGCCCACCAGTTCTTGTTCGCTCCAGCACCCCATCGCCAATGTTTGTTTAATATTGGCGTCGCTTTCAGGCCAGATGATTTTCCCCTGCCCTGGTACGATACGTACCAGATGATGGAACTGTTTCTGAATCGCTTTCAGGTCGTCAAAAATGTCCGCATGATCGAACTCAAGATTATTGAGGATCAGTGTACGCGGGCAGTAATGCACGAATTTGGAACGCTTATCGAAGAACGCACAGTCGTATTCATCAGCTTCAATCACGAAGAATGAGCTTTCACCCAGGCGTGCAGAAACGTCGAAATTACCCGGTACGCCGCCGATGACAAAACCAGGCTGGTAGCCGCAAGCTTCCAGAATCCAGGCCGCCATGCCTGCCGTGGTCGTTTTGCCGTGCGTACCCGCAACGGCAATTACCCAACGGTCACGCAGCACAAAGTCGTGCAACCACTGTGGGCCTGACATGTAAGGGATGCCTTTCTCTAGCACTGCTTCCACACACGGGTTACCGCGCGTCATGGCATTACCGATAATCACCAAATCCGTCTGAGGGTCGAGCTGGCCTGGGTCATAACCTTGAATTAAATCAATCCCCTGCTCTTGAAGCAAAGTGCTCATTGGCGGGTACACATTCGCGTCCGAGCCAGTAACCTCATGGCCCAGTGAGCGGGCAAGCATAGCCAGACCGCCCATGAACGTACCGCAAATACCCAAAATATGAATGCGCATAACACTATCCTTCTATTCCCAGGCACACATTCTAACCGCATGTTGAGTGGTGGCAAATCGCATTTCAGGATATTCCGGATTTAGCTGGCGCGATTCACCTGTACGCTACTATTTGAATTTTTGTTAGGATTGTTGCAATCGCTTCATCCCTAAATAATTCGAGTTACAGGTAGACGGCAAGGATTCTTATCCTGATGAGCTTACACAAGTAAGTGATTCGGGTAAGTGAGTGCAGCCAACGCACCTGCGGCTCGGAGTATAACGGGATTACTCAACGGACAGATGCAGGGAAAGTATTATGAAAACGTTAGGTGAATTTATTGTCGAAAAGCAGCATGAGTTCTCGCACGCAACGGGTGAACTAACTTCATTGCTGTCGGCGATAAAGCTCGGCGCAAAAATCATCCACCGCGACATCAATAAAGCGGGTCTGGTGGATATTCTGGGTGCGAGCGGAGCTGAAAATGTTCAGGGCGAAGAGCAGCAAAAACTCGACCTGTTCGCAAACGAAAAACTGAAAGCAGCACTGAAAGCCCGTGGAATTGTGGCGGGTGTCGCTTCCGAAGAAGAAGATGAGATTGTTATTTTCGAAGGCGCGGAGCATGCCAAATATGTGGTGTTGATGGACCCTCTTGATGGATCCTCAAACATCGACGTCAACGTATCCGTGGGGACAATTTTCTCTATCTATCGCCGTATCACGCCGGTAGGTACACCAGTCACTGAAGCCGATTTCCTCCAGCCTGGCAACCGCCAGGTGGCGGCAGGTTATGTGGTTTACGGTTCCTCAACCATGCTGGTTTACACCACCGGTTGTGGCGTACATGCTTTCACTTACGATCCGTCATTGGGCGTGTTCTGCCTGTGCCAGGAACGTATGCGCTTCCCGCAAAAAGGAAGCACGTATTCCATCAACGAAGGGAACTACATCCGTTTCCCGACTGGGGTGAAGAAATACATTAAGTTCTGTCAGGAAGAAGACGTCAATACCCAGCGCCCGTATACCTCACGCTACATCGGTTCTTTGGTGGCGGATTTCCACCGCAACCTGTTGAAAGGTGGGATTTATCTCTATCCAAGCACCGCAAGCCACCCACAAGGGAAGCTGCGCTTGCTGTATGAAGGTAACCCGATGGCATTCCTTGCAGAACAAGCGGGCGGAAAAGCCAGCGACGGTAAAGAACGTATTCTGGATATCATCCCAGAAACCTTGCATCAACGCCGCCCGTTCTTTGTCGGTAACGAGCACATGGTTGATGATGTAGAACGCTTTATCCGTGAGTTCCCGGACGCATAAGTTCTGATTTGCGGTGGATGACGCTCACGTTCATCCACCCTACAAATGCTAAAAAACCCGCATTTGCGTAACGCCGTTCACTTAAGCCAATGAATTAGGGGAAACGCCGGGATTTGGTTCCCGGAGGGACGCCAAACCCGGTGGTCGCCCGGGTATCGCGGTCTTAAACTAACGGCGTTGCGCATTCGCGGTTTTTTTTATGGCTAACAATGTTCATCCGACATTAACAACGAAACGTGGCCATTGCCGCCACAAGCTGCTGCGACTGTTCTTCAAGCGATTGCGTTGCCGCCGTGGATTCCTGAACCAATGCCGCATTCTGCTGCGCCGCTTCATCCATCTGGCTGACCGCGATATTCACCTGTTCGATACCCGAACTTTGCTCGTTTGTCGCATTAGCGATTTCGCTTACCAGGCGGGTCATCCGCATCACTTCTTCGGCGATTTCATCCATCGTTTCACCGGCTTGCTGCGCCAGTTCGCGACCTTCTCCCACGTGATTTTGCGAGTCAGATATGAGCGAGCGGATCTCTTTTGCGGCATCCGCGCTGCGGCTGGCGAGCGTGCGAACTTCACCCGCGACCACCGCAAATCCACGCCCTTGTTCACCGGCACGCGCCGCTTCTACTGAGGCATTCAGCGCCAGGATATTGGTCTGGAAGGCGATACCGTCGATAACGCTCAGGATGTCTGCGATGCGACCGGAACTACTGGCGATATCTTGCATTTTTTCAATCACGTAGCACACCATTTCGCTACCACGGTCAGCAATATCGGAGACGTCTTTCGCGAGTTTATGCGCCTGCTCGGCATTGTCGGCGTTCTGTTTAACCGTCGCGGTTATCTGCTCCATGCTAGCCGCGGTTTGCTCCAGCGACGTGGCAGTCGATTCAGTACGTTGGGAAAGATTGAGATTCCCGGCAGCCAGTTCACGGCTTCCAATATCAATTTGCGAGCTGGCGTCGCGCACGCGGCTGACTGATTCCATTAAGGAATCGCGCATTATGGTAATCGCCGTGGCCAGGCGACCAAATTCATTGTTGCCCGCAGGTGGCAACGGTTGGGTCAAGTCGCCTTTGGCGACAAACTCCAGTTGCTCAATCGACTGGTTAAGCGGTTTAAGCAGTAAATGACGCAGCGCCAGCCATACCAGCACGATAATCCCGGCGGTGAGCAATGCGGCGACAATGATAAGCGTCAGCACGATAGTTTTGTGCAGTTTCACCGCTTCAACTTCACTTTTGCCACGTTGTTCACCCCAATGTTTGAAAATATCCACGTCGGTATCAAACTTCTGCGACAACGGAATTAGGGTGTTTTCGAGCAAATCGTAGTAATCGTCGGGGCTTTGTTTGGTGAGAGCGGCAAGCATCGGGTTGATGCCTTTTGCAAGGTACTCCGCATAGCTTTGCGATAGGTTCTGAACCAGGCGGTTGCCCTCTTCGTCATCCACGTCGCTGTCGATAAACTCTTTTAGCTGCCGTTGTGCTTGAGTGACATCGCTTGTGACATAGTCTGTGGATTTTGTTGCCTCTTCCAGCAAACCAATTTCCATCTGTCGAACGGCCTGCCCTGCTCCATTGCGCGCACGCAGCAAAGAAACATAGCTGTCGGACAAGCGCACCATCTGCTCGCCCTGTAAGCGGTTGATTTTTTCCAGTGAGGTAGAACTTTGCTGCAGAGCATAAACGCCCATGCCGCTGACAAATAACAACAGGAAAGTCATGACTGCCAATAACGTCAGCAGCCCCGTACGAATAGACAAATTTTTCAACATGCTCTTTTCCCGGTGACAGAACGATTAGATGTTATCGACCATCACCGGGGAAAGTTTAATATTCTTTATCTTTCAATTAGCAGGGGCGTTAGCTACTCTCGCGCACCCGAATCACTTACTTAAGTAAGTTCATCGGGATTTGCTCGTTTGCGGCCTTCCTGCAACTCGAAATACTTTGGGTATATTTAAAGATTCAGCTTTGACCAGGCTGGACCTTAATACGCTTCACTGGCGAGCTTTGGCGGTTTTCCCACAACACAGTCAGACCGCGCTGTAGCGCAATGAAAATAAACAGCAAAATGCCAATGGCGATTTTCGTCCACCAGGAACTCAGCGTGCCGTCAAAGTTAATGTAGGTTTGAATCAGCCCCTGGATTGCCACACCAAACAGTGTGCCGAGAACGGTTCCTACGCCCCCGCTTAATAGCGTACCGCCGATAACCACCGAGGCAATCGCATCCAGCTCAACACCCATCCCCGCCAGTGCGTAACCTGCTGAGGTATAAAGCGAAAAAACAATCCCTGCGAGAGTGGCAAGGCCGGTTGAAAGCATATAAATGCGGACGGTGGTACTGCGCGTTGAAATCCCCATCAGGTTTGCTGACGTGGCGCTGCCGCCAATGGCGTACACCTGATTACCAAATCGCGTGCGGTGCGCAAGGAAAATCCCAATCACGACCACAGCTAACATCAGCAAGCCCATAGCACTCAAACGCCCGCCACCGGGAATACGCCAGGCGAGGCTTGAAAGGGTGTCATAAATCGGGTGGTTAATGGGAATTGACTCTTCCGACACCAGGTAGCTGACCCCGCGCAAGAAGAACATTCCGGCGAGCGTAATGATAAAGGCCGGGATTTTCAGCCCATCAATCAGCAGCCCCATAAACGCGCCAAATGCGCAGCCCATCACCAGCACCAGCGGGAAAGCGACTAACGGCGATAATCCCCAGAAACCAATCGCTTTTGCGAGGAAAACCCCAGTAAACGCGATTACCGACCCCACGGAAAGATCGATACCGCCGGAGAGGATCACAAAGGTCATGCCGACGGCGATAATCCCGAGAAAAGCATTGTCAGTCAGGATGTTGCAAATGACACGCGTTGACGCAAAACCCGGGAATTGCGTCAGGCAATACAGATACCCCAGCACAAACACCGCCAGGGTAATCATCAACGGCAAGTTACGTTTGATCATGGCGACGGAGTCCTTTGAGCAGAGCAATAAAACGTGGTGACTGAACAATCAGCACGCACAACAC
>DATERH010000215.1:0-9592 GCA_035271785.1 Buttiauxella sp.
GAGCAGGACATCGAAAACGTGCGTAAGGGAGTCAAAGAATTTTGGCAACGACAGAAGCTATCAGCGTAATGGCGACGGAAAGTGCGGATTATCACGCGCTCAACGCCATGTTGAATCTTTATGATTCTGAAGGCCGTATCCAGTTTGAGAAAGACAAACTGGCGGTTGAACAATTCCATAAACAGCATGTGTTGCCCCGTTCGCGCCACTTCCCCCATCAGCAGGCACGCCTGGGGTGGCTGGTGGCGGAAGGCTATTACGACAACACAGTGCTGCAACGTTATGAAAGTCGTTTTGTAGAGACGCTGTTTGAAAAAGCCCATCACAGTGGTTTCACATTCCAGACGTTCCTTGGCGCGTGGAAATACTACACCAGCTATACGCTGAAATCCCGGGATGGCAAAGAGTACCTGGAACACTTTCCGGATCGCGTTTGCATGGTGGCGCTCACCCTTGCGCAAGGTGACGAGAGCCTGGCGAACCGCCTGCTGGATGAGATGCTCAGTGGCCGTTTCCAGCCCGCCACGCCAACCTTTTTGAACTGCGGTAAAATGCAGCGCGGCGAATTGGTTTCCTGCTTCCTGCTGCGCATCGAAGACAATATGGAGTCGATTGGGCGCGCGGTGAACTCAGCGCTTCAACTCTCTAAACGTGGCGGCGGTGTGGCATTTTCGCTGTCTAATTTGCGCGAAGTCGGTGCCCCCATTAAACGCATCGAAAACCAGTCATCTGGCGTTATCCCGGTGATGAAAATGCTGGAAGATGCGTTTTCTTACGCCAACCAGCTCGGTGCGCGTCAGGGGGCGGGTGCCGTGTATCTGCACGCCCATCATCCCGATATTTTACGTTTCCTTGATACCAAGCGTGAAAATGCTGACGAGAAAATCCGTATCAAATCATTGTCACTTGGCGTGGTTATCCCGGATATCACCTTCCAGTTAGCAAAAGATAACCAACCGATGGCGCTATTCTCGCCTTACGATGTTGAGCGTATTTACGGAAAACCGTTTGGCGATATTGCGGTCAGCGATTTATACCAGGAAATGCTGGTAGACGAGCGCATCCGTAAGACCTTTATTAACGCGCGCGATTTCTTCCAGACACTGGCGGAAATTCAGTTCGAGTCCGGCTATCCGTACATCATGTTTGAGGATACGGTCAACCGCGCCAACCCCATTGCCGGGCGCATTAATATGAGCAACCTGTGCTCAGAAATTTTGCAGGTAAATAGCGCTTCGACGTATGACGAAAACCTCGATTATCAGCAGGTGGGTCACGATATTTCCTGCAATCTCGGTTCACTGAATATTGCGTACGCCATGGATTCCGACGATTTTGGTCAGACCATAGAAACGGCAATCCGTGGGCTGACGGCGGTTTCCGATATGAGCCACATTCGCTCGGTGCCGTCGATTGAAGCGGGCAACGCTGCATCCCATGCAATTGGCCTTGGGCAGATGAATCTGCAC
Source organism: Buttiauxella sp. (assembly GCA_035271785.1). Classification (GTDB taxonomy): domain Bacteria; phylum Pseudomonadota; class Gammaproteobacteria; order Enterobacterales; family Enterobacteriaceae; genus Buttiauxella. The sequence continues at coordinate 1,470 of DATERH010000215.1, forward strand.
GGTTATCTGGCACGCGAAGGCATTGCTTATGGCTCCGCTGAAGGGTTGGATTTCACTAATTTCTATTTTTACACCGTCACCTGGCACGCCATACGCGCATCGAATTTGCTGGCGCGGGAACGCAAACAGCGCTTTGCGGGATTTGAACAGTCACGCTACGCGAGCGGTGAATATTTCCGTCAATATCTGCAAGAGAGCTGGCAACCGAAAACCCAAAAAGTGCGTGAGTTGTTCGCCAATTCGGGTATCGACATTCCAACACGCGAGCAATGGCAGCAGTTGCGCGACGATGTGATGGAGTTCGGTCTGTATAACCAGAATTTACAGGCCATTCCACCAACCGGATCCATCTCCTATATCAATCACGCGACATCGAGTATTCACCCGATTGTCTCACGCATTGAGATCCGCAAAGAGGGCAAAACTGGTCGCGTTTATTATCCGGCACCGTTTATGACCAACGACAATCTGGAGTTTTACCAGGACGCCTACGACATCGGTCCGGAAAAAATCATCGACACTTACGCGCAAGCCACACGTCATGTCGATCAGGGCTTGTCGCTGACGCTATTTTTCCGTGATACCGCCACCACTCGCGATATTAACAAAGCGCAGATTTACGCCTGGAAACAAGGCATCAAAACGCTCTACTACATTCGCTTGCGTCAGATGGCGCTGGAAGGCACCGAAGTTCAGGGCTGCGTGTCCTGTGCTTTATAAGGAGAGAACATGACTCAGTTAAGCCGCGTAAGTGCCATCAACTGGAATAAAATCGAGGATGAGAAAGACCTCGAAGTGTGGAACCGTCTGACCAGTAACTTCTGGCTCCCGGAGAAAGTGCCACTGTCGAACGACATTCCGGCGTGGCAGTCACTGACGCACGACGAACAACAGCTCACCATCCGGGTGTTTACCGGGCTGACGCTGCTGGACACCATCCAGAATACCGTAGGTGCGCCAGTGTTGATGGCGGATGCAATCACGCCGCATGAAGAAGCGGTGCTGTCGAATGTGAGCTTTATGGAAGCGGTGCATGCCCGTTCTTATAGTTCGATTTTCTCGACACTTTGCCAAACCAAAGATGTCGATGCCGCCTACCAGTGGAGTGAGGAAAATGCAGCGCTGCAACGCAAGGCGCAAATCATCCTTGCGCATTATCATGCCGATGACCCACTGAAGAAGAAAATCGCCAGCGTATTTTTGGAGTCATTCCTGTTTTACTCAGGCTTTTATTTACCGATGTATTGGTCCAGCCGGGGTAAATTGACCAACACCGCTGACCTTATCCGCCTGATTATTCGTGACGAGGCGGTACACGGTTATTACATCGGATATAAATTCCAGAAATTACTCGCTCAGCAAGACGCAGAACGGCAGAGCGAGTTGCAGAATTTCGCCTTCGAGTTGCTGATGGACCTTTACGATAATGAAGTGGCCTATACCGAGGCGCTGTACGGCGATGTGGGCTGGCAGGATGAGGTCAAAGCCTTCCTCTGCTATAACGCGAATAAAGCGTTGATGAATCTGGGTTATAGCGCTCTTTTCCCGCCTGAAATGGCCGAAGTGAACCCGGCCATTCTTGCCGCGTTATCGCCAAATGCGGACGAAAACCATGACTTTTTCTCCGGTTCTGGTTCTTCGTATGTGATGGGGAAAGCGGTAGAAACTCAGGACGAAGATTGGGATTTCTAAAACCTTCATATTTCAAGTTGCAGGTGCGTTGACTGCACGCACCGCCCCAGTCGGATAGTCATCTATGCTCCTGGGGACTTGTAGACTTGTCGCCATCCTGCAACTCGATTTATTGTGGTTTATTATCGTAAATCAATCAAAATAATCCACCTAATTTTGGCGATAATATTTTTTGTAAATAACACAAATAACCGTTTACATTTTCGACTAAATCCACACCATTTAGGATAATTCCGCAGTCCATTACAAAAAATATCATCCTTCTCTAATTTGCCCTCAGCCCTTTACTCATGGGAAATTCCGACCATATCATCGACGTGAATATTCGATATATCAGAAATCGAGGGTTGTCTCAGATCCTGAGTATGTTAGGGTATATGCAGTGAATATTTCCATCAGGAATTGTGTATAAATATAAACACAGGATTAACTTTATTGCATGGCAATTAAACTTGAAGTAAAGAATTTATATAAGGTATTTGGTGAGCATCCACAACGCGCATTCAAATATATAGATAAGGGTATTTCAAAAGCTGAACTACTGGAGAAAACAGGGCTGTCGCTTGGCGTAAAAGACGCCAGTCTGGCCATTGAAGAAGGCGAGATTTTTGTCATCATGGGGTTATCGGGTTCCGGTAAATCCACCATGGTTCGCCTTCTCAATCGCCTGATTGAACCAACCCGTGGACAGGTACTGATTGATGGCGTTGACATCGCCAAAATATCAGAAGCGGAACTCCGTGAAGTACGCAAAAATAAGATCTCCATGGTATTCCAGTCCTTTGCTTTGATGCCTCATATGACGGTACTAAATAATACCGCCTTTGGCATGGAATTAGCCGGCATCCCGTTGAAAGAACGTCAGGAAAAAGCGCTTGATGCATTGCGCCAGGTTGGGCTTGAGAATTATTCCCATGCTTACCCTGATGAGCTTTCTGGTGGTATGCGTCAGCGTGTTGGTTTGGCCCGTGCATTGGCGATCAATCCCGATATATTATTGATGGATGAAGCCTTCTCGGCCCTTGATCCATTAATTCGTACTGAGATGCAGGACGAGTTAATTAAATTGCAGGCACGACATCAACGAACCATTGTATTTATTTCCCACGATCTGGATGAAGCAATGCGTATTGGCGACCGTATTGCCATTATGCAAGGTGGTGAAGTTGTGCAAGTCGGTACACCGGATGAAATTTTAAATAATCCGGCCAATGATTACGTTCGCACCTTCTTCCGTGGTGTGGATATCAGCCAGGTGTTTAGTGCGAAAGATATCGCCCGCCGTAATCCTGCTGGCCTGCTACGTAAAACAGCCGGTTTTGGCCCACGCACGGCACTCAAACTGCTACAAGATGGCGACCGTGAATTCGGTTATATCATTGAACGTGGGCAGAAATTCCTCGGCATTGTCTCGACTGAGTCACTGAAAGCTGCACTCGCGCAGGGCGAAGGTCTGGAAGGTGCTTACCTCGAAACCCCTGCGGCCGTTTCCGCAGAAACGTCACTGAGCGACTTACTGACCCATGTAGGCCAGGCACCGTGCGCGGTTCCGGTTATTGGGGAAGAGAGTCAGTACGTGGGCATTATCTCGAAAGGGGTTCTGCTGCAGGCGTTAGATCGTGAGGGGGTAACTCAATGAGTGCATCAAATCCGTGGGATACCGGCAGTGCCGCGACCGACACAACAACAAATCAGGTCGCTGCGAGTGCTGACGCGTGGGGTAACCAGGCGGCATCAACTCCGGCGGCAAGTAGCAGTGCAGATTGGCTCAATTCGGCCCCCGCACCAGCACCTGAACATTTTAATATTTTAGATCCGTTCCATAAGACGCTGATCCCACTCGATAGCTGGGTAACACACGGTATCGACTGGGTGGTCACACACTTTCGCCCGATCTTCCAGGGGATTCGTGTGCCGGTGGATTATATCCTGAGTGGCTTCCAGCACTTCTTGCTGGGGATGCCGGCACCGGTTGCGATAATCCTGTTCGCGATGATTGCGTGGCAGATGTCCAGCCTGGGTATGGGAATTGCGACGCTAGTTTCGTTGATTGCAATTGGCGCGATTGGTGCGTGGTCGCAAGCGATGGTCACGCTGGCGCTGGTTCTGACCGCCCTGCTGTTCTGCATGATTATTGGTTTGCCGCTCGGCATATGGCTTGCAAGAAGCGAACGCGCCGCGAAGATAATTCGCCCGCTGTTAGATGCGATGCAGACCACTCCGGCGTTTGTTTATCTGGTGCCTATCGTGATGCTGTTCGGTATCGGTAACGTGCCGGGTGTGGTGGTGACGATTATCTTTGCGCTGCCACCCATTGTGCGCCTGACGATTCTGGGGATTAAACAAGTTCCAGAAGATTTGATTGAAGCTTCACGTTCGTTTGGTGCAAGCCCACGTCAGATGCTGTTCAAAGTTCAGTTACCACTGGCGATGCCAACCATTATGGCGGGCGTAAACCAAACGCTGATGCTGGCGCTTTCGATGGTCGTTATTGCATCAATGATTGCCGTCGGCGGTCTGGGACAGATGGTTCTGCGCGGTATTGGCCGTCTCGATATGGGTCTTGCGACCGTCGGCGGCGTCGGGATCGTTATCCTTGCCATTATTCTTGATCGTTTAACTCAGTCCATTGGTCGCGATTCACGCAGCCGTGGCAACCGCCGCTGGTTTAACACCGGCCCAATTGGTCTTTTGACCCGTCCCTTCATCAAATAAACATGATGGCGGCATGCGTGCCGCCTCACGCCCCATCACCCTAAAACAGGAATAACGACGATGCGACACACAACTATTATAGCGACTGCGCTTGCTACACTCGTTACCACCAGCACTTTTGCCGCTGATTTACCGGGTAAAGGTATTACGGTTCAACCTGCACAAAGCACCATTTCAGAAGAATCATTCCAGACTTTGCTGGTGAGCCGTGGCCTGGAGAAACTGGGTTATACGGTTAACAAACCAAGTGAAGTGGATTACAACGTGGCTTATACCTCCATGGCCGCGGGCGATACCACGTTTATCGCCACCAACTGGAAGCCGTTGCACGACGATATGTATGCCGCTGCTGGCGGCGACAAGAAGTTTTACCTGGAAGGGACTTACATTCAGGGTGCCGCCCAGGGTTATCTGATCGATAAGAAAACGGCTGAGCAATACAAAATCACCAACATCGCGCAGTTAAAAGATCCAAAGATCGCCAAGCTGTTTGATACCAATAGCGACGGTAAAGCGGATTTAACTGGCTGTACGCCAGGCTGGGGTTGCGAAGCGGTCATTAATCACCAGATTGGCGCTTTTGGCCTGAGCAATACGGTAGAACATAATCAGGGTAACTACTCGGCCATGATTGCCGACACCATTACGCGCCATAAAGAAGGCAAACCCATTCTGTACTACACCTGGACGCCATATTGGGTGAGTGATGTGATGGTTCCGGGTAAAGATGTGGTTTGGCTGCAGGTGCCGTTCTCTTCTATGCCGGGCAAACAAAAAGATGTGGATACCAAGCTGCCGAACGGCGCGAATTATGGCTTCCCGGTGAACACCATGCATATCGTGGCAAACAAAGCCTGGGCGGTGAAAAACCCACAGGCGGCAAAACTGTTTAGCCTGATGAAACTGCCACTGGCGGATATCAATGCCGAGAATTCGATGATGCATAGCGGTAAAGCGTCAGAAGCCGATATTCAGGGCCACGTTGATGGCTGGATTAAAGCACACCAGGCAGAGTTTGATGGCTGGGTGAAAGATGCTCTAGCGGCGAAATAGCACTTTTGATGGCGGGTGGATTAGCGAAAGCGACATCCACCCATTAATTAGTAGTAACGCACAATCCGACTCATCCCTACATTGTTTTTCGCTATTATTCCTGCTCTATCATCACAACCCGAAGAATTAGAATGAAAAATTCCACCCAAGGACTTAGTCCCGCGCTGATTGTCCTGATGTCCCTCGCGACGGGCTTAGCCGTTGCCAGCAACTACTACGCACAACCCCTGCTCGACACAATTGCGAATGCCTTTTCCCTCTCAATAAACCAGGCCGGGTTTATCGTTACCGCCGCGCAGTTGGGCTACGCGGTAGGTTTACTGTTCCTGGTGCCGCTGGGTGATATGTTCGAACGCCGTGGGTTGATTGTCTTTATGACGCTCCTGGCGGCAGGCGGCATGGTGATTGTGGCGCTGAGCCAGACATTGTGGATGATGATTCTTGGCACCGCACTCACCGGTTTGTTCTCGGTGGTTGCACAAATTCTCGTGCCGTTGGCCGCAACACTTGCAGAGCCTGAAAAGCGCGGCAAAGTCGTCGGCACCATTATGAGCGGGTTGCTGCTGGGGATTTTACTGGCGCGTACCGTGGCCGGGTTGCTGGCAAGTATTGGCGGCTGGCGCACCGTTTATTGGGTCGCGAGTGTTTTGATGGTGGCGATGGCGCTGGCCTTGTGGCGTGGCTTGCCGAAAGTGAAATCCGAGACTCATCTGAATTATCTGCAATTGCTCTCGTCGGTATTCGGCCTGTTTATCAAAACTCCGCTGCTGCGTACCCGCGCATTGCTCGGCTGCCTGACTTTTGCCAACTTCAGTATTCTCTGGACGTCGATGGCATTTCTGCTGGCATCACCACCGTTTAACTTCTCGGAAGGGGTGATTGGTTTATTTGGCCTCGCGGGTGCGGCGGGGGCTTTGGGCGCGCGTCCTGCTGGCGGATTTGCCGATAAAGGCAAAGCGCATCTCACCACCACCATTGGACTCGTGCTGCTGTTATTGTCATGGATTGCGACCGCGATGGGGCAGTATTCAATCATCGCACTTATCATTGGGATTCTGGTTCTGGACTTAACGGTGCAGGGCGTGCACATCACCAACCAAACCGTTATCTACCGCATGATGCCGGATGCGCGAAATCGCCTGACCGCCGGTTACATGACCAGCTACTTTATTGGCGGTGCTGCAGGTTCGATTATTTCGGCCAGCGCCTATCAACATGCTGGATGGAATGGCGTGTGCGCGGCGGGTGCAATAATCGCACTACTAAATTTAGTAGTGTGGTGGCGTGGCTATCACCGTCAACCGTGATGCCACTAATCCTATATCTCTTCAGGGGAAAATTTTGGGGTATTAAGGGTCGTACCAGTCTGTTAAGGTTATCCCTGTTTGTTCATTCGAGTGACATTAACGTCAGAAATAGATAAATAGTTAATATGGATAGTCCTGCAACAGTTCCATTAAGTAACGAACAAAATGATGCTACCTGGGTTGAAGGGCTGAAAGACAGTTTACCGATTGTTATCAGCTATATTCCGGTAGCGTTCGCCTTTGGATTGAATGCCACCAAGCTGGGATTTACCCCATTCGAAAGCCTGTTTTTCTCCTGCATTATTTATGCTGGCGCCAGTCAGTTTGTTATTACGGCTTTACTGGCTGCCGGGAGCTCTTTATGGGTTGCCGCATTAACGGTTATGGCCATGGATGTACGCCACGTCTTATATGGCCCTTCCCTGCGTCAACGCATTACTCGCCAATTGAGTAAACCTAAAACCGCGATTTGGGCGTTCGGTCTGACGGATGAAGTTTTTGCTGCCGCCACCGCCAAACTGGTGCGCGATAACCGTCGATGGAGCGAAAACTGGATGCTCGGTATCGCCTTCAGCTCGTGGTTCTCATGGATTTTAGGCACAGCACTGGGAGCATGGTCGGGTAATGGTTTACTGGATACTCTGCCAACAGTTGAAGCGGCATTAGGGTTTATGTTGCCTGCCCTGTTCATGAGTTTCTTGCTGGCATCGTTCCAGCGAAAGCAATCCTGGACGGTTACCGCATCACTTGCAGGTGCCATGTTGGGCGTAACCCTGGTTTCCATTCCTGCGGCGATTCTTGCAGGGATTGTCTGTGGATGTCTGGCGGCATTAGTGCAGGCGTTTTATCAAGGAGAGCCCGGATGAGTACACAAGTGCTTTTGCTGGGCCTGCTGGTCGGGTGTGCCAATTACCTGTTTCGTTATTTGCCCTTGCGTATTCGGGCAAATACGACGCGTCCGGCCAAACGAGGCGCGACAGGCGTGCTGCTCGACAGTATTGGAATCGCATCAATTTGTGCGTTGCTGGTGGTCTCAAGTGTGCCTGAAATCATGCAAGATGCTCAGCGACTGGTCCCGACGCTTATGGGTTTTATTATTCTCGGACTGAGCTTTTATAAGACTCGTAGCATTATTATCCCGACACTCTTAAGTGCCCTGGGTTATGGATTAACCTGGAAACTCATGACGGTGATATCCACCTAACGAATAAAAATCACATAAATAATACATTTACTTTATTTGTCACCATAGTTACTATATCGACAGAAACTAATGAGGTTATGCCAAAATGGATAGTTCGTTTACGCCCATTGAACAAATGCTAAAATTTCGCGCCAAACGCTACGAGGAATTCC